>DASSMI010000030.1:0-10581 GCA_035688935.1 Candidatus Limnocylindrales bacterium | reverse complement strand
GCCCTCTACCGTTGCGTATTACCGGGCTTGTCTTGATGCGTACCTGGCCGCGACCGGGCGGTCGTTGCGCGTGGTCATCGACAGCGTTGACAGCCTCGCCTTCTACCGGCTCCTCGAGCTCGACGATCGGGACGCGATCCTCCGGATGCTCCTCGTCGAGCTGGAGCGACTGCGGGCGGCCGGCGCGGACGTCGCGATCGTCGCCTCGAACACCGGCCACATCGGCTTCGATCGGCTCGTCGCGCGAAGCCCGTTGCCGCTCGTCGGGATCGTCGACGCGGTGGCACCCACGCTGCGGGCGCATCGCCGCGTGGGCCTGTTCGCGACGACCTACACGCTCCGCGGCGACGTGTACGGGTCCGCGCTGGCCGCGCATGGCATCGACATCGTCGAACCGCCCGAGGCGGATCAGGAGCGCGTCCAGGCGATCTACTTCGGCGAGCTCGTCAACGGCGTCTTCCGCGACGAGAGCCGCGCCGAGCTCCTCGAGATCGCGGGCCGGCTCCGGACGACAAGCGGAGTCGAGGCGATCCTCCTCGGCGGGACCGAGCTCCCGCTCCTGCTGACCGAACCGGCGTACGACGGCCTGCCATTCGTCGACAGCGGCCGCATCCACGCCGAGGCGGCGGTCGCGAAGGTCCTCGAGCTCGAACGAGCGGGATCCTGATCCGGCGGCCGAGACGATCGTGGGAAGGATGTGGACAACCGACCCGGATGCAAGCCCGATGTCACGAAACTCGTGGATAAGTGGCTCGACGCCGGCACGCCCCGTCGCCTATGGTTCGTCTTGCCCGAAGGGGCCACGAACATCTAGTGATCCGGTCGGTACTTGTATTGACTGGAGCATCTAGTGATCGGCGGTTCCTTCGGGCGTTTTCGTGTGCCCTGAACGGGCCGCAGGCGCGGGGCACGGACACCTCCCGCGGTAGCATCCGATCGACATCCGCATGCGACGAGGGGTGAGCGACACGATGCGTCGGCCCCGGCCGGTGACCGTCGATCCGCTCGGACTCATCACGATCGTCGCGTGGGTCGGCGGCGTCCTGGCGATCGCGGCGATGGCCTGGTCTGCGGTCCGCTACCTCCTCGGGCCTGCGCTTCGGCCGTGGTCGCACACGGTCGGCCTGCCGAGAACGGATCTCGTCCTTGCGGCAGCCGCCGTCGCGACCGCCGCGGCGCTCCTCGCCGCCGCGTTCGTGCTGGGGTCACGCCGGCCGCGCGCGGCAATCGCGTTGGCCATCGGGACGCTCGTCGTGGTGCGGCTGGGCGTGGCGGTCGCGCTCGACGCGCGGCTGTTCTCGGACTACCTGGCGTATCGATCGCTCGCCGAGGCGATGATCGCCGGCTACGGCTTCTGGACGTCGGTCCCACCCGGCTATCCGCTCCTCGAGGCCGCCGGCATCGTCCTCCTGGGCGGGGCGGGCGTCCTGTCCGCCGAGCTCGTGAACGTGGCGCTCGGGATCGTGTCCGGCGTGGCGATCCTCGTCGTCGTTCGCGACGCCTGGGGCGATCGATCGGCGGCCGTCGCGGTCATGGCCTTCGCGATCATCCCTTCGCAGGTGTTCTTCACGCTCGTCCTCGGGACCGAGATCGCGTACGGCGCGGCGCTCGCCCTCGTGGCGCTCGTGGCGCTTCGGAGCCGCTCGGGATCCCTTGCGGTCATCGCCGGGTGCGGAGTGCTGCTCGGCCTCTCACAGTACGTTCGCCCGACGAGCCAGCTGTTCCTCCCGGCCGTCCTGGCGGTCGTGCTCATCGCGACCCGCGGTCGCGCCTCGTGGTGGCGGACGGGACTCACGTTCGTCGTCGCGTTCGCCGTGTCCGTGGCGCCGATCGTCGCCTGGAACGCGAGCGTGAACGGCCGTCTTTCGGCGTCGCCGAGCCTGTTCGACAAGTGGACCGTCTACATCGGCCTGAACGCGGCAAGTCACGGCCAGTACCGGCTCACCGACCGTCTCGCGGTGTCCGACGCCGCCGGCGTCCCGTTCCCGATCGTGGGCGACGGGCAGCCCGGGACGGCGTTCCGCCCGTTGTACCTCGAGCAGTCACGGGCATTCAACGACGCCGCCGGCAACCTGATCGGTGAGCGTCTGCGGAAGAACGGGTTCGCGAGCGTCCGGATCCAGCCGGCGAAGTTCGCCGCGATGTGGGACCGGGCGGACTACCCGATCGGGCTGGTCTTCGGCCCCGACAGTCCACAGCCGGCGCCGCGCGTTGCGGCGGTCGTGGCGCTCGTCAGCCAGGCCGGCTGGGTGGCGCTTCTGATCACCTCGCTGGTCGCGCTCGTCCGGCTCCGGCGCACGAGACCGCCCGCCGTGGTGACCGTCCTGCTGATCCTCCTGAGCGCGATCGCGATCCACGTCGTGGCCGAGGTCCAACCGCGCTACCACGAGTACTACGTCCCGCTGCTCGTCATCCTCGTCGGCGGTGCCGTGGCTGCCGCGCCGTCCCGACCCTCACGGCGACCCCAGGAGCTCGGGGCCCCAGCGCAGCTCCTCGGTGATGTCGATGAAGTCGAACGCCCGGTAGGCCGTTCGGGAGATGTAGACGCGGTCGGGTAGGAGCGGCAGGTTCGCCCCGAAGTACCGATCGAACAGGAACCGGAACGTGTTGACGGGGGTCATCGACGGGGCCGGCTGCGGCCCGTCGCCGGGGAGCAGGATCGCGTCGAGGATGCCGAACTTCTGCTCCCGCTCGGCATCGGTCGCCTGGGTCCAGTCCCACGTCCCGCCGCCGAGCGCGTACCGGCGCGGGAACGGCCCCTCGTCGGCCTGGATGACGATGATCGGCCTCTGGTCGGGCGGCAGCGCGACGAGCGGGGCGATGAAGTCGAGGACCTGGGCGTCGGTGTAGGCGACCTGGCGGCCGTAGTTGTCGGCCTCGGTCCGGCTCTTCTCGGTCGCCTCGTCGACGTAGCTCCCGTCGCGATCGAAGATGTACGGCGGGTGGGGCAGCAGGAAGTGCGAGAACACGTACTTCGGGCCCGGCTCATCGCGGATCCGGGCGAGCTCGCCCCACTGCCAGCGCGCCGTCTCGTACAGCCGGTCCCGGTCCGGGTCGCGCCCGTTCGTCACCCGCCGGGCGATCCCCGGCAGGACGGTCGTGTCGAACAGGACGCGCGAGAAGTCGGTGTCGCTCGAGCGCTGCGGGTTCTCGTCGGCCAGCGCGCTCCGGCTCGTGGGCTGGTACGACGACCCGGTGTGGATGTAGCGGTATCCCTGACCCTTGAGGAACTGACCGACCGCGTCGTCCTGGAGGAGCTTGAAGACCGACTGGACGTCGTTGCTCTCGCGTCCGTAGTCCTCGGTCAGCTGGTCGAGGTACGACATGTTCATCGACGATGCCAGCGACAGATGCGTCCGCATGTAGTTCGCATACGCGTGGTCGAGGACGGTGAAGCCCGACGCCCGCAGCCGGTCGGTCAGGGGACTCTGGACGCCGTACACGGCATCGAGCGTCGCGTCGTTCGCGTGCCGGTCGAGGATCAGGTAGTAGACGTCCGGCTTGCGGCCGCCGCTCGCGCCGGTCGGTCCGACGTCGACCGGGTTCAGGCCGACGGTTGGCTTGCGCGAGAGCTCGTAGGGGACGATCGTCGCGAGGGTCACGACGATCAGCACGGCGGCGATCGTGTTCAGCGCGCGCGTCAGCGGCAGCACGCGCTCGCGGCCGCGCACGGCCACGATCGCGGCGATCGCGATGAGCGCGACCCAGCCGAGCGGGAAGGCGAGCGACGGGATCCGGAGCGGCCTCAGGGCGGCCGCGATGTGGCCGTACCCGAAGAAGCAGACGACGATCGCCGCGGCGACGAGCGCACCGCGCCGGAGATCGCCGAACAGGATCCCGGTGGCGAGCGTGACCGCGGCCGACCCGATCGCGGCGAGGACGACCCATGGCAGCGACTCCTGCCACGTGACCTCGCCCAGGTTCTGGCTCAGGAGGAACAGGATGAAGTACGCCCCGAAGAGCACGGGATGGACGGGCCACGGCCGCGACCGCGCGCGGCGGAGCCAGCTCCGGATCGAGCCGGTCACCGACGCCGTCATCCGCGGAGGCTCGGGAGACGATCGGTGATGTCGAGGAGGACGTTCCGGTTCACGTTCCCGATCGAGGTCAGGACCCGGTCGGGCAGCCGGGGGTAGTCGAGCCCGAAGTAGCCATCGAACAGGGTCGGGAACGTGTTGATCGCGGTCATCCGCGGGTCGAGCTGGAGGCCGCCGCCGGGGACGTACCAGGCGTTCAGGATCCCGAACTTGATCTCGAGCTGGTCCGGTGTCGCCGTCGCCCAGTCGAACGAGCCCTTGTCCTCGCCCTCGTCGGTCGCGGCGACGTTGAAGCGATGGCCCTCGTCCGCCTGGAGGATCACGATCGGCCGGCGGTCCTCGGGCAGCGCGAGCAGGCTTCCGAGGAAGGCCTCCAGGCGGCGGTTGGCGTAGGCCGTCTGGCGCCGCCACGCCTCCTTCTCGCCGAGCGCCTTCGACTTCGCGAGCGGGATGTAGCTCCCGTCGGTGTCGAAGACGTACGTCGGATGGGGCAGCAGGACGTGCGCCCAGACGAACTTGGGGCCCGCTTCGTTCACGAGGCCGTCGAGCCGGTCGAGCTCGTACTTCCCGTGCTGGTAGTTCTTGGAGAACGTCTGCTCGGTCACTCCCAGCGCCCGGAACGCGAGCGGCAGCGCGCTCTTCGCCAGGAGGACGGAGCTGAAATCCGATGCGCCCGAGGCGTTGAGGCTGACATCGGCGCCGCGGTCCACGCGGGTTGGTCCGTACCACGATCCGACGTGGATGTAGCGGTACCCGAGCGCCTTGAACTGGCGGGCGACGAGCGAGTCCTGGAGGCTGTCGTAGACGCGATCGAGGAAGCTCGCGCCCGGCGTCGTCCCGGCGGTCAGCTGGTCGAGCGGCCGCAGGTTCGCCGTGGTCGCGAGCGACAGCGCCGTCGTGAGGTAGTTCGCGTGGCTGTCGGTGAGGACCTGGAAGCCGTGGTCGCGCAGCCACGCGGTCAGCTCGTTGTCGAGCCCGAACTGGAGCTTGATCGCGCGATCCGACGGGTACCGGTCGAACACGAGCCAGTACACGTCCCGCTTCTGCGCGGCCGTCTGCGTCGCGAGCGGCCGCGCGGCCGTGACGTCCGGCGCGGGAGCGGCCGTCGCCGACTGGATCTCGAACGGGACGATCGAGGTCAGGGTGAGCCCCACGAGGACGATCGCGACGATCGACACGGCCCGGTCGAGCGCGAGGAGCCGCGCGTCGCTGAGCCGCCACGCGGCGAAGGCAGCGAGTCCGATCAGCGCCGCCCAGCCGAGCCGGTGGATCGTTCCCGGCAGCGGCACGAGATCCACGGCGTGGCCGTACGTGAGGAGCGCCAGCACGACCGGAGTCACGATCAATGCCGCACGTGCCCGGTCGCCGAGCACGACGCTCAATGCCAAGGTCACGAGGATGGCTGCTCCCACGATCGAGACGAGCGGCGGCAGCACGTCGCTGGCCGGGACCTCCTCGAGGTTCGACGACCACAGGAACAGGACGGGGTATGCCGCGACGAAGACTGGGTGCCAGCCGGCCGTGCGCCGTTCCGCGGTCAAGCGCCGAGCGATCCCGCGGGCTGCGTGCATGACCATCACGTGCGGCTGGACCCTCCATCCGGCGGCTGCTCACGGGGACCGGCAGGGCGGCTGACGAAGCCACGCGCGGATGAACGGATGCTATCGTTTCGTGAACGGATCGTTGCGCGACCCGGTCTCGGGCCGGGGCATGCGGTCCGGGTCTCGAGGTTGCAGACCTTGCACATCCCGCTCGCGTACATCGATCCGGGCTCCGGCAGCCTGATCATCCAGGCCGTCATCGCGGGCTTGATCGCGACGCCGATCGTCCTGCGCAACCAGTTCCGCCGTGCGGGCAACGGCATCCGTCGAATGTTCGGCGCTCGGTCCGAATCGGAGCGGTCGAAGGAATGACCGTCGCCGCGCCCTCCGAAGGCGCGGCCGCGACCGTCACGCGGGACCCCGGGTCCTTCCGCGACCCGAGCGGATTCGTCTACCGCCGGAACGGGCGGCTGTTCCGACAGATCGAGCCCTCGTTCGCCGAACGCTGGGCGGCCGTCGAATCGAGCGGCATCCTCGAGACGCTCGTCGCCGACGGCAAGATCGTCGCGTTCGAGCCGGCGCCGCTGTCCGAGGCGGCGACCCCGTCGGCGGTGCGCGTCCTCCGACCCACCGAGCTCCCGTTCATCTCGTATCCCTACGAGTGGTCCTTCGGGCAGCTCCGGGACGCGGCGCTCCTCACCCTCGACCTGGAGGAGGCCGCCCTCGCCCGCGGCCTGACCCTTCGCGACGCGAGTGCGTACAACATCCAGTTCGTGGGAGCGCGGCCCATCCACATCGACACCCTGTCGTTCGAGCCCGCCGAGGCCGGCCGGCCGTGGATCGCCTACCGCCAGTTCTGCGAGCACTTCCTGGGACCACTCGCGCTCATGGCGACGCGCGACGTGCGGCTCGGCCGGATGCTCCGGACCGAGATCGACGGCATCCCGCTGGACCTCGTCAGCCGACTCCTGCCCGGCTCGTCCCGCCTCCGGCTGGGCCTGGGCGCCCACGTCCACCTCCATGCTCGGGCGCAACGCCGCTACGCCGGCACGGGCGAAGCCGCGGCCGACCGGATCGAGAGGACGCGGAGCGTGAACGTCGGCAATCTCGTGACGAGCCTGCGGAGCACGATCGAGGGCCTGCGCTGGGAGCCGAGCGGCACCCAGTGGGCGGACTACGACACGCGGACGAGCTACGGCGCCGAGGCGACCGCCGCGAAGGAGCGGGTCGTCGCCGAGCTTCTGGCGCAGACCACCGGCGACACGGTCTGGGATCTCGGGGCGAACACCGGCCGGTTCAGCCGGATCGCGGCGGACGGTGGCCGGCGCGTCGTTGCGTTCGACATCGACCCGGGCGCCGTCGAGCGGAACTACCGGGCGCTGAAGGCGGAGTCCCGCGACGACATCCTGCCGCTCGTCATGGACCTCGCCGACCCGAGCCCGGCGCTGGGCTGGCGCCACGGCGAACGGGCATCCCTCCGCGAACGGGGTCCGGCCGACGTGGGCCTCGCCCTCGCCCTGATCCATCACCTGGCCATCGGTCGCAACCTGCCCCTGGTCGGGATCGCCGAGGAGCTCGCGGGACTCTGCCGCGAGCTGATCATCGAGTTCGTGCCGCGCGACGACGTCATGGTCCGCCAGCTCCTCGCGACGCGCGAGGACGTCTTCGCCGACTACGGCCCCGACGGGTTCCGGGCGGCGTTCTCCGGGCCCTTCGAGCTCGTCGACGAGCGTCCGGTCGAAGGCTCGACCCGCGTGCTCTGCCTCTTCCGGCGCCGGGGCCCGTGACCCGGATCACCGAGGGTGTCCATCGCGTCGGGAACGGGGTCGTCAACGCCTATCTCCTCGTCGACGGCTCCGAGATCACCGTCGTCGACGCCGGGATGCCCGGCAACTGGTCGGACCTGGTCGCCGAGCTGAGCTCGATCGGGCGCGGCCTCGACGACATCCGAGCGCTCGTCCTCACCCACGGCCACTCGGATCACATCGGCTTCGCCGAGCGCGTCCGCGGCCGCGGCGTGCCGGTCTCGGTCCACGAGCTCGACGCGACGCTCGCCCGCGGCGAGGTCCCGAACCCGGCCAAGGGCGGCGGCCCGATCAAGCCGATCCCGCTGGTGCGGTTCCTCTGGCTTGGGCTCCGGAAGGGCGGGCTCGGGAAGGTCAAGGTCGGGGTCGTCTCGACGTTCGGCGACGGCGCGACGCTCGACGTCCCGGGCGCCCCGCGGGTCGTCCTCGTTCCGGGCCATACGCCCGGGAGCGCGGTGCTCCACGCCCCGGCTCGCGACGTCCTGTTCGCCGGCGACGCGCTGGCGACCTACGCGGTCACGAACGGCTCGGTCGGCCCGATGATCGCGCCGTTCACGGCGGACCCGGCTCAGGCGGTCGCGTCGCTCGCGAACCTGGACGGCCTCGAGGCCCGGTGGGTCGTTCCCGGCCACGGGGAGCCGTGGACCGGTGGGGTAGGGGAGGCGGTCCGTCGGATCCGTGCCGCCGGGCCCGACGGGATGGGTCGCCCGGCGAGCTGATCGGTGCCGGACACGGCGACGCGGCGACCGGATCGGCCGCCGCGTCGGAGCCCCGGGGTGTGACGGCCTACGGAGCCGCGAGCGACCAGTTGGCGATCGCCTTGCCGTTCGTGTCGCCGGCGGCCTTGTCCTTGGCGAAGTAGTAGAGGGGCAGGCCGTTGTAGGCGAGCTGCTTCGAGCCGTCGTCGCGGGTGACGATCGAGAGCGTGCCGGTCGCGCCCTCGGCCTCGACCTCGTCGGTCTCGTCGGCCATGTATGGCGGCCAGTTCGCTGCGCACTGGTCGTTGCAGGCGCTCTTGCCGGAGTCCTTCGTGTCCTTCGCGAAGACGTACAGGGTCAGGCCGTCCTTGCCGGTCAGGTACGTGCCATCGGCGGAGGCCTTCAGCGGGTAGTCCTCCGACGCGGACTGCGAGCCGCCGGCGCTCGCGGCGGACGACGGACTGGCCGCGGTGCTCGGTGCGGCCGACGGTGAAGGAGTCGCCCCGCCGCCGCTCGAACACGCGGCGAGCAGCAGGACCAGTGGCAAGGCGCCGGCGGTGATCAGTCGGTGTCGTCCCATCTGATGGTCTCCTTCGTGGGCTCTGGGTGGTTCCACTCCCACGCACGGCTACGCCTCAGGAGTCCGGTCCGGTTTCGGCCGGCGTCACACGCCCGCAACGCTCGTCCGGGGAGTTGCGGGCGGCCGACACGGGCCGCCGGGCAGACTCGAGCGCGATCACGCGCACCGGAGGCGATCACGATGCAGGACCAAGAGCTCGGGCTGGACCGAACGGTCGCGGCGTCGTGGGCGCCCGACGACACCTGGCCGACGTTCTCCGAAGGGGTCGGCGGGATCGCCGACGAGCTCGGCGCTCACACGGCCGACGCGCCGCCCGCGGCGCCGCTGACGGGCGGGCCGGATGCCGGCGAGATCATGGATCCAGCCGTCGCGTCCGACGATGGAATCGACGACGGCTTCACCGACGATCTCGAGCCCGACGGCCCGCCGGCGGTCGAGGCCGTCGCCGCGATCGAGGGCCACCCGCTTCATCCCGCGATCGTGCCGCTGCCGATCGGGTCGTTCGTGGGCGCGTTCCTGTGCGACCTGGCCTATCTCCGGACGAAGGACCGGTTCTGGGCACGTGGCGCGCGGATCCTGACCGGTGCGGGCCTGGTGACCGGCGCGATCGCCGGATCGCTCGGCGCGATCGACTTCACCGGCCGCCGCGAGATCCGATCGCACAAGTCCGCGTGGGTCCACGCCGGCGGGAACCTGACGGTCATGGCGCTCGGCCTCGTGAGCGAGGTCATCCGGGCGAAGGACGAGCGGACCGCGGTGGCGCGCGGCGCGCTGGCGATCTCGGCCGTCAGCGCCGCGATCCTCGGGGTCACCGGCTGGATCGGCGGCGAGCTGTCGTACCGGGAGCGGATCGGCGTCACGACGTCTTGAGCGTTCCTGTAACGCCGGCGGGTCGGCGTGACACGCACAAGAGAACAGGCGTTCGATACGGTCGTCGGCGGTCGATCCCACAGCGGAGGTGCACCTCGATGACCGAACGAGACCGAACACGCCCTGACACCGATCTCGAACCCGAGCGGCGCCCGGGCCTCGAGAAGGATCCCGACGAGTGGGTCACCGGCGACGAGCCGATGACCGGCGCCCAGGCCTCGTACCTGGAGACGCTGAGCCGCCAGACCGGCGAGAGGGTCGACGGTGACCTGACGAAGGCGGAGGCGTCCGAGCGGATCGACGAGCTCAGGGACAAGGCCGGGCTGGATCGCGCCGACCGCCGAGACTGACGTGGGGACGAAGCTCACGAGCGGCGTCCGCTCGTTCCTCGCGACCGGGCCGCTCGCGCACATCGTGACGCTCGACCCGGACGGCACGCCGCACGTGACGCTCGCGTGGGCCGGTGTCGACGGCGACGAGGTGATCTGGTCGTCGTTCTCGGACCAGCACAAGCTCGACAACCTCCGGCGGGACCCGCGGATCGTCCTGTCGTTCGAGGCGCACGAGAGCGGCGGCGCGCCGCTCCATCCGTACCTGGTGATCTCGGGCCGGGCCCGGATCCAACCCGGCGGCGCGCTCGACGTCATGGATCGGCTGGCCGAGTTCTACATCGGACCTGGTCAACGGTTTCCGTCGCGCGACGTGCCGGCCGGCTTCACCGTCCGCGTGACGGTCGAGAAGGTCTACGGCGTCGGAGCGTGGCGCGAGGAGGACGAGGACCGCGGCGAGGGCGCCTGATAGACCGTTCGCGGGGTCGTGCGTGACTTCCGATAAGGCGAGTTATGTCTGCACTCGCTTCGCAATGTCGTCTAGGACTGTTCGCAATGCCGGCGCGAGGGCGTATGCCTCCTCACGCGACATCGCGTCTGTGAAACCGAAGCGGAGGTGCCATACCTCCAAGGCCTGTACACGACCGCGGCCCAAGAGTTCATCGGCGTGCAGCAGTGATGCCGCCTGCAAGAGCCGTCGGTGCTCAAGCCGGCGAACGAC
>DASSMI010000029.1:0-7831 GCA_035688935.1 Candidatus Limnocylindrales bacterium | reverse complement strand
TCGAATCGCACCTGTCGTCGCCGGTCCGGATCTGGCGGAACGTCGGGGCGGGGACCGCGGCGACGCCGGCGCCGCTCGGGCACTGGTTGGCCCTCCACGTGACCGATCCCGGCGAGCCGAACCGGGACGCGATCGGCGGCTGGCTCGACGTCCGGCTCGGCGACCGCGTCGTCGCCAGGGAGCTGACGGTGGGCGGCGGGCACGGCGGTGGCCAGCTCGGCTGGCTCCACGTGGGTCTCGGGGACGCTGTGGACGCCCAGGTCCGGGTCCGCTGGCCGGATGGCGAGGTGGGGCCGTGGCTCTCGGCCACGCCCGATTCGTTCGTCGAGCTGCGCCGCGGCGAGCCCGGTCTGCGACGATGGACACCGCCCACTCCCTGAGCCTGGAGGGATCCCGCAGGTGACGTCTGCCGCGCCGCGTCTGGCGACGATCGGCCTCCCACGGTTCGAGGAGCCGGCCGTCCGGCCGGACCTCCCCGCCGAGCGATACCCGGAGCGGATCGAGGCGCTGCGGGCTCGGCTGCGCGGGCGGGGCTACGACCGGGCCGTCGTCTGGGCCGATCGCGAGCACAGCGCGGGGATCTCCTTCCTGACCGGATTCGACCCGCGCTTCGAGGAGGCGATCCTGGTCGTCGATGCCGGCGGTGCCGGCGACCCGGCGATCCTCGTCGGCAACGAGTGCTGGGGGATGGCCGGCGCGGCGCCCCTGTCGATGCGCCGTCACCTGTTCCAGGACCTCAGCCTGCCCAACCAACCGCGCGATCGCTCGCGGCCGCTGGCCGAGATCCTCGCCGACGAAGGCGTCGGCCGCGGCGCCCGCGTCGGGGTCGTGGGCTGGAAGACGTACGCCGAGCGCTCGACGATGGAGGTCCCCGCGTTCCTCGTGGAGACGCTCCGGTCGCTGGTCGGTCCGGATGGGCTCGTCGAGAACGCCGGCGACGTGCTCATCGACCCCGCCGACGGGCTCCGCGTGATCAACGATGCCGACCAGCTCGCCCAGCTCGAGGGCGCGGCCACGCGGACGTCGGGCGGGATCCGCCGACTCCTCGCGGGACTGCGACCGGGTTTGACCGAGCGCGACGCGGTCGGGCTGCTCGGCTGGGACGGGACGCCACTGTCGTGTCACCTGATGCTCACGGCCGGTTCCCGGGCGACGCTCGGGCTCCTCAGCCCCGGTGACCGGCCCATCGAGCGCGGCGATCGCTTCACCGTGGCGTTCGGGATCTGGGGCGCGCTGAACTGCCGGGCCGGGTTCGTCGTGGAGGACGCCGCCGAGCTGCCGGACGGGATCGGCGATTACGTCGACAAGCTCGTGGGCCCGTACTTCGCCGCGATCGCCGAGTGGTACGGCGCGCTCCGGATCGGCGTCCGAGGCGGCGTCCTCCACGAGATCGTCGCGCGGCGGCTCGGCGACCCGTTCTTCGGGATCTTCCTCAACCCCGGCCACCAGATCCATCTCGACGAATGGGTGAGCTCGCCGATCTGGGCCGGCTCGCCGATCGAGCTGCGATCCGGCATGGCGTTCCAGGTCGACGTCATCCCGGCGACCGGCGGGCCGTACTTCACGACGAACATCGAGGACGGCATCGCGCTCGCCGACGAGGCCCTCCGCGAGGAGATCGCGGCACGCCATCCCGCGATGTGGGCCCGGATCGAGGCGCGGCGCGCGTTCATGGCGGAGGAGCTCGGCATCGAGCTGCACGACGACGTCCTGCCGTTCTCGAACCTGCCGGCGTACCTCCCGCCGTTCCTCCTGGCGCCCGATCGGGCGATGACGCTCCGATGAGCGTGGGGCGCGTGGGCGACCTCGTCCGGCTCGGCGACGACGGCGACGTCTCCGTCGAGGTCCTGCCCGGCGTCGGCGCCCGGCTCCACCGCCTCCGCGCGTTCGGGGTCGATCTCCTCCGGACGCCCGCCGATCCGCGCGTCCATCTCGACGACCCGTGGTTCTGGGGGAGCTACCCGCTGGCGCCGTGGTGCAACCGGCTCCCCATGGGGCCGGTCGAGGTCGCCGGCCGGACGATCGACCTGCCGTCGAACTTCCCGGACGGGACGGCGATCCACGGACAGGTCGCGACGGCCGAATGGGGCCACGACGGCGGCGGCCGCTTCACGATCCCGGCGGGCGGCTCCGGCGGCTGGCCGTGGCCGTACGAGGTCAGCCAGGTCCTGGCCCCGAGCCGCGGGCGGCTCGAGCTGACGCTGGCCGTCACGAATCTCGCGGACGACCCGATGCCGGCCGGGCTCGGGATCCACCCCTGGTTCCTGGATCCGGTCGAGGTCGCGATCGCGGCGTCGCATGCGTTTCCCTCGAACACCGACCCGCGGTCGGATCCGGAGCCGGTCCGGGGCGAGCTGGACCGGCGAGCGCTCGGGCCGCTGGCGCTCGGCGTCGACGCGACGTGGACGGGCCTCGGCGACCCCCCGGTCGTCCTTCGGTGGCCCGCGGCCGGCCTCCGGGCGACGATGTCGACGTCGCGGAGCGCTCGCTACATCGTCGCGGCCCACCTCGCGGGCGTCGACGCGACCGCGGTCGAGCCGGAGACCCACGCGCCGGCCGGGATCCGCCGGCTCCTCCGCGGCGAACCGGGCGGCCTCGAGCTGATCGAGCCCGGGGCGACGCTCGAGCTGCGCGTCGAGCTCCAGTTCGAGCGCGACCAAACGTGACAGCCCCTGACCGCCCGCCGGATCACGATGCCGGCATGACCCGCACGGAGCTGCTCGACGCGATCCGGACCGGTCGCCGCTCGCTCGAGGACACGCTGGCCCGCTTCAGCGACGACGAGATGGGCGACCGGATCGACGCGACGTGGTCGCGCAAGGACGTCGTCGCCCATTTCGACGCCTGGGAGCGGCGCGTCGTGCGGCTGCTCGACCGGCTGCGAAGCGGAGCGCCAACGGAACCCGCGGTCGAGACGGACGAGCTGAACGAGCGTTACTGGCGCGAGAGCCGCGACCGTTCGCTCGCCGACGTGCGCGCGAGCGAGCGCGAGGCGTACGAGGCGCTGCTCGCCGCGATCGACGGTGCGTCCGACGAGGAGCTGTTCGACGGCTCCCACTTCGCGTGGACGGAAGGCGAGCCGCTGGCCGCGTGGTTCCGCGGGAACAGCGACGAGCACTACGACGAGCACCTCGA
This sequence comes from Candidatus Limnocylindrales bacterium, assembly GCA_035688935.1. Taxonomy (GTDB): domain Bacteria; phylum Chloroflexota; class Limnocylindria; order Limnocylindrales; family CSP1-4; genus CF-46. The sequence goes on along the minus strand of DASSMI010000029.1, from coordinate 4,696 downwards.
GCAGCTCACCCGCCCGGCACGCTGACGGTCGGCGCCGTCGCGGCCGCCGCCGTCAGCCGGCGACGTGGTCCCGGACGATGTCCTCGGGGCGGCGGGCGCCCAGGAGCGTCATCGCGATCACCGTCTCCGTCCGGAGGATCGCGAGCGCCCGCTCGACGCCCGCCTGACCGGCGGCGGCGAGCGCCCAGTACATCGGCCGTCCCACGAGCACGCCACGGGCGCCGAGCGCGAGCGCGGTGACGACGTCGAGTCCGCGCCGGATCCCGCCGTCGACCCAGATCTCCGTCCGGCCGCCGACCGCGGCGACGATCGGCTCGAGCGCATCCGCGGTGGCGACGACGCGATCGAGCTGACGGGCGCCGTGGCTCGACACGATGATCCCGGCGACGCCGGCCTCGACGGCGATCCGCGCGTCGTCCGCGGTCAGGATCCCCTTGAGGACGATCGGCAGCGACGTCCACGAGCGCATCGCCGCGAGGTCCCGCCATTCGAGCCCGCGGTCCAGGTCCTCGGTCAGGATCTCGAACCCGGACGTGCCGTCGGGGCTGCCGTGGCTGCCGTGCGACGCGTGGGTCGGCGGCTCGTCGGCGAAGTTGCCGAGCGGAACCGACAGGTTGAACCCCGTGCGGAGGTCGCGCTCGCGGTAGCCGAGGGTCGGGAGATCGACGGTGACGACGATCGCCCCGTAGCCGGCCGCCTCGGCCCGCTCGACGAGGCTCCGGGAGCGAGCTGGATCGGCCTGCGGGTAGAGCTGGAACCAGCGCGTCGCGTCCGGCGCGGCCGCCGCGACCGCCTCGAGCGACGCGGTCGACATCGTCGAGACGACGATCGGGACGCCGGCCGCGGCGGCGGCTCGGGCCATCGCGCACTCCGCGTCGGGATGGGCGAGGCCCTGGGCCGCCATCGGGGCGATCGCGACCGGCAGCGCCGTCCGCGCCCCGAGCATCGTCGTGGACGGATCGACGTGGGCGACGTCGACGAGCACACGCGGCCGGAGCCGGCGACGCCGCCACGCCTCAGGCGCCTCGCGCAGCGAAATCTCGTCCCAGGCGCCACCCGCGACGTAGTCGTACGTGCCGCGGTCCATCCGCTCGGCGGCGATCGCCTCGAACGCGTCGAGCGAGACGATCCGCTCCAGCTCGAGGGTCGGCTCGGTGGCGGTCATCGCGCCCGAGCCTAGCCGACGAGGTCGAGGTTCGCGAGGCTCGCGAGCATCGTCTTCCGCCCGACCGCCGGGTCCTTGAACGCGACCGTGATCTCCTCGTCGCTCCGCGTCAGCTTGGACGTGACGACGATCCCGTCGCCCCACCGGCCGTGCCGGACCCGATCCCCGTCGCGGTACTGGCGCTCGCCCGGGATCACCGGCCGCGGCGGCTTCGGCGGGCCGTTCGGCGCGGGACCGAGACGGCCCAGCGATCCGGAGGGCGCGCCGGCGGCGTAGGCGTCGCGCCTGGCCGCGAGATCGCGACTGGGCCGGAACGGCTCGCCGCCGCCCGGGGCGCCGGGGATCCCGCTCCCCTGGCGGTACGCCGGGACCGCCTCGCCCGTCCGGATCGTCCGCCCGAAGCGGGTCGTGCCCCGGGCGCCGAAGGCCAGGTCGAGGTCGACATCCAGTCCGCCGCCGCCGGTGGACAGATCGGGCCCGACCATCAGCTCGGCCGGGATCTCGAGGAGGAACCGCGACGGCACCGACGGCTGGCCCATCCCCCAGGTCGCCCGGCGCCACGCATGGGACAGATAGAGCCGGCGCATCGCCCGCGTCATCCCGACGTACGCCAGCCGGCGCTCCTCCTCGAGCTCCTTCTCGTCGTCGAGCGCCCGGCTGTGGGGGAACACGCCCTCCTCCAGCCCGCCGATGAACACGACCGGGAACTCGAGGCCCTTCGCCGCATGGAGCGTGATGAGGGTGACCGCGTCGGCGTCGCCCTCGTACGAATCCTGGTCGGCGACGAGGGCGGTCTCCTCGAGCAGCCGGTCGAGGGCATCCTCGGGCTCCAGGTCGTCGTAGCGTGTCGTCACGGAGCGCAGCTCGAGGAGGTTCGCCCAGCGTTCCTCGCCGTCCTCCGATCCGTCGGCGAGCATCGCCCGGTACCCCGACGCCTCGAGCGTCTCGTCGAGCAGCTCGGGGAGGTTCAGCACGCCGACCCGCGACCGGAGCCGCCGGATGAGCGCCGCGAAGTCCGCCAGCGCCGTCCGGGCGCGCGGCGCGAGCCCCTCGAGCTCGCCGCGGCCGGCCGCCTCGATCGACTCCCACGCCGAGATCCCGCCGCGGACCTGCGCCGCGCGCAGGACCTCGATCGTCTTGTCGCCGATCGCGCGGGCCGGGACGTTGATGATCCGCTCGAAGCTCACGGAGTCGGTGTCCGAGCGCAGGACTCGCAGATACGCAAGAGCGTCCTTGACCTCGCGCCGGCTGTAGAACCGCGTCCCGCCGACCAGCTGGTAGCGGATCCCGTAGCGCAGGAACGATTCCTCGATCGCCCGGGACTGCGCGTTCATCCGGTACATCACCGCGATGTCGCGGGCCCGGAGCCGTCCGGCGTCCTCGTCGTCGGCGCGCCGGGTGAGGATCGAGCCGCGGCCGCCCACCAGGCCCTCGACCTGGCGGGCGATCCACTCTGCCTCCTCTTCCTCGTTGTACGCCTCGAAGCGCTGGATCTTCGTCCCGCCGCTCTTCTCGGTCCAGAGCTTCTTGTCGGTCCGCTCGGTGTTGCGCGAGACGACGGCATGGGCGGCGTCGAGGATGAGCTGGGTCGAGCGGTAGTTGCGCTCGAGCTTCACGACCGTCGCGTCCGGATAGTCGCGCTCGAAGTCGAGGATGTTCCGGATGTCGGCGCCGCGCCAGCGGTAGATCGACTGGTCGTCGTCGCCGACGACCGCGAGGTTCCGGTGCTTCGCGGCGAGCGCCCGGATCCAGAGGTACTGCGGCCGGTTCGTGTCCTGGTATTCGTCCACGTGGAGGTAGCGCCAGCGGTCCTGGTAGCGGGCGAGGACGTCGGGCGCCTTCTCGAAGAGCTCGACGGCCTTCAGGAGGAGGTCGTCGAAGTCGAGCGCGCCGACCTTCCGGAGCCGCTGTTCGTAGCGGACCGCGAGCTTCGCGATCGTCCGCTCGTGGTGGTTCACCGCGTTCTCGGCGAGGAACGTCGCGTCGAGCATCTCGTTCTTCGCCCGGCTGATCGCTCCCAGGACCGCGCTCGGCCGGAACTCGCCGGTGAGCGGCAGGTCCTCCTCGCGCAGGAGCTGCTTCATCAGGCTCCCCTGGTCCTCGGTGTCGTAGACGACGAAGCGTCGGTCGATCCCGATCGCCTCTCCGTCGCGACGGAGCACGCGCGCGCAGAGCGAGTGGAACGTCCCCGCCCCGACGTCGCGGCCGGGCTCACCGACCAGGCTGATGATCCGCTCGCGGAGCTCGCCGGCCGCCCGGTTCGTGAACGTGACGGCCAGGATCGACCAGGGCCGGACGCCCTTGACGCCGACGAGGTACGCGATCCGGTGGGCGAGGACGCGGGTCTTGCCCGAGCCGGCACCGGCCAGGATCAGGAGCGGGCCGTCCGTCGTGGTGACGGCGCGAGCCTGCTCCGGGTTGAGCCGGGAGACGATCTCGCGCTCGCGGCTCTTCGCCTTCGCGACACGCTCGGCGGCCTGAGCGTCCTCGAGCGCCCGTCGCTCGTCGGCGGTCAGCTCCGCCGGCTGGTCACCAGGGAGTGGCGCGTCGCGGAGCCAGTCGGGCTCGGCGGGCGCTTCGCGGGCGGACGGCGCGTCGTCGGCGAAGACGGTTCCCTGCCCGGCCGGAGCCTCGTCGTCGGTGCGTGCGGACCGGGTCCGGCGGGTCGGGGAAGCCACGCGTCCATTGTAGGTCGGGCCCCTTGCCGCGGGCTCTCCGGGCGGCCCCGGGGACGCGGCTCCGCGGGCCGGAATCGCGAGGCCCGGGCATCACCCGGGCCTCGTGCGAGCTCAGCGGACCGCTACGGCGCGATCTGGTCCGCCGGCGGCGCAGCCACCGACACGCCCACGTCGTAGCGGATCTCGAGGACCATCCCGAACGTGCCCATCTCGGCCGTCGTCGCGGTCAGGGCGATCTTCGCCGGGCGGTAGTCCTGCTTGCGCGTGTAGAGGTCGAACGTCGCGCTGCCGTCGACGCTGTTCCCGTTGTTGAGGGCCTTCAGCTGGTCGCCCGTGAGGGCCAGCGTCACGTGGTAGCAGTCGGCGTCGCCGCACCGCTCGTCGGCCGCCTTCGTCGGCTGGACGGGAAGGATGGCGAGGGCCTCGTTCAGCTTCTGGACGAGCTTGGCCGGATCCTCGAGCGCGGCCGCGTCCGGGTTCGTCGAGGCGTCCGGGACGTCGACCTTCGTGTACTTCTCGGCCGTGCCGCCGGTCAGCATCGAGAGGGCGCCGGCGACGCGGTAGTACGCGGTCTTGCCGATCACGAGCGCGTCGATCTTCGTACCCATGATCGCGGGGGCGTCGAGGCTGAACTTCGCGGTCTTGTTCGCGAGATCGAAGGCGCCCGACATCTTGACGGTCGACAGGTCGAACGAGCCGAGCTGCGGCGCTTGCACGGTCCCGCTGAACGTCGTCGAGAACTCGAAGGTCTTGACGTCGGCGATCGAGGTCACGCCCTTCGCGACGATCTCCTTGGGATCGGTGAGCGCCGGGGCGGCGGGCGGGTTGCTGCAGGCGGCGAGGACCAGCGAGA
>DASSMI010000028.1:0-18230 GCA_035688935.1 Candidatus Limnocylindrales bacterium | reverse complement strand
GCCGCGATCGCCGCGCCGAGACCGGCCAGGACGAGGACCGCGATCGACGCGATCGGCGTCCGGTTCGCGCGGAGGGCGGCCGGGATCGCCCACAGGATGTCGAGCCCGCCGGCGATCGCGTGCGACGTCCGTTCGAAGCCGCGTTCCAGCGAGCTCAGACCGCCGATCGGCCGGTGGGGCAGGGGACCGGGCCAGCCCGGCCACTCGGATCGCCCCGCCTGGACCGCCGCGCCCGCGACCCGGGCGCCGACCCGCAGGAGCCGCCCGTAGACGACGAGGCTCGCGACGGGCGCAAGCGCGACGAGCCCGGCGATCGGCCCCGGAAGAGCGAGACCGGCGATCGTCGCCCGCGCCGTCCAGATCGTCAGGGCCGGCCACGCGACCGCTGCGGCGGCGATCGCGACGAGGGCCACGGCGAGGGCCGGCGCACGGCGGGCCCACCCGTCGATCTCGGGCAGGCGCCGTGTCCCGAACGCGCCGTGGATCGCCACCGCCCAGGCGGCGAACGCCGAGCGGATGACCACGAAGAACAGGAGCCACGTCCGGCTCGGCTCCCAGACGGCCGGATCGAACCCGGCCAGGGCCAGGACGATGAACCCGGCGTCCGCGGCGATCGTGTAGCCGACGATGTGCTCGAGGTCGTCCTGGATCGCGGCGGCGACGATGCCGAGCACGACGCTGGTGGCGCCGACCACGGCGACGAGCGATCGTGAGGCCTCGATCGGGAGCGCGAGCGGGGCGACCGAGCGGTCGATCCAGACGAGCGCGACGGCCGCGAACGCCGCGGGACCCCACGCCATGAGCAGCGGCAGCGCGATGCCCGGCGCGGCATCGGCGACCCGCGCCGCCCAGAGATGGAAGGGGATCGCGCCGAGCCGGATCGCGACGGCGACGGCGAAGGCGAGGTAGGCAAGCCCGAACACCTCCGGGACGAGGGACAGGTCGCCGAGCGGCCGCGCGAGCCAGGCGGTCGCACCGATCGCCAGCGCGCCCGCGACCGCAAGCGCGCGCAGCTCGCGGGCGCCGACCGCCGCCGCCCGGGCCGCCGCCCCGATCGGGGCCGCGACGAGGACGCCGGCCAGGCCACCGGCCGTGGCCGCGACGACGGCCGTGCCCGCGTCCGGGATCGCGAGGGCCAGCACCGACGCCCCGATCCCCAGCGCGATCACGCCGGGGACATCGGGCTCGTGGAGGGCCGCGAGATCCACGATGACGAGAAGGATCCCGACGACGCTCCCGAGGATCGCGAAGAGCCGCAGCCAGTCGGAGCCGGCGAGCGTCGTCCCGCCGATCTCGACCGTCGCGGTCGCGCCGATCCGCGACGCCGTCACGGCCATCGCGAGCAGCCCGACGAGGGCGATCGCGGTCGACCAGGTCCGGTTCGCACGGACGATCAACGAGGCGGTCCCGGTCGCCGCGGCGATCAGGAGGAACGGGACGACCGTCACGGCGTCGTCCGCCGTCTCTGGCTCGTGCGCCGGGGAGTCCTCGCCGGCAGGTTGGGCGGCCGCGGCCCAGCGGGCGGGGTCGGCACCTCGGGCGTCCCGGCGGCCGGTCCGTCGGCCGGCGGTTGCCGGTCATCGACGGCCGTCGGCTGGATCGGCCCACGACGGCCCCGGCGGCGCTCGGCGTCGGTGAGGCGATGGGCGTCCGGGGGCCGCGCGCGACCGCTCGAGCCGGCGCCTGCCGCCTCGAGCCCACCCGCCGCCATGGCCGCAGCCGCGATCACCGCGACCGCGCCGCCCAGGCCCACGGTGAGGAGCGCGGCGACGAGATGCTCGGCATCGGTCGGCGGCCGGTCCAGGGCGACTCGGAGGAGGAGCGCGCCCGTGAGGAGCAGCACCGAACCAACCCCGAGTCGCAGCACATCCCGGGCGACGACGAGCGGGCCGACCGCGAGCGCGATCAGCGCGAACCCGGCGGCTCCGGCCTCGGCCGGCCCGAGCGCCGCCGCGCCGAGACCGTGGCTCACGGCGCCGGCGATCGCGGCGGCCATGGCGAGGATGACCGCGGCCGGCCAGCCGATCCGGGTCCCCACCGTCGGACCCAGCTCGCGCACGCCGACGACGACGAGCCGGACCGCCAGCAGCGCGCCCGCGATCCGGACGAGCGCCGGGAGCGGCCCCGGCCACGGATCTGCGATGAGCGGCGCCGCCGCCAGGACGACCAGGAGACCGAGGACGACCGTCCGGACGTCGCGGGCCGAGACGGCGAGAACGGCGCCCGCGAGGCACGCGACGGCGAGCGCCGCGAGGGCCGGGTTCACGCCGGGTCCGCCGCGATCGAGCCGGCGCTCACGGGCTCGGGGTCGCGAGCTCCGGGTGGCTGGGCGTCGGGATGATCTGGAGCGTGTTGATCGGCCAGTAGCGGAGCCATGCCCGGCCGATGACGCGATCGACCGGAACGGGGCCGCCCTCGCGCGAGTCGGACGAATTGCCGCGGTGGTCGCCCATCAGGAACAGCTCGCCGTCGGGGACGACCCAGCGATCCGTGCCGTTGAAGGATTCGGTCGGCTGGGGCAGCCCGTCCTCCTGGTAGATGTACGGCTCGTCGAGCTTCGTCCCGTCCACGTAGACCGATCCGTCGCGGAGCTCGATCGTGTCGCCACCGATCCCGATGACGCGCTTGATGTAGGGCTGGTCGGCCTGCGTCCAGGTCCCGGGCGGATTGAACACGACGATGTCGCCTCGCTTGTACGCGTCGAACCGCGGCGTCAGCTTGTCGACGAGGACGTACTGATCGGGCTCGAGCGTCCGCTCCATCGACACCTGCTGGACCTTGAACGGCTGTGCGACGAACGACTGGATCACCCAGAAGATGACCAGGGTGAGGACGAGGGTCTCGACGATCTCCAGGAGGCACCCGAGCGCGGGCTTCCGGCTCACGTCGAAGGGGGAAGGCGGGTCACAAGTTCGGCAGTATAGGTCGTCGGGCGGGCCGCCCCGGCGAGCCGCTCAAGGCCGTGGCGTGCGGCTCGGCTTGGGCTTCGGCTTCGTCGTGGGCTTGGCGGATGGCTTGGTGCCCCCCGCCGGTGATGCCGACGGCCCCGGCGTCGGCGTGCCGAGCTCCGGGTGCGAATCGGTGGGCAGCACGCCGAACGAGTCGGCCGGCCAGTAGCGCAGCCAGGCGCGCCCGATCACCCGGGAGATCTCGATCGGACCGAAGTTCCGCGAGTCCGTCGACTGCATCCGGTGGTCGCCCATCACGAACAGGTCGCCGGCCGGAACGGTCCACGTCGTCTTGCCGCCGTCGGGCGGATCGGGGACGGTCGGCTGGGGGACGTCGCCGACGGTGTAGACATAGGGCTCGTCGAGCTGGATGCCGTTGACGAACACCTTGCCGCCCTTCAGGGTCACCGTGTCCCCGGCCACGCCGATCACGCGCTTGATGTACGGATCGCCGCCCGGCGACTCGATGTTGGCCGGCGGGATGAACACGATGATGTCGCCCCGGTGGTACGCGTCGAAATGGGGTGTCAGCCGGTCGACGAGGACGAACTGGCTGTCCTCGATCGTGTGCTCCATCGAGTGCTGCTTCACCTGGAACGGCTGGGCCACGAAGTTCTGGATGACCCAGAAGAGGACCGCCGTCAGGACGAGCGTCTCGACGATCTCGAGCAGGCAGCCGAGGCCGCGCCGGCTCGTGGACTGCGCCGTCTGCGGCGGGGTGGGGGTGATCACGGCGGCACAGCATAGGGCCGGACCGTCCTCGCCGCCGGTGGCCCGGCGGTCCCATCACGCGCCGCCGATGGAGCCCCTTCGTGTGGCGAGTCCGCGTGCGGCCCTGATACACTCCCCCGCGGCCCGTCCGCCGACATCACGTTCGGGCTGCCTCGTTCCCCCGATGACGCGCGCGGGTTCCGCTGCGCGATCGGTGCGCCCGGGGCCCCGATGAGAGTGGAGGACCTCGAAGCCTGATGAGCGCGACGCTCCAGCTGTTGATCCCGATCGCCGGCGTGGTCGCCGTGCTGTTCGCCCTGTACCTGGCCCGCGACGTCCTGTCGCGCGACAAGGGTCCCCAGGCGATGCAGGACGTGGCGGACACGATCCGCGAGGGTGCCGACGCGTTCGTCAAGCGCCAGTACACGACGATCGGGCTCCTCGCCCTCGGTGGCGCGGTCGTCATCGGCGTCGTGATCGCGCTCGTCGAGAACGCCCAGGTCGCGGACGTCCCGGCCCTGGCCGGCGCCCCGATCGGCCTCCTCACCGCGTTCGCCTTCCTCGTCGGTGCCGGCTGTTCGATGCTCGCCGGCATCATCGGGATGACGATCAGCGTCCGCTCGAACGTCCGGACCGCGGCGGCCGCGCGACGGAGCCTCGTCGAGGCCGTCCAGGTCGCGATGCGCGGCGGCGCCGTCTCGGGCTTCCTCGTCGTCGCGCTGTCGCTCCTCGGCGTGTGGGGGATCTTCTCGCTCTACGACGCGCTCCTCGGCGACATCACGGTCGACCAGGCGCCGTTCGTCATCGTCGGCTTCGGGTTCGGCGCGTCGTTCGTCGCCCTCTTCGCCCAGCTCGGCGGCGGCATCTACACGAAGGCCGCCGACGTCGGCTCGGACCTCGTGGGCAAGGTCGAGGCCGGCATCCCGGAGGACGATCCTCGGAATGCGGGTGTCGTCGCGGATCTCGTCGGCGACAACGTCGGCGACTGCGCCGGCCGTGGCGCCGACCTCTTCGAGTCCACCGCCGCCGAGAACATCGGCGCGATGATCCTCGGCGTCGCGGCGTTCTCGATCGCGAAGGCGTCCGGCTGGGACCATCCCGAGTCGTGGATCTTCTTCCCGCTCGTCGTCCGTGCGTTCGGGCTCCTCGCGACGATCGTCGCGATGTTCTTCATCCGCGGCCGCGAGGACGAGGACCCGATGAACATCCTCAACCGCGGCTACTGGGTCACGACGATCCTGTCGGTCGTGGGCCTGCTCATCACGACGAACGTGATGATGGGCACCGGCGCGGCGACCGGCGCGAACGGGATCCCGGCCTGGATCTGGTTCTTCGGCTGCGGCGTCGTGGGCCTCGCGACGAGCGTCGCCTTCGTCTACATCACGCAGTACTACACGGCGGGCACGTTCCGCCCGGTTCGCGAGATCGCCGAGGCGTCGCGGACCGGCCCGGCGACGAACATCATCAGCGGCACGGCCGTTGGGTTCGAGACCACGTTCGTCACCGCGATCTCGATCGGCATCGCCCTGATCGCGAGCCACTGGCTGGGCGAGCAGGCCCACCTCCTCACCGTCGACGGCAAGAACGTCGGCGGGATCTTCGGCACGGCCGTCGCCACGATGGGCATGCTGATGACGACGGCCTACATCCTCGCGATGGACACCTTCGGCCCGATCACCGACAACGCCGGTGGCGTCGCCGAGTTCAGCCGGTCGGAGGCCGGCGCCCGCGAGATCACCGACCGGCTCGACGCCGTCGGCAACACGACGAAGGCCCTGACGAAGGGCTATGCGATCGCCTCGGCGTCGCTCGCCGCGTTCCTTCTGTTCAGCGCCTACATCGACAAGGTGAACCTGATCCTTGGCAACCAGATCAAGGCCGGCAAGCAGGGCGTCGAGCTCCTGACGGCGGTCAACCTGGCCGACGTCAGCGTCTTCGTCGCCGCCCTGATCGGTGCGATGCTCGCGTACTTCTTCTCGTCGCTCGCCATCCGCGCGGTCGGCAAGACGGCCCAGGCGATCATCGTCGAGGTCCGTCGCCAGTTCCGCGAGATGCCGGGGATCATGGACTACACCCAGCGCCCGGACTACGCCCGCGTCGTCGACATCACGACCCGCGCGGCGCTCCGCGAGATGGTCTTCCCGGGTCTGGTCGCCGTCGCGACGCCGATCCTCGTCGGCCTGCTCCTCGGCTACCAGGCCGTGGCCGGCATGCTGATGGTCGGCACGATCGCCGGCGTGCTCCTCGCGACCGTCCTGAACAACGGCGGCGGCGCGTGGGACAACGCGAAGAAGTACATCGAGTCCGGGAACCTCAAGGACGCCGCCGGCAACGTGATCGGGAAGAAGACCGACGCCCACGCGGCGGCGGTCGTCGGCGACACCGTCGGCGATCCGTTCAAGGACACCGCGGGCCCGTCGCTCCACGTCCTCGTGAAGCTCCTGGCGACGATCACGCTCGTCCTCGCCCCGCTGTTCATCCGGTAGCGGCCACGCCGCTCCCGGAGGCACGCACGCCGCAGCGGCCGCAGCGAAGGGTCACTTCGTGGATTCGCTGACGGCCGCCGTCATCATGGGGATCGTGCAGGGGCTCACCGAGTTCCTGCCGGTCTCCTCGAGCGGCCACCTGATCATCGTCCCGTTCCTGCTCGGCATCCGCGATCCGTTCATCACGTCGCTCGAGTTCAGCGTCATGCTCCATCTCGGGACGCTGGCGGCGCTGCTGATCTACTTCGCGCGGGACTGGCTCCGGATCGTGCCGGCGTTCTTCGCGGCGGTCCGCGACCGATCGCTCGCGAGCGATCCCGACCGGCGCATGGCCGTTCTCCTGGCCATCGCGACCTTGCCGGCGCTCGCGATCGGCTTCCTGCTCCACGACCTCGAGGACGCCATCCGCGAGGTCGGCCTCGTGGCGCTCATGCTCGTCGTCGGCGGCGCGATCCTGTGGCTGGCGGAGCGATCCGGCTCGCGGCGGTTGCTCGCGATCGACCTGTCCTTGCCGAAGGCGCTGGCCATCGGCGCCGCCCAGGCGCTTGCGCTGATCCCGGGCATCAGCCGATCGGGGATCTCGATCTCGGCGGGCCTGTTCCTCGGCCTGCGACGCGACGAGGCGGCGCGGTTCAGCTTCCTCATGGCGACGCCGATCACGGCTGCCGCGGTCGCCTACGAGTCGCTGCGGGCGATCCGCGGCGACGGCGTGGCCGTCGAGACCGCGCCGCTCGTCGCCGGCCTCGCGACGTCGTTCGTGTTCGGGCTGGCGGCGATCGGGCTCCTGCTGCGCTTCCTCCGATCCCGCTCGACCGACATCTTCGTGGCGTACCGCGTCCTGATCGCCGCGGTCGTGCTCGTGTTCTGGCTCGGCTGAGGCCGCGCCGCGCGCGGTCCCGCGCGCTACCCTCCCGCCGATGGAGGTCATGAAGCAGCTCCGCCACCGAGCGATCCGGGACCTCGTGTCGTCGCGCCCGATCCGGACCCAGCAGGAGCTGGCCGGCGCACTCCGCGATCGCGGCTTCCGGACGACGCAGGCGACGATGTCACGCGACGTCGCCGAGCTCGGACTCGTCAAGGCGGCGCGGTCCGGGACCCAGGCGTACGCGTTGCCACCCCGTCTCGTGGAGGCCGATGCTTCCGGGGAGGACCGGCTGCGCGCCCTGCTGCACGACCTGCCGATCGAGGTCCGCGAGGCCGGGTTGCTCGTCATCGTGAAGACGCTGCCCGGGTCCGCCCATGCCATCGCGGCGGCCCTCGATCGCGCGCGCTGGTCCGAGGTGGCGGGCTCGATCGCCGGCGACGACACCGTGTTCGTGGCCTGCCCCGACCGGCCGGCGCTGCGCCGCGTCGCCGGGCGGATCCGGGAGTACGCGGGGTAGCGATCCAGCTCCCGCCGCGGTGATCGGTCCGCCGGCGAAGGGAGCTCTGTAACGACGCAGGTCGATTCGCGTCGTGGGTTGCGACGGCCATGGGGCCGGTTCACTCGGAGGGAACCCGATGCGCACGTTCGTGATCGTTGCTGCGTTGCTGCTCACCGCGAGCGTCGGCTCCGCCGGACCCGTCGCCGCCGGTGAGCTGAGCGGAGCCGGAAGCGGCACGCTGATCTCCACCGAGACGGCTGCGGTCGTGGGCTCGATCTCGGCGTCGGTCCGCGGCCGATACGAGGCCGGGACCGGGTTCGTTCGCTTCCGCATGGCCGACCCGGCGGCCTCGTGGACCGGAACGATCCACTACGCCGACTACTGGTTCGACCCGAGCGGCGACTGGTACGTGGCATTCGTCGAGGGCTGCAAGGACGGCCCCACCTGCGAGCCGTTCGTCCTCCAGCTCGTCGACGGGCGGGTCCGGTCGGACGGCCACGACGAGGTCAGCCTGAAGTGGCAGACATTGGCCGACTTCGACTGGGATTGGCCGATCTGGTACGGGATCGGACGGGGCAACCTGGAGGTTCCGTTCGCCGGCTGACGGCGACGCCTCCGCCCGGGTGGAACGGCGTGATCACGGCAGCGACCGCTTCCCGCGTGGCGACCCGGCGGGCTACGCTGGACTGGCTCCCCGGGGGACGATCGCCGGTGGAGGGAATGGCAACGCCTGACGGTTCGGCGACCCGGCCTGGTGCCGACGCTCCGTCGCCCGAGTCGGCTCGTGTCCAGCCCGTCGTGCGGCTCGCCGGGTCGGCCACGCAGCCGATGGACATCTCGGCGACGGTCGCCGCGGCGTTCGACCAGCACGCGTCGCGTCTGAACGCGTTCGCACGGGCGGCGGTTCGCGACCCGGCGACCGCCGAGGACCTCGTCCAGGAGTCGTTCCTTCGGCTCGTCCGCCAGCTCCGATCGGATCGAGCACCCGATGACCTGGGCCGTTGGCTGTTCCGGGTCTGCGGAAACCTCATCGTGAGCCGCGCCCGGCGCGCGTCGGTCGCGGCACGCTGGGCGGCCCGACTGATCGACCGCTCACATGCGCCATCGCCCGAGGACGAGACGCTCCGCAACGACCGGGACCGCCTCCTCGGGGTGGCGCTCGCGCGGCTGCCCGCCGATGCCCGAGTCGCGCTCCTGCTGGCCGCCCGTGGCGTCGGCAGCGCGGAGATCGGGGCGACGATCTCTCGATCGCCCGGAGCCACCCGCACGCTGCTCAGCCGGTCCCGGCTGGAGCTGCGACAGATCCTGTCCGACATGGGCGTGGAGTCGCCGCGATGAGCGCCCCGGACGGCGCGGGTCACGACGCGCTTCGGGATCTCCTCGCGCGATCGATCGACGAGGAGCTCCGGGCGGTCGAGCGCGACCGGCTCGCGGCGCATCTCCGCGAATGCGAGGCATGCCGCCGGGACGAGGCGGCGCTGCGCCGCGACAACGCGTGGCTCGCCGGCACGATGCCCGTCGCCGTGGATCCGGTCGTGCGGTCGGCGGTCCTCGGCGCCGCGCGGGCCCGGCCGTCCCACGCTCGCGACGGCGGCTGGTATCCCATCTCGGTCGTCGCTGCCGGTGTTGCCGCCATCGTGTTGGTGACCGGGATCGCCTTGCGTTCGAGCGACCCGGGCAGCGGTGTCGGGTCGACCGGCGGCTCGGCCTCGATCGCCCCCGCGTCTCCGTCGCCGCCGAGTGGCACGGCTACCGGCCGCCTGTACGACTTCGATCGCGCCACGGTCGTCGGCCGCATCGACGGCGCCGTCCACGGGCTCCGATCCCAGGGCTCCGGCACGGTCACGTTCCGCTTCGACGATGGCACGTCCTGGTCGGCCTCGCTCACCTACGCCGATTACTGGCACGACCCGGAGGGTCCCTGGGATGTCGCGTTCGGCGAGGGCTGCCGTCCGCCGGCGCCCGGGCAGCTCCGCTGCGTTCCGTTCGTCATCCAGTTCGTCGACGGCCGGCAGCGGGCCGACGGCCAGGACGAGATCAGCCTGGCCGATGGCACCCGCGACACCTACAACCATGTCTGGACGACCTGGTATCGCGTCGACGCCGGCTCGGTGGTCGTCCGGCTCGCGCCCTGAACGGGCGCAACCCATCGGCCAGGACGCTCGCGGCTTTGACACTCTGATGGGCCGGAACTATCCTGTCGGCCGGTCGAACTTCAGGCGCGCCACGAGCGTGCGCAGCCTGGAGTTCTTTCCTTTATCTGAACCCAGCGGACGGTGCCGCGAGGTCCGTCGTGCGATCAGCCTGGGGTGCCCGACCCGACATGAACACCAAGCCCACGTACCTCTCGAAGGACGGCCTCGACAAGCTCCGCGCCGAGCTCGAGGAGATGCTCAGCGTCAAGCGTCCGGAGGTCGCCCAGCGGATCCACGACGCGAAGGAGCACGGCGATCTCAGCGAGAACGCCGAGTACGAGGATGCAAAGAACGAGCAGGCGTTCGTCGAGGGCCGGATCCAGACGCTCCAGGCGCTGATCAAGAACGCCACGATCATCGACGAGAACCACTCGACCGACCACGTCCAGATCGGCTCGACGGTCGCCGTCGAGAGCGATGACGGGAAGGAGTCGTTCACGATCGTGGGCTCGACCGAGGCCAAGCCCACCGAGGGCCGGATCTCGAACGAGAGCCCGGTGGGTCGCGCCCTCCTCGGCAAGAAGAAGGGCGAGAAGGTCGTCGTGAAGGTCCCGGCCGGGGACTTCACCTACAAGATCGTCTCGATCAGCTAGTCGGCGCCATGGACTGGGCCGACGAGCTGGCGGCCAGCGTCTCCGGGCCGCAGGTCGTCAACGACAGCAAGACCCCGTCGGGGACGGTCCACGTCGGGAGCCTTCGCGGCCCCGTCATCCTCGACACGATCACCCGTGCCCTCCGGGCGCGCGGGCTGGAGACTGAGCTCCTCTACGGGGTCGACGACCTCGACCCGATGGACGCCCAGGCGCTCCTGACGCCCGACGCGATCGATCGCGAGATGGGCCGGCCGCTGGCTCACGTCCCGGACCCGGCCGGTGACTGTCACGAAAGCTACGCCCGTCACTTCGCCGGGATCTTCATCGAGACGTTCCGCGGCCTCGGGATCGTCCCGGACCGCTACTACTGGATGTCCGACATCTACCCCACCGGGCAGATGGACGGCTTCATCCGGACCGCCCTCGACAAGGCGCCGACCGTCCGCGAGATCTATCGGCGCGTCGCCAACGTCCGGCACGCCGACGCTTGGCTGCCCCTGTCGGTGATCTGCCCGAACTGCGGGAAGATCGGGACGACGTTCGCGACCGACTGGGATGGCTCGACGGTCGCCGTGGAGTGTCGGGCGAATCTCGTGACGTGGGCGACCGGGTGCGGTTGGACCGGACGGGTTTCGCCGTTCGGCGGGACCGCGAAGCTGCCCTGGAACCTCGAGTGGGCGGCCCAGTGGTCGCTCTTCGGCGTGACGATCGAGCCTTGCGGCAAGGACCTCTCGACCGCGGGCGGGTCGCGCGACCGGAGCGACGCGATCGCGCGCGAGGTCTTCGAGCGTGAGCCGCCGCTCAACGTCGCGTACGAGTTCATCAACATCGGCGGCAAGAAGATGTCGACGTCGAAGGGGAGGGGAGCGGCCGCCCACGAGATCGTCGAGGTCATCCCACCCGAGCAGCTCCGCTTCTTCTTCCTCCGGCCGAAGCCGAACCACGCGGTCGACTTCGACCCGGACGGCACCGACGCGGTGCCGCGCCTGTTCGACGAGTTCGACAAGTTCGCCGCGGCCACCGCGGGCAAGGAGGTCCGCGGCGAGATCGCGCCGGGCTACGAGGGCACGTTCCGGTATTCGCTCCTCGACCCTGACGCGGACGTCGCTGCGGAGGCCGCGCTCTTCCGTCCGGCGTTCTCGCACCTCGCGCTCCTGGTCCAGATCCCGAACGTGGATGTTCGCGGCCGCGTCGAGGCCGAGAAGGGCGGCGCGCTGAACGTCCGCGAGGAGGCGATCCTGGACGAGCGGGTCCGGGCGGCGCGCGCCTGGCTCGAGACGTACGCCCCGGAGCGAGCGGTCGTGGCCGTCCGGCCGGAGCTGCCGGACGACGCCGTTGCCGCGCTGGACGATGACCAGCGCGCGTATCTCGGCCGCCTCGCGGAAGCGACCACCACCGCGGCGCCCGCGTCGGGCGACGCGTGGCAGAACGTCATCTTCGCGAGCGCGGCCGAGGCCGGGCTGCCAAACGGCAAGGCCTTCGCGGCGCTCTACGCCGCGTTCCTCGGCCGGACGAACGGTCCCCGCGCCGGGTGGCTGTTGGCGTCGCTCGATCCCGCGTTCGTTGGGGATCGGCTCCGGGCCGCGGCCGCGCCACAGGTGGCGGCATGAGCGTCGGGCTGCAGCGCCTCCGCGACGACGCGGACACGGTCAGGAAGGGCGCGATCGACAAGGGCGAGGACCCGGCGATCGTCGATCGCGCGCTCGAGCTCGACGAACGGCGGCGCCGCCTCCTCGGCGACGGCGACGCCCTGAAGGCGGAGCGGAACGCCGCGAGCAAACGGATCGGCGAGGCGATCAAGGGCGGCGCGAAGCCGGACGGCCCCGAGGTCGCGGAGCTCAAGGCCGCGTCGGTCGAGGCCGGCAAGCGGATCGAGGCGATCGACGCGGAGCTCGCGACGGTCGAGGCCGAGGTCGAGGGGCTCCTCCTCCGGATCCCGAACCCCGCCGACCCGGACGTCCCGATCGGTGGCGAGGAAGACAACCTCACCGTCCGGACGTGGGGCGAGCAGCTCCCCGTCGAGCAGCCGCTGGTCGGAGAGGTCGGCGCGGATGCCCGGCCGGGCGCGGCGATGTGGCGCCGCCGGCCGCACTGGGAGATCGCCCAGGAGCTCGACATCATCGACAACCCGCGCGGCGCGAAGATCACCGGCTCGGGCTTCCCGGTCTACAAGGGCGCCGGCTCGGCGCTCCAGCGGGCGCTGATCAACTGGTTCCTCGACGTCCACACCCGCGAGAACGGCATGACCGAGGTGTGGCCGCCGGCCGTCGTCAACACCGCGAGCGCCACGGGCACCGGCCAGATCCCGGACAAGGAAGACCAGATGTACGTCGTCACGCGCGACGAGCTGTACCTGGTCCCCACGGCCGAGGTCCCGGTCACGAACCTCCACCGTGACGAGATCTTCGAGGCCGATCAGCTCCCCGTCCGCTACGCGGCCTACTCGCCGTGCTTCCGGCGCGAGGCCGGCGCCGCCGGCAAGGACACCCGCGGGATCCTCCGCGTCCACCAGTTCGACAAGGTCGAGATGGTGTTCTTCGAGAAGCCCTCGGACTCGAACGACGCCCTCGAGTGGCTGACCGAGCGGGCCGAGATCCTCCTCCAGCGACTGGGCCTCGCGTATCGCGTCCTCCTCATGGCGACGAAGGAGATGGGCTTCGTCCAGGCGAAGAAGTACGACCTGGAGGTCTGGTCGCCGGGCGTGGAGAAGTGGCTCGAGGTCAGCTCGTGCTCGAACTTCCGCGACTACCAGGCGCGCCGGATGGCGATCCGCTGGCGGCCGGAGCCCGGCGCGAAGCCGGAGCTCGTGCACACGCTCAACGGGTCCGGCCTCGCCCTCGCCCGGACGGTCGCGGCCATCCTGGAGACGTACCAGCGCCCGGACGGCTCCGTCGAGATCCCGGAGGTCCTCCGGCCGTACCTCGGCCGCGACTCGATCGCGAACTCCTGACGCAGTCCCCGACGGGGTAGGATCGCGGCTACGGCGTGCCAGCAACGTCCGTGGGGGACTGACCGTGGAAACCAACGACCTCGGCGTCGTCAACCCGCTCCGAGTACCCCGCCCGGTGCGCGCGATCGTTCAGCGACTCCTCGAGTTGCCGACGGTCGGCCGAGTGTTCGTGATCCTCGCGATCGCGGACCTGACGCTGGCATTCGTCGCGCATGGGATCGAGATCTCGGCGCTCACGAGCGCGCTGACG
Source organism: Candidatus Limnocylindrales bacterium (assembly GCA_035688935.1). Taxonomy (GTDB): domain Bacteria; phylum Chloroflexota; class Limnocylindria; order Limnocylindrales; family CSP1-4; genus CF-46. Next base: position 4,733 of record DASSMI010000028.1, on the reverse strand, counting down.
CTCCTCCTGCCGGTTGCGATCGTCTGGCGGAGCTCGGACGTCAACACCGCCGACCGGCGCGTCCTGCTCGGCGGCGTCCTGATCGCATCGGCGGAGCTCGCGACCGTCCTCTTCCGGGCGCTCGATCCGTATCTGCTGTCGACCGCCACGATCGAGGACGACATCGCCGCGATGGACGTCCCGCTCGCCGTTCGCGGGCTCCTCGTCATGATCGCCACGACGATCGGCTGGGCGCTCGTCGCGCGTGGGCTGGGGGAGCTTCGGCCGAGGATGAACGGCCAACCGCGGATTCTCGGCCGCATTCTCGCGGCGGTCGCGATCGCGATCGGCGTCGGATTGGCGGCCGTCGATCTCCTGGCCATCGCATCCAATCTGTCAGGCGCCACCTTGTCGCTCCGGCCCACGCAGGTCGTCCTCGAGCTCGCCTACGTGGCGACGTGGGCGGTGACCGCGTGGGTCGTCTGGGTAACCGTGAGCCGGGCCGGGTCGACGCCGGTACTCGCCACGAGCGCGGCCGCCGTCGCCGCGGGGCTTTGGGCGGTCGGAGCGATCCCGGCGATCGCGGTCTCGTTCGCGGTGCTCGTCATGAGAGGCGATGGCCCGATCGACGCGCAGAACGCGGCGATCTGGATCTACGTCCTCGCAGCCGTCGGCACCGCAGCGCTGTTCGTGGTCGCCTTCGGCGCTGGCCTCGCCGATTCGCATGGCGTGCCCGACGAGGGCCCGAACACGGTACCGCCGGACGCCGTCGAGACGAGGACGGGCGCCTAAGATTGCCGCCGGAGAGGTGGCAGAGCGGTCGATTGCGGCGGTCTTGAAAACCGTTGACCGAAAGGTCCGTGGGTTCGAATCCCACCCTCTCCGCCAGCCCCCGACGAGGATCCGATGACCCACGACCACGATCACGACCACGACCACGAGCACGAGCACCATCACCACGAGGGACCGCACGACTACCGCTCGGCGATCGAGGGCTATCGAGCCGAGAAGGACGCGTTCTTCAAGTCGGCGCCGGGCAGCCCGATTCCGCTCGACGAGCGGGAGACCTTCACCGGGCTGCCCTACTACCCGGTCGACGAGGATCTCGTCTTCGATGGGCTGACGCCCGAGCCGTACGCCGGCGACGAGCCGACGACGTTCCAGATCCCGACGTCGGACAACCGCCTCCGGCCGGCGCGCCGGGCAGGCACGTTCACGTTCGAGCACGAAGGGGCGCCTCGCCGCCTGACCGCGTACGAGCTCGAGGGGGCGCACTCCGACGGGCGCTATTTCCTGCCGTTCCTCGACGCGACCTCGGGAACCGAGACCTATGGCGCCGGCCGCTACCTCGATCTGGAGCCAGACGAGGACGGGACGTACGCGATCGACTTCAACCTCGCGTACCACCCGTCGTGCGTGTACGCGCCGCAGTTCTCGTGTCCGCTGACGCCGGCCGAGAACCGGCTGTCGATCCCGATCCGGGCCGGGGAGCGGCTGGCACCGGCGGACGCCGCGGCCTCCTAGCTCGCTCAGCCGCGAGCGACGCCCAGCGCCTCGGCCATCGCGGCCAGGTGGGCCGGCGTCGAGCCGCAGCAGGCACCGATGATCCGGGCGCCGGCCGCGTGGAAGCCCATCCCGGCCTCGGCCATCGTGGGCGGATCGGCTCGGTAGACCGCGCGCAGGTCGACGAGCTCGGGCATCCCCGCGTTCGACTTCGCGACGAGGACGGCGTCCGGCGCGACGGCGCGCATCTTCTCGACGACCGGGAGGAGCTCGTCGGGGCCGTTGCCGCAGTTCCCACCGATCGCGTCCGCGCCGGCGGCCAGCAGGGCTCGTGCGGCCGCCTCGGGCGAGACGCCCATCATCGTGTGGCCGCGGGTGTCGAACGTCATCGTGGCGATGATCGGGATGTCGGGGTTCGCCCGGCGTGCGCCGCGGACCGCGGCCGTGATCTCCGAGAGGTGCGACATCGTCTCGACCCAGATGACGTCGACGCCGCCCGCGATCAGCGCGCGGGCCTGCTCCTCGAAGACGTCGACCGCCTCGTCCTCCTCGAGCGTTCCGAGCGGGGCCATGATCTCGCCGGTCGGCCCGATGTCTCCCGCCACGAGGGCGCGCCCGCCGGCTGCGTCGGACTCCGCCCGGACGAGGATCGCCGCGGTCCGGTTGAGCTCGGCGACCCGCGTGTCGAGCCCGTGCAGGCGCAGCCGGAGGCGGTTGCCGCCGAACGTGTTCGTCAGGACGATCCGCGATCCCGCGTCGATGTAGCCGCGGTGGATCCGCCGGACCACGTCGGGGTGGGCGACGTTCCAGGCCTCGGGCGGGTCGCCGAACTGGAGCCCGTTCGCGAAGAGCATCGTGCCCATCGCGCCGTCGGCGAGGATCGTTCCGCCCTCGGCAAGAAGCGCGCGCCACTTCGCATTGGCCGGCGTGGGATTCAGGACGTGGGTGGCCGGCGGCTCCGACTCGGACGTCGACGAACCGCCGAGGTTTCCGGACGCCGCCGCACCGTCGGGGTCCATCACGGGGACGCCGGCGCGTCGGGATCGGCGGTGCGGAACGCGGTCGTCAGTCATCGGTGTTCGAACGATACCCGCCGACGGCAAGTGCGACCATGGCCGCGATGCAGCGAACCGACCTGGAGCGGCGTCTCTGGCGCGCCCGGAAGACGGCGTCGCTTTCGGCCGCCCGTGCCGGTGCCCGGAGCCGGAGGATCGCGATCGGGTGCGGCGTCGCGCTGGCGCTGACCGTCATCGCGCTCGTCGGGCATGCGCTGCTCGGCCGCCTCGGCGACCCGTTCGTCCTCCTCGTCGCGCTTCCGCCCCTTGCCCATGCACTGGCCGCGTTCGGCCTCCGCGACCTGCTGGCGCGGCGGGTCGCGACCGTCCGGACCGGCGAGCGGCGGCTCATCGCAGCGTACGGTCTGTGGCTGGGGGCGAGCGCGCTCCTGTCGGTGGACGTGGCCGCGGTCACAGCAGGAAGCGTCTCGATGGCGATCGGCCGCGACCACGGGGAGCGCCGCTGGCAGCTGGGTGCGGCCGTCGTCGGATCGAACGTCGGGGGCCTCCTGTTCCCGTTCAGCAACCTCGCGAACGTCGTCCTCGTCGCGGGCTCCGGGATCGGGCTCGCCGCGTATCTCGGCGCAGCTGTCCCGGCGCTGATCGCCGCGGCGGTCGCCGGTGGCGTGCTCCTCCTGGCCCGGTTCGTCCAGGACCAGGACGCCGACCGCGACGACAGTCCGGCTGCGGAGGATCCGCCACTCCGGTACGCGCCGGCGCGCGGCGACCGGTCCGCGGCCGGCGACCAGGCGTCGATCCTCGCGGCGGCCCTCGCCGGCGCGGTCGCCGTCGTGAGCATCGTGTCGGGGCTGACCGGTGGCTCGTTGGTCTGGCCGTTCCTCGCCGGGAGCGCGATCCTCGTGGCGTGGTCGATCGCGGGGGGCCGGCTCGATCCGCGGGTCCTCCGCCGGAGCGCGCCGGTCGCGGCATCCGCGGTCATCGTCGTCGCGGGCGTCCTCGCCGGCCCGATCTCGGGCCTCGCCGGCTTCGTCCCGCGGCCGCACGACACGTCGGCGATGACGTCCCTCGGCGCCGCCGCCGTCGGCGCCGTGCTGGCCGCCCTCGTGAGCCCGGTGCCCGCGGCTGCGTTCGGCGCGGCGTGGCTCGGTGTCGCGTCGCCGGTGCTCGTCGTGGCATTCCTGATCGGGACGAACGTCGGGTCGATGGCGACACCGCGTGGCTCGCTCGTGGCGATGCTGGCGCGGTCCTCGGCGCGAGCATCGGCGCGGCTCCGTCTTCGCGAGTCCGGCGTCCGAGCCTACCTGGCCGGAGCATGGCGGTACGGGACGGTCGCCGGCGTGGCCGGGCTCGTCGCGCTCGTCGTGATCCGCTGACGTCCTGTACCGTCGCGACGTGCAAGCCGTCTGCGTCCACCTCGACCAGATCGATCCGGCACGTCCGGCGCCCGTCGACGTCTGCCCGACCTGCGTGGCCATGGGCTCCGTCTGGGTCCATCTTCGGCAGTGCCTCGTCTGCGGCGCCACGAACTGCTGCGATTCGAGCCCGAACCGGCACGCGACCGCCCACTTCCATCAGAGCGGCCACCCACTGATGCAGACGCTCGAGGCGGACGAGGACTGGGCGTGGTGCTTCCCGGAGCGCCTGACGCTCGAGCCGGACGACGACGGCGGCTGGCAGGTCGTCGATCCGTTCTTCGATGCCGGGGTCTGGTATGCCCGGCACGCGATCGAAGGTGGCGCGACGCTGCCGTTCGCGCCGGGAACCACGGGCGACGACGGCTTCCCGCTCGCCGTCTGGGAGTCGACGTACCGTGGGCGGCACCGGGCGGGCACGCTCGATCCGGACCAGGCGACGGCGCTGGAGGCGATCCCGGGCTGGAGCTGGTAACGCCCCGCCGGTTCCACCGGCGCGGCGGAGGCGCACCGCTCGCTGACTCGCACCGCGTCGTACCGTGGCGGCGTGATCGCCGCGGAGCCCGGACTGTGCGCCACGTGCCACCACGCCCGTCTCGTCGTCTCGGGCAAGGGCTCGCGGTTCGTCCTGTGCGAACGGTCGCGCACGGATCCCGCGTTCCCGCGCTATCCGCGCCTGCCCGTCCTCGCCTGCCTCGGGTTCGAGCCTGCCGGGCGCCCGGATCCGGACACGCCGACGGGCGACCTTGACGCCCGCGACGGATCGAACCTAGACTCCGCGGACATCTGAAGAGCGGGCTGTGAACGGGACGAGTACCCGTCG
>DASSMI010000027.1:0-10640 GCA_035688935.1 Candidatus Limnocylindrales bacterium | reverse complement strand
ACGCTCTACGTCTACGGGAAGCGTGCCGTCGGCTCGAACGGGGTGTTCGGCCCTCAGGATTTCCGCTACTGCGCACTCAGCTCGATCGGACCGAACTGTGTCCAGCGGCACCAGATGCTGGACACGACAACGCGATGGGTTTCCATCACGGTGTCGCCGACATACGAGCGCTCGGGCCGCTACGTGCGCGGCTATGTCCAGGCTCTTTGGGGGACGATCAGCGTTGGAAAGCTGCGGCTGCACCTGCAGTACGGGATCCTGAAGTAAGAGAGGTCCCTGCGCGGCACCGACCGCCCGTGAGTCACGACGTGACTCAGATCCGCGCTGTGCGAGCGTGGCTCGGCGCGCATTGGCGCTGATCCGAGCGTGGAGCAGCCCGATGTGAGTCGTCAGGTGACTCACGCCGCCCAACGCCGGTGCGCGACACCCTAGATCCGGAACGCCTCGCCCGATCGATAGCGCTCGCGGTGGCGGCCATGCCAGACCGTCGCGCGGCCGCGGCCGTGGACCTGCCACGCGCCGTCGTTGCCGACGATCGCCGTCTCCTCGTCGATCCCGATCGTCGCGACATCGTGCGGTGCCTGGAGGACGATCATCGCCGCGAACGCCTCGGGGAACGCATCGTAGTGCGGGATGACGGTCGCGCCGGAGACGAGGCCCAGCCCCGACCGCCAGCGGAGCGGCCAGAACAGGCGCTTCGCCCGCGTGTCCCAGTGGCGTGCGGCGATCGTCATCGCGCCGGCCGAGCAGCCGGCGATCGTCGCCCCGCGCTCATGGGCCGCGACGAGCGCCTCGCCGACCGCCGTCCCGCGCAACGCCTCGCTGACGTGGCCCGGCTTGCCGCCCGACAGGTAGATCAGATCGGCCTCGCCGATCGCCTGGGCGTGGCCGTCGTCGTCGGCGTCGAACCGATCGCGGACGAGGACCGGCTCGACCTCCGCCCCGAGCGCCGAGAAGTGCTCGACCCCCATCGACGCCCAGCGCCGGAACACGTCCTCGCCGTCCGGCCACGACGCGGTCGGCAGGATCGCGACCCGCGGTCGCGGACGCCCCGTCGCCTCGAGCAGGGCGCGGTCGAGCTCGCTCATCGCAGGCAGGAACTCGCCCGAACCCACGAGCGCGATCGGTCCCCGTGCCGGCATGACGCGGAGGATATCCGTGGTCGTCTCACGGTGCCGGAGGGCTGTGCGACACTGCGGGCCGCATGACTCGGGCCCAACTCCGCCCCCCGCGACGGCGATCCGGCTTGCCCGTCCGCCCACCCTCGCGCAGCGGGGCCGCGAGGCGCGGGCGTTGAGTCGCCCGCAGCGCTGGACCCTCCTGGCGGCGATCGTCGCGTCGGGGATCGTCTTCCTCGACAGCACGATCGTGAACCTCGCCCTGAAGCGGATGGGCGAGGAGCTCCCGTCGACGACCGGGCTCGGGACCCTCGAGGCGCAGGCGTACATCGGGAGCGGCTATCTGGCGGTCCTGGCCGCGCTCCTGATCATCGCCGGCGCGCTCGCCGATCGGTACGGGCGGCGCCGGATCTTCGTCATCGGGCTCGTGTCGTTCGGCGTGATCTCGGCGCTGTGCGGGCTCGCGCCGTCGCTCGAGATCCTCATCGTGGCGCGGCTCCTCCAGGGCGCGTCCGGCGCCCTGCTCGTGCCCGGCTCGCTCGCGATCATCACCGCCGCGTTCGACGGCGCGGCGCGGGGGCGGGCGTTCGGACTCTGGGCAGCGTCGACGTCGGCGCTGACGCTCCTGGGCCCGATCCTCGGCGGACTCCTCGTCGACAACGTCTCGTGGCGCGTGGCGTTCCTGATCAACGTCCCGCTCGTCGCGATCGCCACGTTCGCGGCGGTCCGTCACGTCGCCGAGACGCGCGACCCCGAGGCGACCGGCCATTTCGACTGGATCGGCTCGATCGTCGGCGCGGTCGCGGTCGGCGGGCTGGCATTCGGCGCGATCCGCGGCCAGGAATCGCAATGGACCGACGGGGGCGCCTGGATCGCGCTCGGGGTCGGCGCGGTGAGCCTCGTCGTCTTCCCGATCCTCATGGCCGTCCGGCCGCGGCCGCTCGTCCCGCTGTCGCTGTTCCGCAACCGCGAGTTCGCGACGATCAACCTCGCGACGTTCCTGATCTACGGCGCGCTGTACGTCTCGTTCAGCTACACGGCGCTCCTCTACCAGGGGACGCTCGGATACAGCGCGACCGGCGCCGCGATCATCGGGCTGCCGGCCGGGATCCTCCTCGCGACGGTGTCGGCTCGGGTCGGCGCGCTGACGAGCCGGTTCGGGTCGCGGATCTTCCTCGTCGCCGGGCCGCTCCTCGTCGCGGCGGGCTACCTCTGGCTCGCCCGGATCCCGGTCGATTCGACGCCGTGGGTCGCCGAGCTCGGGCGACCGGCGACGCTCGTCCCGCCGCTGGCGGCGCTCGTCGACGTCCTGCCATCCACGCTCGCCTCGGGCCTCGGGATGGCGATGGTCGTCGCGCCGCTGACGAGCACGCTCATGGGCTCGATCCCGTCGCGGAACTCGGGGCTGGGATCGGCGATCAACAACGCGCTGTCACGGGTCGGCCAGCCGTTGCTCGGCGCGGTGATCTTCGTCGCGATCACCGCATCCTTCTATGCGACGCTCGCGGCGAGGGTATCCGGCGTGAACCCCGCCGATCCGGCGATCCGCGCCTCGATCGTGCCCCTCAACCCGGCCCGCCCGGGCACCGATCAGGCGCTCGCCGCAGCGGCGAAGGCGGCATCCGTCGATGCGTTCCACCTCGCCGCGATGGTCTCGGCCGGCCTGATGATCGCGGGCGCGGCCGTGTGCTGGTTCGGGCTCCGCAGCTCGACGGGGAAGGCGCCGGAAGGACGGCCGACGGACGCTCCCGCAGGAGCCACGGCCGGCGGCTGAAACGAGGACCGGGCGGTCGTCCCGCCCGGTCCTGATGGCGTGGAGCGTGGACGATCAGGCCGGCGGAGCCTCGTCGTGGTCGTCGTCGGCGCGCGGGGCCGGGGGCGGCGGCGGCGCGGCGGTCGACGGCGCCGTGCCGCTCGAGGCGTCGGAGCCGGTCGCCCAGCTCGGGAGCGCCGGCTTCACGATGGAGTACTCCTGCCATGCGCCCCACAGCATGACCGCCGTCCCGATCACCGTGATCACGAGCGCCAGGCTGGCGATCCCGTTGAGGGATGAGAACCAGGACAGCAAGCCCACGAGGACGAGGAGCGCGGCCAACGCGCTGACCGCGAGGTTGATCAACGACGGATCGGCCGGCCAGCTCACCTTCATGTTCGGCGCGTACTTCGCATAGAGGACGCCCAGGAGGACGAGGGCCGCGAGGAGCGCCAGGACGACCGCGCCGGGCGTGTAGCTGGCGATGCCGACGAGCCATCCCAGTGCGATCACCCCCGCACCGATGGCCGACGTCCGTTCGCGAGGATTGAGCTTGTTCCAGACCGCCTGGAGTTGCGCCACGATCAACCCTCCGCCTGCACGCGCGAGCGCGTCCTGCCCCGCTTCGCGCAGCGTACCCACCTGGCCAGGCGGAATCCAGACCTGACGATCGGCCCTCCCCTACCCTGACCGGATGAGCACGCCACGCGACTGGGACGCCGCCACGTACGACCGGGTCGCCGCTCCGCAGACGCGCTGGGGCAGCGCCGTCCTGGAGCGACTCCCGCTCCGCGGTGACGAGACGGTCCTCGACGCGGGCTGCGGCAGCGGTCGGGTGACCGAGATGCTCCTCGAGCGGCTGCCGCGTGGACGCGTGATCGCCCTCGACGCGTCAGGGGCGATGATCGCCGAGGCCCGCCGCAGGCTCGAGCGCTCCGGCGACCGGGTCGCGTTCGTCGAGGCCGATCTCGGCCGGCCGTTCGAGCTCCCGGGCGGCGCCCTCGTCGACGCGATCCTGTCGACCGCCACGTTCCACTGGGTCCCGGACCACGACGCGCTGTTCCGCAACCTCGCCGCCGTGGTCCGATCGGGCGGCCGGCTCGTCGCCCAGTTCGGCGGCGCGGGCAACATCGCGAGGGTCAAGGCGATCGTCGCCTCGATCGGCGACGGCTGGCTCGGGCCGGCCCACTACGAGACGGTCGAGGCGACGATGACGCGGCTCGGCGCGGCCGGCTTCGTCGACATCGACGCCTGGCTCCAGCCCGAGCCGACGCGGTTCGAGCCGGGCGAGCCGTTCGAGACGTTCCTCCGGACGGTCATCCTCGGCCCGCAGGTCGACCGCCTGCCCGAGGGTGACCGCGCGGCCTACGTCCACGAGGTCGCGACGCGCCTCGGGGAGCCGGTCGTGGACTACGTCCGGCTGAACGTCGACGCGGTCCGCGCGTGAGGCGGCCGCGGACGCGCTAGCGCTCGACCCGGAACGACTCGCCGTGGCCGGGGATGACGATCTCGGCGACGGCGAGCACCCGGGCCCGCTGGGCCTCGAGGACGGCCTGGTCGGGGGCGTACGGATCGATCTCCGGCGACCGATCCTGCCGCCACCAGAGATGCGTCAGCGCGTAGACGGCGTCGTCGGCGCGAACGATGAGCGACAGGTCCTCCTCGGTGTGGCCGGGGGTCAGCCAGAGCTGGACGTGCTCGGTGATGTCCCACCCGTCGCCCGGGTGGTCGAGCCACAGGTCGTTCCGGTAGCGGGCCCAGAAGTCGATGACCTCGGCGTTCGGGAACAACGCCGCGTTCATCGTGTGGTCGGGGTGGTGGTGACTGAACGTGACGTGGGTCACGTCGCCCGGCTCGATCCCCCGTTCGCCGAGCGGATCGAGGATCCGCGCGTGCGACGCCACCAGGCCGGGGTCGGCGACGATGATCGCGTCGCCATCGCGGATGAGGCTGATGCTGGACCCGACGCGGCCCTCCTCGCGGATGTAGCCGGCGTGGATGAGCTCGACGGTCGTCATGCCGCGGAGGATAGGTGCTCGCGTGCCGGCGGATCGCCGCCGCCCGTCCCGTGCGCCGAGCCGCGCCGACCGCCGGCGCACGCGGCTGCCATCCTCGGCCGATGATGACGTCCGACGCGCCCGCCGATCTCGTCCTCACCGGTGGTCATGTCCACACCGTCGACGCTGCGAACCCGCGGGCCGAGGCCGTCGCGGTCCGGGGGGAGCGGATCGTCGCGGTGGGCTCGGCCGCGGACGTCCGCCCGCTCGTCGGGCCGCGGACCCGGGTCATCGACCTCGCCGGCCGCCTGCTCACGCCCGGCTTCCAGGACGTGCACATCCACCCGGTGTTCGCCGGCGTGGACCGGCTCCAGTGCGACGTCCGCGAGTCGCGCGGCCGTTCCGGCGTCCTCGACACGATCCGCCGCTACGTCGAGACCCATCCCGACGATCCGTGGATCATCGGCAGCGGCTGGTACATGGCCGACTTCCCGAACGGCACGCCCCGCCGCGAGGACCTGGACGCCGTCGTGTCCGATCGACCCGCGTTCTTCCCGAACCGCGACGGCCACTCCGCGTGGGTCAACACGAAAGCCCTCGAGCTGGCGGGGATCGATCGCGACACGCCCGATCCCGACGACGGCCGGATCGAGCGCGATCCGGACGGCACGCCGACCGGCTGCCTCCACGAAGGCGCGTCGAACCTCGTCTTCCGGCTGCTCCCCCCGGACGGGCCCGAGCTCAAGGGCCGCGGCCTCCGCGTCGCGCAGGAGTACCTCCAGTCACTCGGGATCACCGCGTGGCAGGACGCGATCGTCCATCCCGAGGAGGAGGCGGTCTACCGCGCCGCGCACGATGCGGGCTGGCTGACCGCCCGGGTCGAGCTGGCCTTGTGGTGGGAGCGCGACGGCGGCGACGATCAGGTCGACGAGCTGATCGAACGGTCGCGCGCGGGGTCGTTCGGCAACGTCCGGGCGAACAGCGTCAAGCTCATGCAGGACGGCGTCCTCGAGACGTACACCGGCGCGATGATCGATCCGTACCTCGGTGCCGACGGCCGGCCGACCGCGAACCGCGGCATCAGCTTCATCGATCCCGAGCGGCTCCCGGGCTGGGTGACCCGGCTCGACGCGGCGGGACTCCAACCGCACTTCCACGCGATCGGCGACCGCGCCGTCCGCGAATGCCTCGACGCCGTCGCGGCGGCGCGCGCGGCGAACGGCCACACCGACACCCGGCCCCACATCGCCCACATCCAGGTGATCCATCCGGACGACGTCCCGCGGTTCGCGTCGCTCGATGTCGTCGCGAACGCGCAGCCGCTCTGGGCGTGTCACGAGGGCCAGATGGACGACCTGACGATCCCGTTCCTCGGCCCGGAGCGGACGACGTGGCAGTACCCGTTCCGCTCGCTCCTCGATGCCGGTGCACGACTCGCGATGGGCTCCGACTGGAGCGTCTCGACGCCGAACCCGTTCGAGGAGATGGAGGTCGCGATCACCCGCGTCTATCCGGACTCGCGCGGCGCGGTGGAGCCGTTCCTGCCCGAGCAGGCACTCACGCTGGCGGAGTCGATCCGGGCCTTCACCGCTGGCTCGGCCTACGTGAACCACCTCGACGCGGACACCGGCACGATCGAGGTCGGCAAGCTGGCCGATCTCGCGGTCATCGATCGGGACCTGTTCGCGCCGGACGCCGGCCCGATCGGCGAGGCGCGCGTCGTCGCCACGTTCGTCGGCGGCGCCGCCGTGTACGAGGTCCCGGGTCTCGGCTGAGAGGCCCGTTCACGGCCCCGGCGAATGACGTAGGCCAAAGGCATCGGACGTCGGTGGGTGCCCGAGGGGCTGAACAGCATGATCTGGTCGTGATCTCGGATGACCGAGATCGGAAAGGAGCGATCAGCCATGTTCAGCACGAGCCACCTCTACGTCGCGGCAACCCTCGACGAGAAGCGCGCGGCCGCAGCCGCGGAGCGCCTTGCCTCGAGCCCGTCGGCAACGAGCCAGCTGAAGACCCGCGTCGACGCGGTCGTCAAGAGCGCCTGGTCGCTGCTGAGCGGCCCGGCCGAGCGACCGGTCACGCCGACACTCGTCAACTACCCGTTCCGGGGCTAGGCCCAGCCCCCTCCGTCCCTCCTCCTCGCGAACGCGTCCGTCCTCCGGCGGACGCGTTCGTCGTTCCTGGGGGTCGCTGCGGCGGCCCGCTACGGTTGCGACTCGCGGAGGTCGGCCGGCTCGTCGACGTCGCGGAGCGTCGTCCCGCCCGGATCCAGCGGCCGCCACTCGCCCTCGCTCAGGACGGCGGTCGGGAGCCGTTCCGCGATCGCCCGGAGGCGTCGTTCGCCGTCTCCGATCAGACGCCGCGCGGCAGCCGTCGCGGCGCCCGTCCGCAGCGCGATCGGCAGCGGGACGAGCCGGCCGCGCGCCTCCAGGGTCGCCGCATCGCGACTCGGATCGTTCAGGAGGCGGGCCGCGAGCAGCCGCATGACGGCCGGCACGACCGATGGCATGTCTCCGCCGACGACCACGACGATCGGCTCCGACGCGGCCTCGAGCCCGGCGAGCAACCCCACAAGCGGACCGCCGAACCGCTCCGGATCGGTGACGACGCGGACCGGCACCGATCCGGCCACCGGCGGCTCACGGGTCGCACCTGGCTCGGTCACGACGACGATCTCGGCGGCCACCTCGGCGAGCGCGGCCGCCGCGCGGTCGAGCAGCCGCTCCCCGTCGACGCGGGCGACGAGCTTGTCCGAGCCGAACCGGCTGGAGCGGCCGCCGGCCAGGACGATGCCGGTACTCGCGGTCACGTCGGCGTCCCGGCGGGCGTCGCGACCGTCCCGGCGCGAGGCCCGGGAACGTGGCCGGCCGGCGTCCGGCGGAGGACGGCCCGCCGATCGAGGTCCTCGAGGATCGCCATGACGTACTTCCGGCTGGTCCCGGTCGCGTCCCGCAACCGGGCGGGCGTGAGCGGCTCGCGCGACGCGAGCTCGAGCGCGCGGGCGGTCAGCTCGGCATAGGTGTCCGACGCCCACGCGAGGTCGCCCTCGACCCGGACGATCCGGCCGTCGCGCTCGAGTCGCCGGATGCCGTCGGGCGGACAGCCGGCGACGGCCGCACCCTCGCTGATCGACGGCGGCGACGCGACGGACAGCATCGCGACCAGGCGGTCCATCGCGGCCCCGAGCTCGGGCGGGACGCGGTCCTGACCAGCGCCCGCGAGCGTCACGGTGCCGCCCCGACGGGCGAGCCGTCCGGCGTCGACGAGCGCGTCGAGCCGGTCGGCGACGGCACGCTCGATCCCGATGACGGCGCCGAGCCTCCGGCGAAGGGCCCGGGCTCCGATCTGGACGACCTCGGCGGCGCCGATCGAGCCTCGGCCCTCGACCGCGCCCCCGACGATCGCGTCGATCGCGTCCCGGACGTCGGGGGCGATCGCCCGTCCGTCGGCCGAGATCCCGTGAAGGTCCAGGCGGGCGGCGGCCCACTCGGACCCCGGTCCGTCGACGGCGGCCAGCGCGCGGATGCGCTCAGGCGTCGCGCGCCGGCGGGCGGCGCCGCGCGCCGGCGTCGGGTCGAGGACGCGTCCGCCGGCCAGCGTGCCCGCGGGCGACGGCCGCCGCGCGACGAACCGGTCGCCCGGCGCGGCCGCGACCGGCCGGTCGAGCCGGAGGATCGCCGAGCCGCCGCCGTCGCCGAGGGCGATGGCATCACGTCCGGCCGCAGCGAGGACGCCGGTAACCCGCGCGGTCCCCAGGTGGATCGTCACGGGCGTCCGGTCCGCGAGCGGCGGCCGGACGGCGACGAGCATCCGGTCGGTCGCGACGACGTCAGGATCGGCCGTCAGCACGGATCCCCGGTCCAGCCGGGCGTCGGCCCCCGTGATCGCGACGTTCAGCGCTGTCCGGCCAGGGCCGGCTCGATCGACCGCGCGGTTGTGCACCTGGACCTCGCGGACGCGGACCGCCGCGCCGTCGGGACCGGGGACGAGCCTGAGGACCGCCCCGCGCTCGACCGGGCCACCACGGAGCGTCCCGGTGACGACTGTCCCGCGGCCGCGGACGGCGAAGACCCTGTCGATCGCGAGCCGGGGCGGTCGGGGCGACGGTGGCGCCCCGCCGACGACGCGATCCCGCACGCCGGCCAGGGCGGCTCGCACAGCCGGGAGGCCCTCGCCCGTCACCGACGACGCCGCCACGACCGTCGACCCCGCCAGCGTCGTGGGGCGGAGGAGATCCGCGACGGCCGCGACCACCTCGTCCACCCGGCCCGGTTCGACCGAGTCGAGCTTCGTCACGACCGCGAGCCCGATGGCGATCCCGAGCGCATCGAGGAGCTCGAGGTGCTCGAGCGTCTGCGCTCGCGGCCCGTCGTCGGCGGCGACCACGAGCAGCGCGGCATCGATCTCGCCGGCGCCCACGAGCATGTTGCCGACGAGCCGATCGTGTCCCGGCACGTCGACGAAATCGAGCGTCGAGCCGTCGTCGAGCTCGAGATGCGCGTAGCCGACGTCGATCGTCATCCCGCGGGCGCGCTCCTCGGGCAGCCGGTCGGCGTCGATCCCGGTCAGGGCGCGCAGCAGCGACGTCTTGCCGTGATCGATGTGGCCGGCGGTTCCGACGACGACGGTCACGGGTCAGGACGCCGCGGCGGCTCGCACGGCCGCCACGAGCGCCTCGTCGGATTCGGGCGGCACCGTGCGCAGGTCGAGGAGGACGCGGCCGTCCTCGATCCGGCCGATCACGACGGGATCGCCGGTCCGGAGCCGCTCGAGGAGCCGGTCGGGCGACCGGACGTCGAGCGCAACCGCGATCGACGGAAGCGTCTCGCCCGGCAGGCTGCCCCCACCCACCGTCGACTCGACCTCGACGACGTCGACGTGATCGTCCGCGACGACGGCCGCCATCGCCTCGGCTCGCTCGCGGAGCACGTCGACGTTCGCGGCGATCATCCGCCAGACGGGGATGCGATCCGCTGCGAGCCCAGCCCGGTACAGGCCGAGCGTCGCGGCGACCGCGGCCAGCGTGACCTTGTCCGGCCGCATCGCGCGCGCGAGCGGGTCCTTACGGAGCCGCGCGACGAGCGTCGCCCGCCCGACGACGAAGCCGGCCTGCGGCCCGCCGACGAGCTTGTCGCCACTGAACGTCACGAGATCGGCGCCGTCTGCGAGCCGCTCGCGCGGCGTCGGCTCGTGGGCGAGCCCGTATCGCTCCGTCGGCAGGAGCGCTCCCGAGCCCAGGTCGTCGACGACGAGCGCCCCGTGGCGGTGGGCCAGCGCTGCGACGTCGCGCGGATCCGGCCGCTCGGTGAAGCCGGCCTGCGCGAAGTTCGAGGGGTGGACGCGGAGCACGAGCGCGGCCGCGCCGTCGGCGAGCGGGGCCTCGAAGTCGGACGCGCGGGTGCGGTTCGTCGTCCCGACCTCGATCAGCCTGGCCCCGGCCCTGCGGACGATCTCCGGGATGCGAACACCGCCACCGATCTCGACGAGCTCGCCGCGGGACACGGCGACGCCCCGACCACGTCCGGCCAGGCCCACGGCGAGGGCGACTGCCGCGGCGTTGTTGTTCGTGACGAGCGCGTCCTCGGCTCCGGTGAGCGCGACGAGGTGGTCCTCAGCCAGCCGGAACCGCGGGCCGCGCCGTCCGGTGGTCCGGTCGAGCTCGAGCAGGAGCGATCCGGACGCCGCCGCAGCCGCATCGAGTGCTTCCTGTGGCCACGGCGCGCGGCCGAGATTCGTGTGGACGATGACCCCGGTCGCGTTGATCGTCGGCTT
>DASSMI010000026.1:0-9516 GCA_035688935.1 Candidatus Limnocylindrales bacterium | reverse complement strand
CAGCAGGATCTCGAAGAACACCCAGCTCTTCTCGCGCATCATCCCGCGGACCCGCGGGTACGCCCGGCCCACGACGGTGCGCAGGTTCGTCATCACGACCTGGCGCGGGGTCCAGACCGCGGCCGCCTGCGGGCTGGCCGTGGGCCGATAGACGAATCCGTTCCGGCCGGTCGGGGCGGGCGTCGTCGGGGCGGTCATCCGACGACCTCCACCTCGCGTTCACGCGCGTCGTCGGTCGTGTCGTCGCCGATCTCCTCGGCGGCCGCGCGCTCCTCGGGCGTGCCCGGCCGGCCATCGTCGCCGGACTCGCCGGATCCGTCGGACTCGTCGGAATCGTCGGGCTCGTCGCCGAAGCCGCGTCCGACGAGCTCGACGAAGACGTCCTCGAGGGACGGCTCCGACTTGCGGAGCGCGAGGATGTGGCCGCCGAGCGTGCCGAGCGCCCCGACGACGCCGCCGAGTGCCGCATCGTCAACGAGCGACAGGTTCACCTCGACCGTCTGGCGATCGCCCTTGCCGTCGGCCTGATCGCCGGCCGCCAATGCCGCGTTCACGACCCCGGGCAGCCTGCGCAGCGCCGCGACGCCGCCATCGAGCCGGTCGAGCTCGAGCCGGAAGACGCTCTCCTGCTGGACGCGTCGCTTCAGCTCGTCGGGCGTGCCGAGCGCGAGGATCCGGCCGTGGTCGACGATCGCCAGGCGGTCGCACAGCTCGTCGGCCTCCTGCATGTAGTGCGTCGTCAGGAGGACCGTGCGCCCGGGGACGGCGGCCTTCCAGGCGAGGACGAGCTCGCGGACGGCGCGGGCGGCCGCGACGTCGAGGCCGAGCGTGGGCTCGTCGAGGAAGAAGATCCACGGATCGTTGAGCAGGCCGCGGGCGAAGTTCATCCGCTGGCGCTGCCCGGTGGAAAGCGTGCTCACCCGCTGCTGCGCCTGTTCCTGCATGCCGACGGCCTCGATCAGCTCGTCGACGCGGTTCCACCCGTCCCGGCTGGGCAACCCGTAGAACTGGCTGAACATCCAGAGCTGCTCGCGCACGGTCAGGATCCCGTAGCCCGACTGCTCCCCGCCCGCGACCATGTTCATGATCCGGCGGATCTGCTTCGTCTGGCGTTCCACGTCGAATCCGAAGATCCGCGCCGTGCCGCCGCTGGGAAGGAGCAGCGTCGTCAGGATCTTGATCAGGGTCGTCTTGCCGGCGCCGTTCGGCCCGAGCAGCCCGAAGAACTCGCCCGGCTCGACCTGGAGGTCGACGCCGTCGAGCGCGACGACCGGCTTCGGCTTGACGTTGTAGACGCGCCGGATGCCTTGGACGTCGATCGCGAGGGGCTGGTCGGAGCGGGTCGAGCTGGGCACAGGGCTCCCACGGGCGGGTCGAGAGGGATCGCGGAGTCTACGCCATCGGGGCGCGTTTGGGAAGGGGCGCGTCGCCCATGTGTTCGATGGATATCGAACACGATCGGTGGTCGCGCGACGTTCGCCACCACCGGACGATTTCGTCGGATCCGCCCACGAGGACGGGGGTTCGTGACCCGCCGTTCGGTCACGGCGAACGATCGTGGCGGGCGCAGGCCCGCGACCGTGCTCCCCGGGGAAATCGTCCGGTCGGACCGAACAGTCCGGTCGGGCCGCACGTGTGGACCGCCCGGATCTTCCGCCGGGCTCGGCCGATTGAACGAGCGCACCTCCTCGACACCGGACGCAGGCGGGCCTCGGCCCCGGCCGAGCGGGACCGCGTCCGCGGGGGGCCGGCGACCCGGTAGCCTGAGTCCGTGGACCGAGGGGCGCTGCTGAGGCGGGCGATCGAGCTCTCGGCGCTGAGCATCGCGCTCAGCGGACTGTTCGGCGCGGCGGCCGTCGTCGTCGCGCTCGCGACGGGCCGGCTGTCGCTGCTCGGGTTCGGATTCGACGCGGTCATGGACTCGATCGCGTCGTGCGTCCTGATCTGGCGGTTCCGGATCGAGGGATCGTCTCCGGGCCGCGCCGCGTCCGTCGAGCGGAAGGCCGAGATCGTCGTCGGCGTCGTCCTCGTCGTGCTCGCGGTCGTCCTCGCGGCCGGATCGATCTCGGCGCTGGCCGGCGGGTCGCACGCGGAAGCGACGATCGCCGGGCTCGCGATCTCGATCGCCTCGGCCCTCGTGCTGCCGCCGCTGGCGCTGGCGAAGCGTCGAACGGCCGAACGGCTCGCGAGCCGTGCGCTGCGGGCCGACGCGGTGCTGACCGGGATCGCCGCGGCGATCGCCGCCCTCAGCGTGATCGGGTTCGTGCTGACCGAGGCCTTCGCGATCCGGGCCGCCGACCCGATCGGCGCCCTGATCGTCAGCGTGATCCTGGCTCGCGAAGGGATCGGCGCCGTGCGCGGCGAGGCCGGTGACGGAGCAGGCGCGGCCGACTGACGACGTCACGCTCGCCGTTCCAACGGACCGGCGGCGACTTCGGGGGGTCGCCGATGGCACGGCCGGCGTGACGATCGGCGTCCGGTCCGCACCGATCCGGCGGATCCCGGCTGGGCCTCGCCGCGTTCGGGTGTCGGTTGGAACGACCGGCGTGACGGGGCGGGCGGTCAGCCCGCCGCGACGAGCGCAGCCGCGAGCTGCCCCGCGACCCGGGCGTCGTTGACGATCAGGGCGGTGTTCGCGCGGATCGACGCGCCCTCGGTCAGCTCCGCGATCCGGGCCAGCAGCCATGGCGTGGTTGCCGGACCGTGGACGCCGGCCTCGTCCGCCTCGCGGACGGCTCGCTCCACCGCGTCCCGTGCCACGTCCCCGGGGAGTGCCTCGGCCTCGGGCGCCGGCACGCACACGAGGACCCCGCCGAGGCGCAGCTCGAGCTGGAGGCGGACGATCGCGGCCGCCTCGGCGGTGGTCGCGACGGACTCCGGCGACGGCAGCCCGCTCGAGCGGGCGTAGAACCCGGGGAGCTCGTCCTGGCCGATCGTGACGACCGGGACGCCGCGCGTCTCGAGGTACTCGAGCGTCGCCGGGACGTCGAGGATCGCCTTCGGGCCGGCGCAGACGACGGCCATCGGCGTCCGCCCGAGCTCTTCGAGGTCCGAGGAGATGTCGAGCGAGGGCGTCCCGCCGCCGAGCGCACCGCGGTGCACGCCGCCGATCCCGCCGGTGGCGAACACCCGGATCCCTGCGGCGTGGGCGGCGATCATCGTCGCGGAGACGGTCGTCGCGGCCCAGGCGCCGCTGCCGAGCGCGGCCGCCAGCGAGGGGCGTGCCGCCTTGCGGACCGAGCCGGCCGGCGCCGTCGCGAGGGCCTCGAGCGCCGCGTCGTCGAGCCCGACGAGCAGGCGGCCGTCGTGGATCGCGACCGTCGCCGGCTCGGCGCCGCTCTCGCGCACGGCCGCCTCCGACGCCCGCGCCACCTCGAGGTTCTGCGGATAGGGCAACCCGTGCGAGATCAGGGTCGACTCGAGGGCCACGACCGCACGCCCGTCGTGGAGCGCTGCCACGACCGGCGGCGAGACGGTGAGGCGATCGGTCAGCACGACGGCAGCGTAGCGGCGTGGATCAGCCGAAGACGAGCTCGCGCGGCGTCGCGGTGAGCTGGCGCGCCGCCGCGCGATGGCCGGCGAGGACCGCGCGGCGGAGCGTCGCCGGCCGAGCGCGGAGCTCCGGTCCAACACCGAGGAACGCGGCGAGGAAGCCGGCATCGAATGCGTCGCCGGCTCCGGTCGTGTCGGTCGGGACGAGCGGCGCCGTGGCGACGTCGAACCGCAGCGGAGCGGGCGCGCCGCGGGCCAGGATCGTCGCGCCGCCCGCGCCCCGCTTGACGACCACGAGCGGCGCCGCGTCGAGCAGCCGGGCGAGATCCGTCGAACCGAGGTACGCCTCGGCCTCGGCCACGGTCGCGAACAACAGGTCGGGCGCGGCGTCGGTGACGAGCCGCCGCGCCGCCCGTCGCCCGCGAGCCAGCAGTGGCGCGGCCGACGCGAGGTCGAGGCTCACGATCGCGCGCGCCGCTCGCGCGAGCTCGATCGCCCGGCGGCCGGCGTCGCCGAGCGGCGAACCGATCAGCGAGTAGGCGGGCAGATGGACGGCATCGACCGCGAACCACGCCGCGCGCAGATCGTCCGGTGCCAACGCATCGGCGGCGCCCCGGTCCGCCACGAACGAGCGTTCGCCGCCCGGCGCGACGACGACGCCGATCCGCCCGGTCGCGGCGCCCGGCACTCGCGATGCGCGCACCCGCACGCCGTCGCCCTCGACCGCCTCGACGAGCGCCCGCCCGATCGGATCCCGACCGACCGCGCAGACGAGCGTCGTCCGGACGCCGAGCCGGGCGAGCCATCGCGCCGCGTTCGCCGCCGAGCCGCCCTGACGGAGGGCGACCCGGCCCGGGACGTCGGTGCCGCGTTCCAGGGCGACCGATCCCGCCACGACGACATCGAGCATGAGGTCCCCGACGACCGTCACACGCGGAGCGCGGGACGGACGGACGTGCGGTCGGGGGACGCTACGCGGAACGCGAGGAGGCACGCGGAGAGGATATCGGCGCAACCCGGAGGCTCGGCATCCGACTTATCCTTCGGGGACTTCACCGCCTTCCGCCTCCCGCCCGGAGCCCCGACCATGACCGTTGACGCTCCCTCCATCGACCGCCTGGCGATCGACACGATCCGGACCCTCTCGATCGACGGCGTCCAGCAGGCGAACTCGGGCCACCCGGGCGCGCCGATGGGCGCGGCGCCGATGGCCTACACCGTGTGGACGCGCTTCCTGCGCCACGCGCCGACGCACCCGCACTGGCCGGACCGCGATCGATTCGTCTTGAGCGCGGGCCACGCCTCCATGCTCCTGTACTCGCTCCTCCACCTGACGGGCTACGACGTCTCGCTCGACGACCTCAAGCAGTTCCGGCAGTGGGGATCGAAGACGCCCGGCCATCCCGAGTACGGGCTGACGCCGGGTGTCGAGGCGACGACCGGGCCGCTCGGCCAGGGCTTCGCGAACGCGGTCGGCATGGCGATCGCCGAGGCGCGTCTCGCGGCCGAGTTCAACCGGGGCGACCACACGATCGTCGATCACTGGACGTACACGCTGTGCTCGGACGGCGACCTCCAGGAAGGGATCGCGTCCGAGACGGCGTCGCTCGCCGGTCATCTCCGGCTCCGCAAGCTCGTCGCGCTCTACGACGACAACCACGTCCAGCTCGACGGGCCGACGTCGATGGCGTGGTCCGAGGACGTCGTCGGTCGGTTCGAGGCGTACGGCTGGCACGCGACGCACGTCGAGGACGGCAACGACATCGACGCGATCGCGGCCGCCATCGACGAAGCCCGGGCCGACGACCGGCCGAGCCTGATCGCGGTCCGGACCCACATTGGCTACGGCAGCCCGAACAAGCAGGACACCCAGAAGGCGCACGGATCGCCGCTCGGCCCGGATGAGGTGAAGCTCGTCAAGGAGGCGTACGGCTGGGATCCGGACAAGACGTTCTACGAGCCGCCCGAGGCCGTCGAGCACTTCCGCCGGGCGATCGAGGCCGGCGAGGCATTCCACGACGAGTGGCACGACGCGTTCGAGGCCTACCAGGCGGCCTATCCCGAGCTGGGCCGTGAGTTCAAGCGTCGCGTGATGAAGCGGTCCCTCCCCGACGGCTGGGACCAGGGCCTCAAGACCTACGCGGTCGGCGAGGAGATCGCGACGCGCAACGCGAGCAACGATGCGATCCAGGTCCTCGCCGCGAGCCTGCCGGAGCTGTTCGGCGGCGCGGCCGACCTCTCGGAATCGAACCTGACCGACGTCAAGGGCGCCGACTCGTTCGAGGCCGACGAGCCCGGCCGCAACCTCCGCTTCGGCGTCCGCGAGCACGCCATGGGCGGGATCGCCAACGGGATCGCCTACCACGGCGGGTTCATCCCGTATGTCGGCACGTTCCTCACGTTCAGCGACTACATGCGCGGCGCCGTCCGGCTCAGCGCACTGAGCGGCCTGAACGTCGTCGACGTGTGGACCCACGACTCGGTGGGTCTCGGCGAGGACGGGCCCACCCACCAGCCCGTCGAGCACTACGCCGCGCTCCGGGCGATCCCCAACCTGTGGTTCGTCCGGCCCGGCGACGCGAACGAGACGGCCGCGGCGTGGGCCCTGGCCGTGGAACGGCACCTCGACGATCCGTCCGGCCCGGTGGCGCTGTCGCTGACCCGGCAGAAGCTGCCGACGCTCGCGGGCACGGCGGAGAAGGCCCGCGAGGGCCTCGGTCGCGGCGGATACGTCCTGCGCGACGCCGCGGATGGGAAGACGCCGCAGATCATCCTCATCGCGACCGGCTCGGAGCTCCAGCTCGCGTTCAACGCGGCCGAGGCGCTCGAGGGCGAGGGCATCGCCGCCCGCGTGGTCAGCCTGCCCTGCTGGGAGCGGTTCGAGGCGCAGGACGAGGCCTACCGCGAGACGGTCCTTCCGCGCGCGGTCACGAAGCGGGTCTCCGTGGAAGCGGGCGTGTCGCTCGGCTGGGACCGCTGGGTCGGGCCCGAGGGTGCGATCGTGGGCCTCGACCACTTCGGTGCGAGCGCGCCGGCCGGGACCGTCTTCGAGAAGTTCGGGTTCACCGTCGATCGCGTCGTCGCCGTCGCGCGGGGCGTCCTCGACGGCTCGGTCCGCGGTCCCCAGCCCACGCTCGAGCCCGGCCACCTCCCTGCCCCGACCGGCGATCACCACCGCGTCCTCCGCGATTCGGGCGGTGAGGCGCCGGCGGCGTTCGGCGGCGCGAGCGGAACCGACGGGACCCATCCGACGCTCGGCCAGCAGGACCCCGGCGTGGATCGCACGTCGTCGTCCGACCCGGGCCACAGCTGAGCCCCGCGCTCGGTCGCCGCAGCGCCCACCGTCCGATGCGCGTCGCCTTCGCCGCCGACCACGCCGGAGCCGCCCTCAAGGGCGAGCTCTATCGACGCCTCGAGGCGATGGACCTCGGCCACGAGCTGGCCGACCTCGGCGGCGACGGCTCCGATCCGGGAGACGACTATCCCGACTTCGCCGCCCGCCTCGGGTACGCGATCCGCGACGGCCAGGCCGATCGCGGGATCCTCATCTGCGGATCCGGCGTGGGCGCGAGCGTCGCCGCGAACAAGATCGTCGGCGTCCGGACGGCCGTCTGCCACGACACGTACTCGGCCCACCAGGGCGTCGAGCACGACAACATGAACGTCCTCACGCTCGGGTCGCGGGTCATCGGGCCGGAGCCCGCCTGGGAGTGCGTCCTCGCCTTCCTCAACGCCGAGTTCAGTGGCGAGCCGCGGCACGAGCGACGGCTCCGGAAGGTCCTGGCCATCGAAGCATCCGAGCGCGGCTGAGGTGGGCGCGCTCGTCCGAGCTGGCTGACCGCCCGTTGAGCCCCGACCCGCTGTGGGCCGTGTCGGCCGTGGAGCTGGCCGGCGCGATCCGCTCCGGCGACGTCTCCTCGGTCGAGGCGGTCGAGGCCTGCCTCGCCCGGATCGCCGCGGTGAACCCGGCGATCAACGCGGTCGTCGCGTTCGCGCCGGATCCCCTGGAGCACGCTCGCGGCGCCGATGCCCGGCGGGCCCGCGGCGTGCTCGACGGCCCGCTCCACGGCGTCCCGTTCACGATCAAGGACTCGAACGACACGGCCGGCCTGGTGACCACCGCCGGCACGGTCGGCTGGCGGGAGCGCGTCCCGGAGCGCGACGGCACGGTGGTCGCCAGGCTGAAGGCGGCGGGCGCGATCCTGCTCGGGAAGACGAACACGCCC
The DNA here is from genome assembly GCA_035688935.1 of Candidatus Limnocylindrales bacterium. Taxonomy (GTDB): domain Bacteria; phylum Chloroflexota; class Limnocylindria; order Limnocylindrales; family CSP1-4; genus CF-46. The sequence goes on along the minus strand of DASSMI010000026.1, from coordinate 1,798 downwards.
GAGTTCACCTGGTCCGACGAGACCGACAACGACGTGTACGGGCGGACGTCGAACCCGTACGACCTCGAACGGACGCCCGGCGGCAGCTCGGGCGGGTCCGCGGCGATCGTGGCCGCGGGCGGCTCACCGTTCGACATCGGGAGCGACACCGGCGATTCGATCCGCCAGCCGGCCCACGTGTGCGGCGTGGCGGGCATCAAGCCCACGCAAGGGCGTGTGCCGCGGACGGGCCACTGGCCGGGCTTCGAGGGGATCGTCGGCGGGCTGACGCAGCTGGGACCGATCGCGCGCCGCGTCGACGACCTCGCGCTCCTCCTCCCGATCATCGCGGGACCCGACGGGATCGATCCGCACGTCGTGCCGGCGCCGCTCGCGGATCCCGCGACGGTCGAGGTCGGCCGGCTCCGCGTCGTCGCGTTCACCGACAACGGCATCCGAACGCCGACGCGGGAGACCGTAGCGGCCGTCGAAGCGGCGGCGGCCGCGATCGAGGCGACGGGCGCCACGCTGACCTGGGAGGTGCCGCCGGGTCTCGAAGAGGCGTGGGAAGCCTGGCACGACGTCATCGCGAGCGACGGGCACGCCTGGCTCGAGCGGCGGATCAGCGCCGCGGGGACGCCCGGCCGAGGCTCCTACGACACGCGCGGCTGGGTCACGTTCGAGCCGCCGGTGGGCGCGGACGAGCTGACCGCCCGCCTCGAGCGCGGCGATCGCGTCCGGGCTCGGCTCCTCGAGTGGTTCGGCCGCGCCGACCTGATCGTCTGCCCGGCCATGCCGCAGCCGGCGATCCGCCACGGCGAGAGCACCGCCGAGTGGTTCGGGGACACCTACAGCGACGTGCACAACCTCACGGGCTGGCCGGCCGTCGTCGTCCGGGCCGGCACGAGCGACGACGGCCTCCCGATCGGCGTGCAGCTGATCGCGCGGCCATGGCGCGAGGATGTCGCACTGGCCGCGGCGGGGATCGTCGAGGCGGCGTCGGGCGGCTGGCAGCCACCGCCGCTCTGAGGGGCGGCGGCGACCGCGCGCTTCGAGTGCTGTCCCGCCCCGCGGGAATTCGGACGCCCGGCGGTCGCATCAGCTGTCAGGCGTCCCGCGGCGAGGGCCGCCCGACATCCGGGCGGCCGATCCGCCCCGGAATCGCGCGGCCTTCCGCGGCTCGGCCGCTGGATTTCCCACCCAGCGGGACAGGCAGAGCAGCGGATCTGACGACCGACACACGTTGCGGCGCACCCGCCGAATGACACCTCCGCGCAATGCCCGGCCCGGAGCGTCGGTCTACCATGCAGCCGATGCCTGACGACACGATCTCGGCTCCGTCGGTGTCGATGCCGGCGATGTCCCTGGGCGACGGCGCGGCCGCGTACGAGGACGCCGTGGCCCGGGCCCGCGACGAGCGCTGGGCCGAGCGGCTCTGGGACCGCGACACGACGCTCTGGTCCGCGAACGAGCGCGTGCGCTCGGCCATCGCGGAGCGGCTCGGCTGGCTCGATGCGCCGGCCCACTTCATCGAGCAGACCGCCGCCCTCGAAGGATTCAGCGAGGGCGTCCGCGACGCCGGCTTCACGACGGCGGTCGTCGGCGGGATGGGCGGCAGCAGCCTCGCACCCGATGTCTTCCATCGCACCTTCGGATCGGCGGACGGCTGGCTCGACTTCCGCGTCCTCGATTCGACCGACCCGGCGGCCGTCGCCGCGACGGTCGACGACCTCGATCCGCTGTCGACGCTCTGGATCGTCGCGAGCAAGTCCGGCACGACGACCGAGCCGCTCGCGTTCCAGGCCGACGCCTGGGATCG
>DASSMI010000025.1:0-13577 GCA_035688935.1 Candidatus Limnocylindrales bacterium | reverse complement strand
GGCCATCCCGGGCCTGGACGGCCTCGTCCCAACGGCACTCGCCGCGTCGGCGGAGCCAACGCCGGCGGCCGGCGGCGACCCGCGGAGCACCGGCCAGGGCCCGGGCCTGGTCGGCACGCCGGGCCTGGCGCTCCTCGGTGTCGCTGCGATCGCGATCCTCGCGGTCGTCGCGACGACGATCTACGTCCGCCTGACGACCCCGCCCGCCGACCGCGGCCGTCGCCGCTGACCGGCCGGCAACGTTCCCCGGGCGCCGCTCGATCCCGGGGGGCGTCAGCCCGCCAACCCGGCCGCCCTGCCGGCGGCGAGCCACTCCTCGGCGCGCTGGAGGGTGAACGCGTTCGCGGCGATGTCCTCGACCCAGAACGCCGCCCGCCGGGCGTCGTCGGGATCCGGAGCCTCGAGCGCCCGCCGCGCGTACGTGGCGATCAGATTCGCCTGGACCACGAACGTCATCGCGAACGCGCCCAGATCGGAGAGCCGCGCCGGGCCGCCGCCGTCGCGATACGCGGCCAGGAAGGACGCCGTCGCCGCCGGATCGCGGACGAACTCCGCCAGCCCCGACGCGAGCTCCTGTTCGACGACCGCCGACCCACTGTTCTCCCAGTCGACGACGCACACCTCGCCAGCCAAGTCGACGAGGACGTTCTCCGGGTTGTAGTCGAGGTGGCACGTCACGAGGGAGCCGCGATCGGGCGCGGGCTGGCCGGCCGCCGCCACGGTCTCGATGAGGATCGGCACGATCGTCTCGAGCGCCCGCGCCCAGGGCGCCCCGGTCGCCAGCGCGCGGCGCACGAGATCCGGCCAGACCGAGACGTCGGGCGGCTCGCGATACCACGGATGGATGGACCGGTCATCGACCGGCGCCAGGGCATGCAGCCGGCCGAGGATGGCGGCGACGTCCGTCAGCGCGGGGACCGCGTCGCGGTCGCGGAGATCGACCCAGGTGTAGATCCGAACCGACCGGCGGTCGGCGAGCGGTCCGACCTCGGCGAGGATCCGCCCGTCACCCGCCGCGATGGGTCGCGGCATCGGGATGCCGCCGCCGAGCGCGAGCTCCTGGAACGCCGCGTCGCGCATCGCGTCCGCGGCCCCGGTCGGCCCGGGAGCGAAGACCTCCTTGAGCGCCCACACGCCGGTCGTCGTCGGCAGGCGCCAGATCCGGCCCATCTCGCCGCGCTTCGAGAGGACGACGGCGCCCGTCACCTCGCCGAGCCGGAACGCGGCCGCGGCTTCGCGAGGATCGGGTGGGGTCGACGGGCGGGGGCCGGTCACGCCGGCAGCCTACCCGCCGGGCGAACCCGGGATCGCCCCAAATCGCCTGCCTAGTACGTTCGTCCCATTGGCAAGAACTGTGAGATTGGTAGGCTCCGGCCGTCGACTTGACATTTCTTCCACGAGCGCCGTGCCGAGCACCCTTCCGACCCGTCCGATCGACGCCACCCTGTCGGTGACCAAGGCCGCCAGGCTGCTCGGCGTTCATCCGAACACGGTCCGCGCCTGGAGCGACGCGGGTCGGCTGCGCTACTACCGGATCAATCCGCGCGGCGACCGGCGCTACCGGCTCGGCGACCTGCAGCGCTTCCTCGCGAACGCCGAGAACGCGCCCGACCTCGCGACCGTCGGCGGGTTCGGCGGTCCCGGCCCGCGGCGACCCGCCGGCACGCACGACCGGCCGGCGGACGCCGCCCCGCCGGGGAACGAGCGAGAGCGCGTCCGCCACCGCGCCGACATCGCGACGATCGCCGCGCTCGGCCGGATCGCCGCCGATCCCGAGACGATGGACGAGGTCCTGCGCGAGGCTGCCCACGTCGTCCGGGGGCGCGGCGGGTTCGCCTCCGTCGCCATCTACGAGCATCGCAACGACCGGTTCGTCCCGCGGGCGTCGGCGCCGTCGACGCGCCTGCCCGACCTGCCGCGCTCCTTCGGCGCCCTCGGCGTCGCGCTCGATCGGGCGATCGGCGGCGAGCCCGAGGCCGTCGAAGGCGATGGGTTCGGCGGGTTCGCCGAGGCGCCGGTGGGGCCACGCGAGGTCGCGATCGCGATCGTCCGATCCGGCGAGCCGTGGGGTGTCCTCCGCATCGTCGCCGACGCGAGCGGCGATCCCAGCGCCCTCGATCCGGACCTGCTGGCCGAGCTCGCCGGGCTCGTCGCGGCGATCGTCGATGCCGCGCGGCGGGCCGACGAGGTGGCCCACCAGCTCCACCGCGCAGACGCCCTCCGCCGCGTCGCGTCCGACATCGGCAGCCGGCTCGAGCTCGACCGGATCCTGGCCGGCCTCGTCGACCACGCGATGGTCCTCTTCAACGGCGACCGCGCCGCGGTGTTCCTCCGGGGACCCGACGGCCGAGCGACCGCCGAGGTCAGCCGCAACCTGTCCCAGGCGTACCTCGCGGCCGTCGTCGACTTCCCCGCCCGATCGCTGCCGTCGGTCGCGGCCGCGACGCGCCAGCCGATGTTCGCGACCCACTACCGCGACGACCCGCGCGCCGGTGACGTCCGGGCGGCCGTCGTCCAGGAAGGGTTCGACACCCTGTGCACCGCGCCGCTCCTCGATGGCGACGAGCTCCTGGGTCTCCTGAACGTCTACCACGATGTCGCCCACGCGTGGACCGCCGACGAGCTCGAGACGATGGCGGTCCTCGCGGAGCAGGCCTCGATCGCGATCAAGAACGCCCAGAACTTCGAGAAGATGGCGACCTGGGCAGCGCAGCTCCAGTCGATCCAGCAGCTCGGCGCGCGGCTGTCGCGGCTCGGCGACGAGCGCGAGATCGGGATCGCGATCGCGACCGAGCTCCGCCAGCTGATCGACTACCACAACGTCCGCGTCTACCGGCTGCGCGGCGAAGACCTGATCCCGGTCGCGATGCAGGGCCAGGTCGGCGAGTACATCGACGAGACCCCCGAGCAGCTCCAGGTGAAGTACGGCGAGGGGATCACCGGCTGGGTCGCGAAGCACCGGATCGCCCAGAACCTGCCCGACGCCGACGCCGATCCGCGGGCGAACACGATCCCCGGGACCGAGGACGAGCTCGACGAGTCGATGCTCCTCGCGCCGATGATCTACGAGGACCAGGTCCTGGGCGTCCTCGTCCTCTCGAAGCTGGGCCTCCACCAGTTCCACGACGACGATCTCCGTCTGCTCGTGATCTACGCGAGCTTCGCGGCCCAGGCGTTCGCGAACGCGGACGCGACCGGGCTGCTCCGCGCGCAGTCCGACGCGCTCGGACGTCAGCTCGCGAACCAGAAGGCGCTCCTCCAGGTCACCGAGTCGATCCTGACGACCCTCGACCCGCGGGCGATCCTCGACCAGGTCGCCGAGCGCCTGTCGGAGCTCGTCGGGTACGACAATCTCTCGATCGAGCTGCTCGACCGGACGAGCGGCCTCCTCCGGCCGCTGACCGCGAAGGGCGTCCATTCCGCCGAGTACATGGAGCCGTGGCTGCCCGGCGAGCACGGCCTCGCGACCTGGGTCGTCGCCCACAACGAGCCGGCCCTCGTCCTCGATGAACGGCGCGATACCCGCGTGCTCCAGTTCCGGGACACGGGCGTCCTGGACTGCAGCCTGATCTGCGTCCCGCTCCGCGGCCGCGACGGCGCCACCGGCGTCCTGACGTTGGAGCGGCTCGGCACCGACCTCGTGTACACCGAGGAGGAGTTCGAGCTCGTCAAGCTGTTCGCCGCGCAGGTCTCGATCGCGCTCCACAACGCCGAGGTCCACCGCGAGGTCGAGATCCGCGCCCAGACCGACGACCTGACCGCGCTCCTCAACCACGGGACCTTCCAGGACTGGCTCGCCCGGAGCGTCCTCGGGCACGACCCGTTCAGCCTGATCATGCTCGACCTCGACGACTTCAAGTCCGTCAACGACGCGATGGGCCATCAGGCGGGCGATCGGCTCCTGGCCGAGATCGCGCGCGCGATCGAGGCGGCGGGTCGCGACAGCGACCGCGTCTTCCGTTACGGCGGCGACGAGTTCGCGCTCCTCCTGCCCGGCACCGACGCCGGGTCGGCGCTCGGCGTGGCCGAGCGCGTCCGGAGCGCGGTCCATGCGCTCGGTTCGGCCGGATCGCGCTGGGCCGCGGCCGGCCTCGCGGTGAGCGTCTCGATCGGCCTCGCGACGTACCCACGCGACGGGCTCACGGCCGAGGGGATCCTGCTCGCCGCGGATCGCGCCTGCTTCGTCGCCAAGCGGACCGGCCACGGCCTCATCGCCACGGCCGACGAGGGCCTCGCGATCGCGAGCGACTTCGCGTTCAAGGAGCCCACGCCGATCGACGCAGCCGATCCGGACGAGCGACCCGCACCGCCCGCGACCGGCGACGTCGCCCGTGGCGGCGGCCCACGGTCATCCCGGACCTCGCGGTCGGCCGCCGCCTCGGACGTCGCGGCCGCACCGTAACGGGCCCCGTCCTCGAGTCGTCCACGCGGCGATGCACGCAACCACGTCGACGTCTCCGGCCCGCCTCCTCGTCGCGATCGCGGCGCTTGCGCTCATCGCGGTCGCCTGCCTGCCCGCGGGGACACGCGGGACGTCCCACCCCGCGGTGGACGGAAGCGGAGCCCTCGCCCCGTCCCAGGCGGCGTCGCTCGACGTCCCATCGGGCCCCACGCCGATCCCGTCGTTCGTCCCGCCCACGCCGACGCCGGCGCCGACGTTCCTCGTCTACACCGTCGTCAAGGGCGACAACCTGAACACGATCGCCCACAAGTTCGGGACGACGGCCCGGAGCATCGCCTTCTGGAACCGCGCGGCGTATCCCTCGCTCGACCCGGATTCGGCGACGTACAGGCCGGGGTTCGTCCAGGTCGGCTGGACGCTCGCGCTGATCCCGGATCTCACCGTCGACGAGGCGGACCTGCCGGACCCGGCGAGCTCCGGCGACGCGGAGCCGGTCGAGTCCGAGGACGCGGCCGCCACCGCCCCGTAGCCCGGCGTCCACACGACGGCGCGGGCTCTACAGCCGGCCGGCCTCGATCACGCGCTGGAGGAACTGCTGCGTCCGCGCCTCGCGCGGCGCCGCGAAGATCTGGGCCGGTGGCGCGATCTCGAGGATCCGTCCGCCGTCCAGGAACCCGACCCGACTCGCGACATCGCGTGCGAATCCCATCTCGTGCGTCGCGATGAGCATCGTCATCCCGTTGCCGGCGAGCTCGCGGATGACCGCGAGGACCTCGGCGACGAGCTCCGGGTCGAGCGCGCTCGTGATCTCGTCGAGGAGGAGGACGTCGGGCTGCATCGCGAGCGCTCGGACGATCGCGACGCGCTGCTGCTGGCCGCCGGAGAGGCGATCGGGATAGTCGTTGCGCTTCCCGGCCAGGCCGATCCGCTCGAGGAGCTCGGTCGCGCGCGCGTTCGCGTCCGCCCGCGAGAGGCCCAGGACCTTGCGCGGCGCGAGCGTCACGTTGTCGAGTACCGTCATGTGCGGGAACAGGTTGAACGCCTGGAACACGATCCCGATCCGGCGCCGGATCCGGTTCACGTCGACCCCAGGCGCCGTGATCTCGTCGCCTTCGACGACGATCCGGCCGGCGTCGACCGGCTCGAGGAGGTTGACGCAGCGCAGGAGCGTCGACTTGCCGCTCCCCGAGGCGCCGATGAGGCAGACGACCTCGTGGCGGGCGATCTCCAGGTCGATGCCGCGCAGGACCTCGAGCTCGCCGAACGACTTGTGGAGGCCCTCGATCGCGAGGGCGGCGTCCGAACCGGGCCCCGCGGGGGTGGCGTCGATCATCGATGTGCCGCCTGCCGCGCCCGGTCGCGACTCACGAGCCAGTCGACGAGCCGGGCGAGCGGGATCGTGATGACGACGAACACGAGCGCGACCGCCAGATACGGCGTGAAGTTGAACTTGGCGGCCTTGATGATCGAGGACTCGCGGAAGATCTCGACGACGCCGAGGGTCGACACGAGGACCGTGTCCTTCTGGAGCCCGATGAAGTCGTTGAGGAGGGGCGGGATCACCCGCCGGACGGCCTGCGGCACGACGACGTAGCGGAGCGACTGGGAGCGGCTGAGCCCCAGTGACCGCGCGGCGGCCTCCTGGCTCCAGTGGACCGAATCGATCCCCGCCCGATAGACCTCCGAGACGTACGCCGAGTACACGAAGGTCAGCGCGAGGACCGCGTACGGGAACGGGTCGGTCGGGATGCCCTCGATGCCGAGGCCGGGGATCCCGAAGCCGAGCAGGGCGATCACGAGGAGACCCGGCACCGCCCGGAAGAAGTCGACGTAGATCGTCGAGAGGAGACGGAGCGGGAAGAAGACCGGGCCGGGCAGGCCGCGCAGCACCGCGAGCACGAGACCCAGGACGAGGATCAGGATCTCGGCGATCACGAACAGCGCGATGTTCGTGCCGAACGCCTCGATCACCTTTGGCAGCGAGTACCAGAAGATGTCGCCGTCGAAGAACGCTCGCTGGACGTCGGGCCAGTTCGGCGAGTTCGCGATGACGAGGGCGAGGCCGCCGATGACGACGACCGAGCTCACGAGGGCGATCAGCGCCGACCGAACGGCTTCACGGGGCGGGACCCGCCGCCGGCGCGAACGGCGAGGCCCGCGCGGACCGGGCAGACCGATCAGGTCGCCGGTGTCGAGCGGGCCTCCCGTGATCGACATCGCTGCGGCCGCGGGGCGGCCGGTGGGCTGGCGCTAGGGCTGGAGGACGGGAGCGCTGGCCTTGTCGGACAGCCACTCCTTCGTGATCGCGTCCAGGCTGCCGTCGCTCTTCATCGCGGCGATCGCCGTGTTGACGCAGGGCGTCAGGGAGCTGCCCAGCGGCAGGACGACGCTGAAGTGCTCGGCGTCGGCGCCGGTCGGGGCCGGGAACTGGCCGACGATGACGGAGTTGTCGACCTGGGCGGCCGTGACGTAGAACGCGGTCGGGAGGTCCACGACCAGGCCGTCGATCTGCTTGGCCTTGAGGCCGGCGATCGCGTCGTCGTTCGTCGTGTAGACCTTCGCCGCCGCGCTGGGCTTGATCACGTTGTTGATCGTGTCGAGGCTGGTCGTCCCGACCTGGGCGCCGAACTTGAAGTCCTTCATCGCGGCGATCGACGTCACGGACGCCAGCCCGTTCGCCTTCAGCGCGACCACCGACTGGTTCAGGTTGTAGTAGCCGTCGCTCATGTCGACCGCCTTCGCCCGATCCGCGCTGTACGAGATCTGGTTGATGTCGATGTCGTACGGCTTGTCACCCGGAGCGATCGCGTTGTCGAACGTGACCACGGTCCAGGTCACGTCCGACTGGGCGAAGCCGAGCTTCTGGGCGAGGGCATAGGCGAACGCGCTCTCGAACCCCTTGCCGTCGGTCGGGTCGCCGAGCTCCCAGGGCTTCGTCGCGCCGCCCTCGGGGATGTCGAAGTAGGGCGGATAGGCCGGGTTGTCGGTGCCGATCGTGAGCTTTCCGGCGGTCTTGAGGGTCAGGCTGTCCTTCGCGCAGGCGTCGACCGACGGTGCGACCGAGGCGCTGGCGGGGGCGGCAGTCGAAGCCGATGGGGCGGCGGTCGACGGGGACGCGCTGCTCGGCGCCGGGCTCGCGCCGCCCGAGCAGGCGGCGAAGGCGAACGTCGAGAGGGCGAGGATCGTGACGGACAGTGCGCGACGCATGAGCGGAACCTCGATGGACGGAGCGAACGAGCGCGGAGTGTAAACGATCGGCTCGCCGAAGCCGATCAGCGACGCTCGATGCGGACCGCGACGTCCTCGGCGAGGCCGTGCTTCGCCGCCGCGTCGGCCTCACGCGCCGCGAGGCAGATCCGCCGGTACGAGTCTTCGTAGACGAGCGTCTCGCCGGCCGGAACGTCGCCGAACGTCGCCTCCCAGGTCGTGTCGATCGGGGTCCCGTCGCCGACCGTCAGCCGAAGGGGGTCGCCGGGCGCGAGCCGTCCGAGCGCGGCCTCGAGATCGGACCGCAGCCCCGCCAGCTTGACGTTCCCGAACGTGTCGACGTAGACGACGCTCGAGCCCAGGACCCCGTCGGCGACCTCCGCGTCGGCGATCGGCGACGGCACAAGGCGCGCAGGATCGACCGCGGGCCCGAGCGCCTCGATCGGGACGCCGCTCGCGAGGTGGGCTGCGGCCGGCGCGAAGATGTCGCGCCCGTGGAAGCTCGTGCTGATCACGGGCAGGCGGAAGCGCGGATCGCGGAGCTCGTGGACGGCCCGGATCCCGTCCAGCTTCCTCGCCGCCGCGACGAGCAGCCCGTTGTCCGGCCCGATCAGGACGTCACCCCGGCCGGTCCCGACCGCCACGGGCAGGCGGGCCGTCCCGACGCCCGGATCGACGACGGCGACGTGGGCCCCGACCGGCAGGTACGGCAGCGCGCACCACAGGAGGAGCGCACCGTCGCGGATCGCGAACTTCCGCACGTCGTGGCTGATGTCGACGATCCGTGCGTCGGGCGCGATCCCGAGGACGACCCCGCGCATGATCGCGGCGCTCGGATCGCGACTGCCGAAGTCGCTGAGCAGGGAGACGAACGGTCCGGGCATCGGGCGATCCTAGCGAGCCCGGCGCGCGGCCGCCGGCGCGGGCCGGGGGGAACAGCCCGAAGCGGCGCCTGGAGGAGGCTAGGCGCCGCTTCGGGAGAGGAGGTCGCGATGGCGGGAGGAGGGAGCGCCATCGTGACGGTGGATTCGGTTGGGCTGCCCGCGTGATCCGCGGGACGAGATCACATCAGTGGAGAAGCTCGCTCGCCTCCGTGAAGTGCCCGGATCGGTTCATCTCGCGGAGGAAGAGGAGCTGGTTGATCTGGCGGAGCGTCCAGTGCGACTCGCCGACGGCGATGCCGGCGAGCCAGGCCGTCAGGTTGGCGGCCTCGTCAGGCTCCAGGCCCCGGATGATCAGGCTGCGGTAGGTCGATCGGGTGGGCACGTCCGCCGTCGGCGCCGGGCTGGCTCCCGGCCTCGGGGTGCCGATGACCGACCCAGACTCGGCCACGGAGGCCGCCGCGAGCACCGGCCATGAGGCGGCGCGCAACGATCGCCCCCGAGCCTGTGCCCCTCGACGCGCCTGGCCTGCCATGGTTCACGTTCCGTCCTGTCCCTCTGGCCCCGAACGATCCGGAAGTCGCCGCTGACGGTGCGTCCGGACATCCGATCGTGGTGTCGTCCCGCCCCGCCGGCGGGTGCCGATCCGGTGGGGTTAATGGGATGTTCGATCCGGCTTCCCGCCGCCACGATGACCCATCGGTCAGGGGTGCCCCGGTACTTGCGGCGGCGCGGGCCGGCGGGCCCGCGGCTCGTCTCGAAATGGCGCGGACGATCGCGGGGCTCCGACGGCCGGAAGGTGGCGAGACGACCGGCCGGTAGACTCGCCGCCGTGCGCGTCCGGACGTTCGAGCTTCGCCTGATCGCGGCGGTCCTCGCGGCCTGCTGGACGGTGGCCGCTGCGCTGGTCCTCGTCGCGTACCGGCCGGGCGGCCCGGTGGACGTCGCGGTCGGCCTGGCGGCGCTCCTGCCGGCGGTGGTCGCGCTCGGCGGCGTCGCCTGGCCGCCCGTCGCGCGTGGGGATCGCGCGTTCGCGGCAATGGTCTGGCTGGCCGCGGGCTCGCTGCTCGTCCTCGTTCCCTCGATCGCCGACGTGACCGGCCAGCTCGGGTCGCGCGGCGTCCAGACGCTCCTGCCGTCGGTCGAGGCGGCCTATCCATGGGTCCTCGGGCTGGTGGGGACGTCGCTGTTCACCGGGTTCGGCATCGCCCGGCGCCGGCTCGGCGAAGCCGCGATGCGACGGCGCCGGCTCGTCCGAGGTCTGGTCGTGGCGATCCTGCTCACGGTCTGCACCGGGCTCGTCTTCGCGGCCGTCGCGCTCGCCAACGAGATCGCCCTGCGGGACCGGGTCGCGACCTCATCGCGGTTCGGGCCGACGGACATCGACCACGAGCCGCCGACCTGCGACGGACCGCTGGGCGTCGGCCCATCGGCCCGCCTGAACGTCCACTTCGCGGGAACGCTCGACGGCCGCTCGATCGGCACCGTCGACATCAGCGGCGAGCGCGACAGGTCGGACGTTCGGTGGCTCGCGTACGTCGCCACGACGCGCGAGCTGGGGCTCGCCGGTGCCGCCGAGATCGGTCACGACGCGTGGATCCGCGAGCCGTTCGCCGGATGGCGGAGGTCGACCCCCAGCGAGGTCGGGAACGTGGATCTCGACCTGACGGCGTTCAAGACCGCGCTGACGCCGGACGCCCGCGCCGCCGCGTCCACGCTCGGCGTCGGCCTGATCGAGGGCGCCCAGGCGCGGCAGTGCCGGACGGCGATCGACGGCCCCTCGTTCCGGGCCGCCTTCCCGCAGATCGAATGGCTCGTCGGCGACGCCGACCTCGCGCACTGGCGGGGCCAGCTCGACTACTGGGTCTTCCTCGACGGCCAGATCGGCCGGATCGCAGGGAGCGTCAACGGCGACGCGGCCGAGATCCAGGCGGGCGCCCTCCAGGCGACGATCCGGGTCGATCTCTCGGCAACCGATCGCGGGACGCCGCTCGACGTCGGGCCTCCGGCGCCGTAACCCGTCCGGCGGACGCGCGCCGGCCGGGCAGGCGATCATGGACCGGATGGACGGCGACGAGGAGCGCGGCTCGGCGAAGCGGGACCGGCTCGCCCGGATGACCCGGATCCTCGGTCTCCTGAACGCCCATCCGGACGGGATGAAGCCGGGCGAGATCGCGCGCCGCGTCGATTCGTCGGTCCGGACGGTCTATCGCGACCTCCGCTCGATCGAGGGCGAGCTCGGGATGCCGCTCTGGTCCGAGGGCGGACGCTGGGGCGTCGAGGCCGATGCGTTCCTGCCGCCACTGAAGCTGACCCGGAGCGAGGCGATGGCCGTCGTCCTGTCGGCCAGGCTGATGGTCCGCTACGCCGACAAGTACGACCCCGACCTCGCGTCGTCGTTCGAGAAGCTCGGCGCCGTGCTGCCCCCGGCGCTGCGGGAGCACGTCGACCGGACCCTCGATGACCTGTCGCGGCGGCCGACGGACGACACCTTCAACCGCCACGTCCGGCTCCTCACCCAGGCGTGGGCCGAGCGGCGGGTCGTCTCGCTCGACTACGCGCCGGCACCGTACGGGCCGGATGCGGCACCGCGCACCGCACGCGTCCGGCCCTACCTGATCGAGCCGTCGCTCCAGACGCACGCGCTGTACCTCATCGGCTGGGACGAGACGAGGAACGGCATGCGGACGTTCAAGATCGAGCGGATCCGCGACGTCTCGCTGACCCCTGACGGGTTCGACGCGCCCGACGCCGAGATCGACGGCATGTTCGAGCGGGCGTGGGACATCATCGCGGACCAGCCGCCGGTCGAGGTCGTGCTGCGGTTCTCGCCGGCCGTCGCGAGCCGCGTTCGGGAGGCCCGTTGGCACCCGACCGAACGGGTCTTCGAGGAGGCGGATGGCGCGCTTCGCTGGGAGGCGACCGTCGCCGGCCCGATCGAGATCCGGATCTGGATCCTGGGCTGGGGCGACGACGTGGAGGTCCTCGCCCCGGATTCGCTCCGCGAGGAAGTCGCCGCGCGACTGCGTCGGGCGGCCGATCGCTACCCGCCGGCCGCGCCCTGATGGCGCCCTGATGGCCCGCCACCCGTTCAGCGCGGTCAACCTGATCAGCGACCCGATCCACGGCTACGTCGAGCTGACGAAGCGCCTCGGACCGGACGAATCCGACGCGCTCGGGCTCGACCGCGAGGACGTCGCCGAGGAGGACCTCCTCGACACATCGTGGCTCCAGCGGATGCGCCGGATCAGCCAGCTGCAGAGCGCACGCTGGGTCTTCCCGACCGCCGAGCACTCGCGGTTCACCCACGGGCTCGGGGTCATGCACGAGGCGGGACTCTGGGCACGGGCGCTCTATCCGTCGCTCGCATCGACGCTCCAGGCGACCGGCGAGGCGACGCCGTCGGAGGGCCTCGTCGTCGAGACCCTCCGGATCGCGGGCCTCCTCCACGACGTGGGCCACGGGCCGTTCGCCCATTTCTTCGACGACCGGGTCCTCGTGGGGTTCGACGCGCCACCGGACCCCCGGCGGCCGGCCGGCAAGCCGCTGACGCACGAGGACCTGTCGCAGCTGATCATCGAGCGCGAGCTCGGCGAGCTGATCGGCGGGCTCCGCCGCGCGCCCGGCCGGGTGCCGGAGCGCGACGCGTTCGGCGCGGACGAGCGGATCGATCCGCGCTGGGTCTCGTTCCTCGTCTCGAAGCCGGCCCTCGTGGACGCGGCGATGCCCGCCTGGGTTCGCTGGCTCCAACCGCTGCTGTCGGGCGTGTTCACCGTCGACAACCTCGACTACGTCCGGCGCGATGCGTGGATGACCGGGGTCGCGATCGAGGTCGACGTCGAGCGGCTGCGGCGCTATGCGTTCATCGGGCCGCGCGGGCTGACGCTCTACGAGCCCGGGCTGGGGTCGCTCGAGCAGTTCCTCACGTCGCGACTCTTCCTGTACCAGCAGGTGTACTTCCACCGGACCGTCCGGGCGATCGATCTCGACCTCGCCGAGGCGTTCGGTCCGTCGATCCGGGCGATCTTCGGCGAGGCCTCGCCGGCCGATCAGCTGTCGGCCTACGCCGACCTCGACGAGTACGGGCTGCTCCACCAGGCGGCGCGCTGGACGCGCGGCGAGGACGTCGCCGCGTCACCGACGCCCGGCGATGGCCGGGTCACGCCCGACGTCGCCGAGACGTGGCGAGCCGTGCTGCTCCGCCGGCCGCGCTGGCGGTCCGAGACGGAGCTCCGGCTCGAGTACGAGGCCGGCGCCTTCCCGGAAGCGGAGGTGGGCTCGCTCGGGACGGCCGACCCCGGACGGATCGCGATCGACCTCGCCGTCGTGGACGCTCGGCCGGCGGACGCGTCCGCCACCGACTCGCTCCTGGCCGTGGAGGCCCGCGACGGCTCGCGGCTGTCGCTGGCGCGGTCGCTCGCGCGGCTGCCGGCATATGCGTTGATCGCCCGGCGCTATCGGCGCCAGCGCTGATCCCGGCGCCCGTCGCCGACGGTTCTCACGTCACACAGCGAACGGCCGAGCCCCGATCGCGGACCTCCGGGTCGACCCGAGGGCCGTCAGTGGCCGGCAGGCCGGAGTCGCTCGCCGCCGGGTGACGGTCCATGCGCGTCGCTGCATGGCGGCAGTCGGGCGAGCGACCGCGTGGAGCTCGATCGAGGGCGATCCGGCGGATCGCGTTCACTGGGGGATGAAATCCCGCGGATGGGGACGCAGGCGGGGGCGAGCTCCCGTCCTGCTCCTACCGACCTGCCTTCGACGCCGCGATCGCCTTGCCGATCTGGCGGGTCTTCAGCGCGATGTCGCCGCGCGGGAGGACGAGGAGCGGATCGATCCGGGCGATCTCCCAGTACGGCAGGCGCATCTGGCGCCGGATGTCGTCGCGCAGACCGAACCGCTTCGTCTCGTACGGGCTGAACAGCCCGTAGTGGAGGTGGCAGCCCGACGCGTGCCCGGTGGCGCCCTCGAACCCGAGGAGCTGTCCCGCGCGGACGCGCTGCCCGACCTTGACCCGGATCTCGCGGAAGTGCGCGTACACCGATCGGTAGCCGTTGCCGTCGTCGATCACGACCACGATCGGCAGCGCG
>DASSMI010000024.1:0-6269 GCA_035688935.1 Candidatus Limnocylindrales bacterium | reverse complement strand
CAGGTCGGGGTTGGGATGGCCGGCGCCGGGGCGCCGGCCAGCGGGTCACGGACGGACGGTCAGGATCCCGGGATCCAGGCCTTCCACTTCGCCTCGTTCGCGTCGACCCATTCCTTGCCGGCCTCGTCGTGCGTCTTGCCGGCGTTGATCGCGGCCGCGACCGAGTTCTGGTCCTCGTTGGTCCAGCTGAAGTTCTTGATCAGCGTGTAGGCCGAGCTGCCGCTGTCCGCGAACTTCTTGCTGACGATCTTGTTCAGGATGTAATCCGGGTAGTCGCAGGCGACCTTCTTGGGGTCGGCGTCGCAGCCGGCGGTGTACGGCGGCAGCTTCACCCGGACGAGCGGGACCTCGGCGAGGAACCACTGCGGCTCGTAGAAGTAGCCGATCAGCCAGGTCTTGTTCTTCTCGGCGGCACGGAAGGCCTCGATCAGGGCGCTTTCGCTGCCGGCGTAGACGACCTTGAAGTTCAGCTTGAGGTTGGTGATCAGGGCCTCGTCGTTCGTGACGAACGTCGGGTCTCCGTCGAGGAACTGGCCCTTGTCGCCGGACTCCGTCGTCTTGAAGTTGGCCGCCACGCTGTTGAGGTTGTTCCAGTCGAGGACCTCGGGATGCTCCTTGGCGAGCCAC
The DNA here is from genome assembly GCA_035688935.1 of Candidatus Limnocylindrales bacterium. Taxonomy (GTDB): domain Bacteria; phylum Chloroflexota; class Limnocylindria; order Limnocylindrales; family CSP1-4; genus CF-46. Next base: position 5,642 of record DASSMI010000024.1, on the reverse strand, counting down.
GGCGGGACGTACCAGCCGATGATCCCTTTGTTCCCGGTGGGGCCCGCGTCGACCGCGACCTTCTTGTCCTCGATGTACGTCTTCGTCAGGTCCGCATGGCCCCAGTTCTCGAGGACCACGTCGACGTCACCGCTCTCGAAGCCCTGCCAGGAGATCTCCTCCTTCAGGTTCTTCTCGGTGACGGTCCCGCCGAGCTTCGACTTGATGAGGTAGCCGACGACCGCGGCGTCCGCCTCGTAGCCGACCCACGGGTTGATCGCGATGTTGACGTTGCCGGCCGCGGCCGGTGCCGAGGCGCCGCTCGAGGCGCCCGCGCCGGTGCCGGTGCTCCCTGCCGGTGACGAGCTCGCTCCGCTGCGTCCGCCACACGCTCCCAGGACGATCACGGCGATCGCCGCCATCGCGCCGATGCGCAGGAGCGGGCTGGTTGATCTCCTCACGGTGCTCCTCCTCTTCGGCCGGCTCGCCGTCTGGTCGATCCGGCTGGCGCCTGTCTGCGGTCCGCGTTGCCCCTCGGCGGAGCCAAAGCGCTCGCGCATGATGCGCCATCGCGACAAGCGCCGTCGCCGCGAGGCGCCGCCGTCAACCGGCGAGCACCCCCCTCAACCGGCCGCCTGCCGGAGCCGTGGGCGGTTGCCCGCGCCCTGCGTGATCCGGTCGAGCATGATCCCGAGCAGGACGATCGAGATCGCCGCCGCGAGCCCCTTGCCGTAGTCCTCGCTCTGGGCGAACCCGGCGATGACGTCGTAGCCCAGCGCACCGGCGCCCACGAGCGCCCCGACGACGACCATCGCGAGGACCATGACGATCCCCTGGTTCACGGCCAACAGGAGGGCCGGCGCCGACGCCGGCAGGCGGACCTTGGTGAGCAGCTGGCGTTCCGTGGCGCCCGCCGCGGTGCCGGCCTCGATGAGCGTCGACGGGACGGCCCGGAGCCCGGCCTCGACGAGCCGGATCACGGGCGGCACCGCGTAGATCAGCGCCGCGAAGATGCCGGTGACGCGCGACGGTCCGAAGAGCGCCACCGCGGGCAGGAGGTACACGAAGGAGGGCATCGTCTGGAAGAAGTCGAGGATCGGGCGGAGCACCGCCGAGAACCACCGGCTGCGGGCGGCAAGGATCCCCAGGACGATGCCGATGACGAGCGACGCGAGGATCGCGACGAGGACGCTCGCCAGCGTCACCATCGAGTCCTCCCACAGCCCGAGCAGGGCCATGGCGACGAGGGCGACCCCGGCCGTGATCGCCGGCCGGACGCCCGAGACGATCCACCCGAGAACGACCGCGAACGCGAGGACGAGCCACCACGGGCTCGACGTGAGGACGCCCTGGAACGGGTTCAGCAGGACGACGCTGAACACCGTCTTGATCGCCTCGGTGGCCTGGGTCAGGTTGTCCTTGATCCATTCGACCGCGTCGTTCACGCCGCCCGCGAGCGAGATCCCGATCGCCGACGGGAAGGTCGGGTCGATGTTCAGGCTGATCGCGATCGCGGCGATCGCCACGGTGGCGCCGATCCCGAGCCGGATCCGCCGGGCGCGGCGTTCGGCCGCCCGGTCGACCACTGCGTTCGGGGTGACCTCCGCCTGGACGCTCAGCCGCTCCGTCAGACGGTCGAGGACGATCGCGAGGATGACGACCGCGATGCCCGCCTCGAACGCGGCGCCGACCCGGCCACCGGACAGGGCACGGTAGATCGGCACGCCGAGCCCGGGCGCGTCGATGAGGACGGTGATCACGACCATCCCGAGCGCGAGCATGATCGTCTGGTTCACCGCGAGGGCGATGACCCGGCGGGCGAGCGGCAGCTGGACCTTGCGCAGGAGCTGCCAGCCGGTGGCGCCCAGCGATGACGCCGCCTCGACCGTCGTCGCGGGCACCCGGCGGATCCCGAGCGCCGTGATCCGGATCGCGGCTGGCATCGCGTAGATCATCGTGGCGATGACCGCCGCGCCGGCGCCGATCCCGAAGAACAGCGTCAACGGGGCGAGGTAGGCGAACGCCGGCATGATCTGCATGACGTCGAGGATCGGCGTGAGGAATGCGTTCAGCCGGCGGTTCCGAGCGGCCAGGATCCCGAGCGGGATGCCGACGGCAAGCGACAGGATCACCGCGGCGGCCGTCAGCCCGAGGGTCGCCATGCTGAGGTCCCACAGGCCGAGCGCTCCGACCGCCATGAGCCCGGCGAGCGCGAGAACGGCGAGCTTCCAGCCGCCGGTCAGCCAGCCGACCGCGGTCGCGAGCCCGACGACGCCGAGCCAGCCGACGTACTGGAGCGCGTTGATGATCGTCGTGGCGAGCCAGCCGACCGGGCCCTTGAGGGCGCCGATGGCCTCGAGGAGCGGCGGGCGATCGTCGCGGATCGTGTTCCGCGCATCGGTCAGCGTCCGGAAGACCGGCGAGTCCTCGTTGATCGGCAGGGTCCCCGTCCCGCGGAAGACGAGGTACAGGAGGACCCCGGCCACGAGCAGCCCGATCAGTGCGATCCGGCGGCTCTCGCGCGGGTCGAGGCGGGCACGCGCCGGGAGGGCGATCGCGGTCATCGGTCTGGGGCAGGCGGCGCCGGATTGACGGCCGAGTCGGCGAGGAAGCGGGCGGTGGCCTCCGTGGGTTCGTCGATGAACGGGGCGCTCGAGCGGCCGGCCGGCGGCCCGCCGCGACCATCCACCGGACCCGCATCCGCGACCACGTCGTCGCCCGCGATCGCCTCGAGGACGTGGGCCCGGTCCACCAACCCCAGGAGCGACCCGCCCTCCACGACGCGCAGCGGCTTCTCGGACCCGACGACGGCGTGGACGGCGTTCCGGATCACCGTGTCCGGCGCGAACACGGGGCCATCCACGGGGTCGTCGGCGGTCGCCGGTCGCATGACCCAGCGGAGCGTCAGGACGTGGCTCTTCGGGATGTCGCGGACGAAGTCGGCGACGTAGTCGTCGGCCGGGCGCGCGACGAGCTCCTCGGGCTTGCCGATCTGCACGACCTTGCCGCCGCGCATGATCATCACGTGGTCGCCGAGCTTCAGCGCCTCGGCGAGGTCGTGGGTGATGAAGACCATCGTCTTCTTCAGGTCGCGATGGAGGCGGATGACCTCGTTCTGCATGTCCCGCCGGATCAGCGGATCGAGGGCGCTGAACGGCTCGTCGAGGAGCATCACCTCCGGGTCGCTCGCGAGCGCCCGGGCGAGCCCGACGCGCTGCTGCTGACCACCCGACAGCTGGTCCGGATAGCGGTCCGCCATGCCGTCGAGCCCGACCAGCCCCAGCATCTCGCGGGCGCGATCGAGCCGAGCCGTCTTGGCCTCGCCGCGGAGCTCGAGACCGAAGGCGATGTTCTCGAGAACGCGTCGATGGGGCAGCAGGCCGAAGTTCTGGAAGACCATCGAGAACTGCCGGCGGCGCAGGTCGCGCAGCCGATCGGGGCTCGCCTTCCGGATGTCCTCGCCATCGAGCTCGACCTCGCCGAGCGTCGGCTCGATCAATCGGGTGAGGCACCGGACGAGGGTCGACTTGCCGGATCCGGACAGGCCCATGACGACGAAGACCTCGCCGGGGTCGACGTCGAACGTCACGTCCTGGACGGCGATCGTGCCGCCGTACTGCTTCACGGTCGACTCGACCGCGTCGACCGACGGCACGCCTCCGCCGTGCCGGGCGAGCTTCGGCTCCGCCGGGCCGAAGACCTTCCAGAGGTGACGGACCGAGATCGTGGCCCGACCGGCGTCCCGCGCCGACCCGGCAGCTGGCCCGGGCGACGTCGCCGGGACGACGGACGGCTCGACGACTGAGGTCACGGCATCCTCCTGCGAAGCGCGAGTGACGCGAGGCGTGCGGGCGACGGTACACCACCACCGACGGCTTGGGCACCCCTCATCGGCGGTCCCGACAGGGCACCGCGGACGAGCCCAGCGACCCCCGAGGTCACTCCGCCGGGCGGTAGCATGTGCGACCCGGAACCCGCGGCATGCCGCGGCTCCGGTCCGCGCCGCGGAGGGCAGGACGGCGCGGCACCCAGCGCACCGTGGAGATTCGACATGAGCTCACTCCCGACGCGGGCGCGCGTCGTCATCATCGGGGCCGGCATCGTCGGCAACAGCATGGCCTGGCATCTCGCCCGGCTCGGCTGGCGTGACATCGTCCTCCTCGAGAAGGGCGTCCTGCCGAACCCCGGTGGCTCCACCGGTCACGCCTCGAACTTCATCTTCCTCGTCGACCACTCCAAGGAGATGGCGGCGTTCACGATCGAGAGCGCCCGCCAGTACCGCGAGCTGGGCGTCTACAGCGAGACGGGCGGCATCGAGGTCGCCCGGACGCCGGAGCGCATGGACGAGCTCAACCGGCGGATGGCGTCGGCCCGGTCGTGGGGCGTCGAGGGCGGGCGGATCCTCACGCCGGCCGAGGTCAAGGAGAAGGTCCCGTTCATCGACGAGTCGGTGATCCTCGGCGGCTTCTTCACGCCGGGCGTCGGCGTCGTCGATTCCCTCCAGGCCGGCACGCTCATGCGCCAGAAGGCCCAGGAGCTCGGCGCGCTCACGGTCGCGGCCAGCGTCGAGGTCACGGGGATCGACGTGGAGAACGGCGCGGTCAAGCGGGTCCACACGGACAACGGATCGATCGAGACGGACTACGTCGTCATCGCCTGCGGCGTCTGGAGCCCGCGGATCGCGAAGATGGCCGGCGCGTCGATCCCGCTGACGCCGGCGGTCCATCAGATGATCGACATCGGGCCGGTCGAGATGTTCGAGCACACGACGGGCGACGTCGGCTTCCCGATCGTCCGCGACATGGACACGAACATGTACGAGCGGCAGCACGGGACGGGCTTCGAGATCGGGTCGTATGCCCACCGGGCCATCCTCATGGACGCCGACGACATCCCGTCGATCGCCGCCTCGGCGCTGTCGCCGACGATGCTGCCGTTCACGAAGGAGGACTTCGACCCGCAGCTCGAGGATTCGCTCGAGCTGTTCCCGGAGATCGTCGGCGACGAGCGGGCGGGCGTGAAGCTCGCGATCAACGGCCTCCTGTCGCTGACGCCGGACGGCAACCCGATCATCGGCGAGACACCGGAGGTGAAGAACCTCTGGTCCGTGGCCGCGGTCTGGATCAAGGAGGCGCCTGGGATCGCCAAGACGGTCGCCGAGTGGATGACGAACGGCGAGCCCGAGATCGATCCGCACGGCTCGGACATCGCCCGCTTCTACGACCACCACCACACCGCGCAGCACATCGCCGCGCGAGCCACCGAGGGCTACAACAAGACCTACGGCATCGTCCACCCGATGGAGCAGTGGGCCTCGAACCGGCCGATCCGGCTGTCCCCGGCGTATGACCGCCACGTCGACCTCAAGGCCGAGTTCTTCGAGGCGGCGGGGTGGGAGCGCCCGTTCTGGTACGGCGCGAACGAGGGGCTCCTCGCGGAATATGGCGACCGGGTCATGCCGCGCGAGGCCGAGTGGGACGCGCGCTGGTGGTCGCCGATCATCAACGCCGAGCACCTCGCGATGCGCGACCGGGCCGGGCTCGTGGACCTGTCCGCCTTCGCGATCTTCGACGTCACCGGGCCGGGCGCGCTCCCCGCGCTCGAGCGGCTGTGCGTGAACAAGGTCGACGTCCCCGTCGGGCGGACCGTGTACACGCCGCTCC
>DASSMI010000023.1:0-5486 GCA_035688935.1 Candidatus Limnocylindrales bacterium | reverse complement strand
GTCGCCGCGTGCCGCAGCCGGTCGATCTCGTCGTTCCGTGACGAGTCCTTCTCGATGTACGTGTCGCTCCGCGGCAGGTACGCCTCGGGCTGGTAGTAGTCGAAGTAGCTGACGAAGTACTCGACGGCGTTGTCGGGGAAGAACTCGCGGAACTCGGCGTAGAGCTGCGCGGCGAGCGTCTTGTTGTGGGCGAGGACGAGCGTCGGCTTCTGGTGTCGTTCGATGGTCTTCGCGATGGTGTACGTCTTCCCGGTGCCCGTGGCCCCCAGCAGCGTCTGATGGCGGAGTCCCCGGCCGAGCCCGTCGACGAGCCGGTCGATCGCCTGCGGCTGGTCGCCGGTGGGCTCGAACGGGGCGACGAGTCGGAAGTCGGGCATGAGGGTCGAAGTCTAGCAGATCGAACAGGCGTTCGACGAGGGAGAGCACGTCGGAGAGCGCTCGGGACGGCGCCGCGCGTACGGCAGGGGTAAGGGCTCCGGGACCAATAGGCCATGGGAGCCACCCACGGCCGAACCGACACTCAGCCCGTTCACCGATCTTGGCGGAGGTGATGCGCAATCGTGCGCTTGGTGCACCCGGAGACGCGTCGGCGAGGGGCCGGCGGTCAGGAGCCCGAGCGAGGCCAGAGCCTCGTCGAGTTCTCCCTGATCCTCATGCCGCTGTTCCTGGTCCTGCTCGGGATCATCCAGTTCGGCTTCATCTTCAACACGTACGTCACGATGACGAACGCCGCGCGTGACGCGGCTCGGCTCGGGACCATCTACGTCTACGACCGGTCGCTCACGAAGTCCCAGAACGACCTCGCCCGCAACAACTCGATCAAGGACCAGGTGAAGTCGTCGATGAACGGACTGTCGACGACGTCGCCGCGGTTCACCACCGGAAGCACCTGGACGCAGTCCGGCCTGACCTACACGAACGGCGATCTCGTCATCACGTACGAGCTCCCGTCGGGCGTGACCGACAGCGACCCGCGGACGGGGTACCGGATCACCGTCACGGCGACGTACCACCAGGACCTGATCATCCCGCTGATCTCGGCGCTCCTGCCGAAGGATGCCAACGGCCGGATGGGTCTCGGCGGCACGGTCACGATGGTGATCAACTGATGCGCCGCGGCGCCGCCGGCCGGCGCGGGACCCGCCCGGACAAGGGTCAGGTCATCGTGATCTTCGCCCTCTCGATCACGGCGATCTTTGCCGCCGCCGGGCTGGCATTCGACATCGGCCGGTTCTACGCCGAGCGGCGGTTCCTGCAGAACTCCGCGGATGCGGCGGCCCTGGCCGCGGCGAACGCCCTGATCCAGGGGCACTCCCAGACCGAGGCCGACACGATCGCGCGGGCGGTCCTCGCCTCGAACTTCAGTCACGCCCCGAACGGCATCACCCCGTCGCTCCCGCCCGCGACGCCGGAGTACGAGAGTGGCCACGCGGGCGATCCCCTCTACCTGACGAACGGGATCCTGTTCAGCGGCGCGGAGGTTCGTGTCGCCGTCCAGAACGCGATCAACTACACGTTCGGCCGGGCCGTCGGCCTGTCGTCGAGCATGATCCGCGGCCAGGCGCGCGCGAAGTCGATCGGGTACGCCCTGCCGATCGCCGTCCGACGGTACGTGAACGCGCCGGGCCCGGCCTCCTCGAACGCGTACCCGTGCGTCGACGACGAGACGCAGTTCATGGACTTCTTCGCCACCGCCGATACGTCGTGCCTCGGCACCGACGCGAACTCCGCGCTCCGCGTCGAGCCGAACGCGGGCAGCGCGTTCGACGCCTCCAACCCCGGGAGTGATCCGGCGAACCACGGCCCGGTCATCGCGATCCTCGGCCAGGGTGCCCAGCCCGGCAACGGCGCCGACTTCCGCGGCTTCATCGCCCTCGACATCCGGAACTTCCAGTCGAGCACGTCGCAGCTCTTCTACAACGGCGTCACGTCCGGGACCGGCTCGAACGTGCTCAAGGGCATGGAGTCGAACTGGATCACGAACGGCGGCTACCCCGGGCCGCAATTCCCGGCCGCGATCACGCCGCCCGATGCGAACGACCAGGTCGGGATCATGAGCGGCAACTCGACGGGCGCCGCGATCGATGCGGCGATGGACCGGTTCGTCCCGGGCGACGAGATCATGGTCGCCGTCTACCCCGGCGACGTCATGGCGATCCCGGACTTCGCCGTGGGCTCGCCGGGCACGATCATCCTGCCGACGTCCGGCACGACGGCCAGCGTCGGGTCGTTGAAGGTGAGCCGCAACCAGGCGTTCAGCGGTCTCGTGACGCTGGCGACCCTCGCCGACACCCTCGACCCCGCCAACCCGATGGTCCTCGGCACGCTGACCGGCTCGGACCCCTTCACCTACACCCCGAATGGCGTGAACCCGTCGCTCGGCAACGGGACGAGCGTCTCGATCACCGACGCGACGACGTCCGGCGCGACGCCCGGGATCTACGCGCTGTGGATCCGTGGCCAGGCGGGCGCGCCGTACCTGACGACGAAGTACACGCCGATCACCCTCCAGATCGGAACGGTCACGCGCGACTTCTCGTTCACGTCGGACGCCTCGTCGCTGGACGCGACGAACGCCGGCGACACGGTGACGTTCACTCTGACGCTCCAGAACTCGCCGAACAAGAACACGAACTTCGGCAACCCCGTGACGCTCAGCGTCGACAGCCCGCTGCCGACGGGCGTCGGCGCGATCACGTTCGGCTCATCGACCGTGACCCCGAGCAAGAACGGGTCGTCGACCACCCTCTCGATCAACACCGGGACCATGGCGATCGGCGACTACCACTTCACCGTCCGGGCCACCGGCATGAACGGCGACTCGACGAGTCGCAGCGTCACCCACCTCATGGACCTGACGGTCCGCGTCCAGCCCGGAACGGCGTCCGGCGGCGACGCGTACGTCGACATCGTCGGCTTCGCCGTCATGCGGATCACGAACATGCCGACCGTCAAGTCCGACGCCTCGAACTCGATCTCGGCCTACGCGATCACGCCGATGATCGCCGACCCCAATGACTCCCGACTGCGCCGCGGTCAGGTGGCGAAGTTGGTGCCCTGGACCTAGCCGGACGGGCACGGCACATCCGATGACGCGGGCGGCCAGTCGGCCGACCCGGACCTTGGGAGGCACAACACCGTGGAGATGGAGTACCGCGACCCGAGCAAGCGTGGTCGCTGGATCGTGATCATCGGGGTCGTCCTGGCCCTTGCCGCCGGCGGAGCGGCGTTCTTCCTGATCAACCAGGCGCAGCAGCAGGCCGGTCAGGGCTCGCTGGCGACGACCGACGTCGTCGTCGCGACCCGGCCGATCCCGGCGCGCAAGCCGGTCGAGGCCGAGGATGTCGTGATCCGGAAGATCCCGGTCGACGACACGAACGCGCCGACGATCGCCTACACGAAGACCGAGGACGTCGTCGGGCGCGTGCTGGCCGTGACCGTGTTCCAGGGCCAGATGCTGACCACGAACATGGTGGCCTCGACGACGACGGGCGGACAGTTCTCGATCCTCCAGCCGGGCGAGACGGTCGCTCCCGACTCCGAGGCCTGGCGAGCCGTCGCGATGACCGTTCCCGATGACCGCGCGGTCGGCGGCCTGATCCAGCCGGGCATGACGGTCGACGTCTTCCTCTCCGCCCAGGTCAACGTCCCGCAGGACCTGATGACCGAGGGTCTCTACTACACCGACAAGGCGACGAAGATCACGTACCAGAACATGGTCATCCTCGCGAAGGCCGGAACGAGCTACATCGTCAAGGCCACGCTCGCGCAGGCCGAGGAGATCACCCATCTCCAGGCGGCCGGCAACGCTCAGTTCAGCATGGTCATGCGGCCCGAGGCCGACGTCCGGTTCGCCGACGCGAGCAAGCTCGGCGAGACGACGAACCTGATCATCGAGCGCTACGGCCTCCCGATCCCGGAGAACTTCCCGCCCGGCAAGGGCCCGATCCCGACGGCGGCGCCGACCGCGACGCCCTCGACTCCGGCCCCGCCCGCCGGAAGCCCCGCGCCGAGCGGTCCGATCGCTCCGTAGCCACCCCGACTCCCCCGCCGCGCCGGAACCCCGCCGCCACGGGGTCCGCCACGCCTTCGCGCCGCTGACCCGGCGCGGCCTCCCGGCCGCCCGACCTGTCCTCGCAGGTCGGGCGGCCACCTCATGTCGGTTCGGTCTCGACGGCGGCGGCCCACGCGGCCGCGACACGCGACCGGGCGTCGGCGATCGGTCCCGACGTGTCGATCACCCGCGTCGCGATCGGCCGAGCTCGCTCCACGAGGCCGGCCTGCGCCGCGATCCGTCGGTCGGCGTCGTCGGTCTCGAGCCCGCGGTCGAGGACGCGTTCGCGCTGCACCGTCGGCGCACAGGTCACGAGCCAGGTCTCGTCACACAGGGTCGCGAGGCCGCCCTCGACGAGCTTGATCGCCTCCACGACGACCGCCGGCGCGCCCGACGCCCGCGCGTCCTCGATCGCCGCGAGGATCCGGCCGCGGACGAGCGGATGGAGGATCGCCTCCAGGCGACGCAACGCGTCGGGGTCGCGGAACACGATCCGGGCGAGCGCCGCGCGGTCCAGCGTCCCGTCGTCGACCCGGGCCGCATCGCCGAAGACGGCGAGGACGGCGTCGTGGCCCGGCTCACCCGGTGCGGAGACCTCTCGGGCGACGCGATCGGCATCGATGACGATCGCGCCGCGGTCCGCCAGCCAGCCGGCGACCGTCGACTTGCCGCACCCGATCGGCCCGGTCAGCCCGATCGTCCGCATCACGGCGCCCGATCTTCGAGCTCGAGCCAGGCGTCCTCCGCGGCTGCGAGCGCCCCCTCGACGTCGGCCAGCTCGCTCGTGACCCGCCGCATCTCGACGAAGTTCGCGGCGATCGCCGGCGACGCCATCGCCAGCTCGAGCTGCGTCTTCCGCAGCCCGAGCCGCGTGAGCTCCGCGTCGACGGCGGCGCGTTGTCGGCGGTACGCGTCCTTCGACAGTTTCTCCCGGCGTGCCCCCGCCGGCCGAGCCGCGACGCCGATCGACGCCCGGTTCTCGGGCGCCTTCGGGGCGCCGGGCGCGACGACGGCCGTCCGCGCGGGCGCCCGTCCGTTCCCGCTCGAGCCGGCCGGACTCGGCACGGAACCCGCTCGGAGGCGCGCCGCTTCGCGCTCGGCCGCCTCGCGCGCCGTCCACCCGTCGGCGACCGCCGCGCGCCAGTCGCGCCAGCCGCCCGCGAACGGCACGGCGAGCCCGTCGTCGACGACCCACAGGCTCGTGCAGACGGTCTCGAGCAGCCGCCGGTCGTGCGACACGACGAGGATCGTCGCCGGCGACTCGGTGAGGAAGCCCTCGATCGCCTCCCGGGCCGGGATGTCGAGGTGGTTCGTCGGCTCGTCCAGGAGGAGCAGGTTCGACGGCATGATCCCGAGCAGCGCGAGCTCGAGCCGCGAGCGCTCACCGCCCGACAGCGTCCGGACCTCCTTGAAGACGTCGTCGCCGCGGAAC
>DASSMI010000022.1:0-15111 GCA_035688935.1 Candidatus Limnocylindrales bacterium | reverse complement strand
CCCGACGAGCTCAAGGACGCGATGGTCACGCTCCACCCGCAGCCCGCGATGGAGCATCTCCATCATCGCTTCGTGGCTGCCGGAGGCAATGGCAGCGACGCGATGATCGCGTTCGAGGCGACCGAGGTGGCGTCGACCCATCGATCGCGCTCGCTCGTCCCGGTCCGACCGGCCGAGCCGCTGGCCGGCGCACCCGACAAGTCGCCGATCCCGCTCGCGGACAACGTCACCGGCGGCGTCGCGGCGGTCCAGGCGTCCGCGACGCGAGCCCGGTCGGCGGCCGGTGGCGCGGTCACCGGCCTCGTCCACCGCGCCCAGGACCTCCTGCCCCATCGCCGGACGGCCTACCGGCGGGTGACGCCGGCAGCGGCCCGTCGGGAGACGCAGCGCCGGGCCGCGCTGGCCGTCCTCGCCTTCGTCGTGGTCCTGTCGGGGCTGGGGATGTTCGCCTTCGCGTTCAACGCCGGCACGGGCGGCAAGGAGGAGCTGTCGTCGGTCGCCGCCGGCGAGGCGGCGCTGCGGACGATCAACGACAGCCTGAACCAGGTGTTCGCGCCGGGCGTGAACCTCGTCGAGGGCGATCCGCAGAAGGCGTACCAGCTCCTGTCGGCCGCGTGGACGGCGTTCGACACGGCGCGGACCGCCAATGTCCCGGAGACCACGCTCGCACCGCTCCGGGCGAAGGCCGTGGGCGGCCTGGACGAGTTGTTCAAGGTCATCCCCGTCGCGCCCGCCCGGATCCTGACAACGGCGGGCCAGAAGACGCCCTTCGACATCGGCGCCCTCGTCCGCGGGCCGCAGGGCGTCCCGTTCGTCCTCGACAAGGCGACCTCGTCCGTCTATCGGGTCGACCCGACGACGAAGAAGGCGACGCTCGTCTTCCGCTCGAAGCTCCGGGTCCCCGCCGGAACGGAGGGCATCCCGAAGCTGATCACGACGCCGTACGACTACCACGCCCGGCAGCCGATGCGCGACCTCGTGATCGTCGACAGCAAGAACGTCGTCTGGCGTTGGCGGCCGCGCGACCAGAGCGGCGTCGGGACGACGACGAAGACGCGGGTGGAGGGAGCGGCCGGCTGGGGCGATGACGTCACGGCGATCGGGACGTTCGTCCGCGATGCGAGTGCGGGCCTCTACAACGTCTACGTCGTCGATCCGTCCGAGCAGAACATCCTCTCGTACACGCCCTCGAAGGACGGCAGCGGCTACCCGATCAGCGGCCAGCCGTGGCTATCGGTGGCGCGCGACGTGTCGGGGATCCGCCAACTCCTGATCGACGGCGACATCTACGTCCTCGACAACGGGACGATCATCCGGTACGTCGGCGGTCGCACCGACGGCTGGACGTACCAGGCGCCCGGGACGACGAGCTTCGCGCCCGACGGCGACACGCTGCTGCGGGCCGCTCCGACGTATCAGGCGATCGCGTCCTCGAGCGACAAGCGAACGGGCCTGATCTACGCCTGGGACGCCGCGAACGGCCGGGTCGTCGCGATCGACAAGGCGAAGGGCACGTTCGTGGCCCAGTACCGGCTGGCCGGCGGGAGCGACCTGTGGCGCGACGTCCGCGGGATGTACGTCATCCCGGGGGTCGAGGCCGACGATCCGGCGACGCTGATCTGGGCGACGAAGGACTCGGTGATGAGCGCCCGCCTCGAGCGAGTCGCCGACGACGTGGCGACGCCCGGCCCGTCGGGCTCGCCCGGCGCGACCCCGAGCGGCTCGCCGAAGCCGTCGGCCGCCCCGCGCCGTTCTGGCGCCGCCTCGCCCAGGCCGTGATCCCGCTCCGAGACGCGAATCCGACCCGGCGGCGGCCGGTCGTCACGTACGCCCTGATCGCGATCTGCGTCGCGGTCTTCGGCCTGGAGCTGTGGATCCAGTCGAGCGAGGGTGACCGCGCCCTCGAGCGGTTCCTGACCGAGTACGGCGCCGTCGCGTCGCGGATCACCGAGGCGCCGGCGAGCTCGGCGCTCCTGGGGTTGATCACGAGCCAGTTCCTCCACGGCGGCTGGATCCACCTCGGCGGGAACATGCTGTACCTGTGGATTTTCGGGAACAACGTCGAGGACCGGCTCGGACGGTTCGGGTACCTGCTCTTCTACCTGGCGGGGGGCGTGGTGGCCGGGCTCACGCAGGTCCTGATCGATCCCCATTCGACGAACCCGCTGATCGGCGCGTCGGGCGCGATCGCCGCCGTCCTCGGGGCATATCTCGTCCTCTTCCCGGGCGCCCGGGTCCTGTCGCTCGTGTTCCTGGGCTTCTTCTACCAGTTGATCAACGTGCCGGCGCTCGTCGTCCTCGTCCTGTGGTTCGGCCTCCAGCTCCTGAGCGGGTTCATGTCGCTCGGTGCCGGCTCGGCGGTGGACGCCGGGGTCGCGGTCTTCGCCCACATCGGAGGGTTCGTCGCCGGCGTCCTCGTCGGTCTGGTCGTGCGTGGCGCCGGTGGCCGGCCGGGCCGCGACACCCGGCCGAGCCGGTTCGGCGTGGGATAATCCGAGCATGGCCAACGAGGAGCCACGCGCGCGGAACGGACTCGTCGAGATGGTGGTCGAGAGCGTCCGAGTCCACATGCTGTCCAGCCGCCACGTCGTCATCCTCAAGGAGACCGAGCACGAGCGATACCTTCCCATCTGGATCGGCCCGTGGGAGGCGAGCGCGATCGCGATGAAGCTCCAGGGGTTGACGGCCGACCGGCCGCTGACCCACGACCTGTTCGCGAGCGCGCTTGAGAGCCTCGGCGTCCGGGTCGACCGGGTCGTCATCTCGACGCTGGCCGAGGAGACGTACCACGCGCGCCTCCACCTCGAGCGAGACGGAGCGACGTTCGAGATCGACTCCCGGCCGTCGGACGCGCTGGCGCTCGCGGTCCGGACCGGCGGCCGGATCTTCGCGAGCGAGGCTGTCCTGGAGCAGGCGGCGCTGGGCGGCGACGCGACCGACGAGGAGGGTGGCGAGGTCGACGCCGAGGGGTCCGCATTCGAGTCGACCGGCGAGAAGGTGGTCGACCCACGTCTGGACATCTTCCGCGACTTCGTGAACTCTCTCGACGTCGACCCCGAGACGGGAGAAGGCCGGACGCGCCCGCAGGACGGGTAAGCGACGGTGAAGCGAGCGTTGGGCCGCCGGTAAGAGGCCCCGACGAAGATGCCCGCATGTCACGACATGCAGGTGCTCCCAAGCGGAGGACGAAGACCTCGGCCGGCGGGCGGAAGCGGCGTTCCGAGTGGGCCGCCGAGTTCCATCCCGGCCCGCGGCTCGGGCCAGGGATGACGAGCGCGAGCCCGAGACAGCTCCGGAAGGCGATCGCGGCGTTCGATCCGGACCGGCCGTGGGCCGAGCTGCGCGACGGGATCCGCCCGATGCTGCCGCGCCTGCGGCCGATGCCGTTCGCGACGGACGAGCCCGTCCGAGTCATGTTGCCGCCCGGGATCCTCGTCGGATTCGGGCTCGACCTCGGGCCGGCGCTCGCACAGGTCGGGCCGCCGCTCCTCGATCGGTGGCGGATCACGACCGACGAGCTCGCCGCGGTGGCGCTCGGCAACGTCCGGCGCCTGGCGGCGACCTGCAAGTCCTCGATCGTCGTTCGCAACCCGATCGGGTCCATCGACGTGTCGGCGCTCCAGACGCGGCTCGGGATCGCCGCGAGCCTCCTGCTCGTGCCGGATCAGCTGCCGCGGTTCTTCGGGACGGAGCCCGGGCTGCTGCTCGCGCCGATGCGCGATCTCATCCTCCGGCTCCCCGCGGACGCGGATCTGTTCGACGCGGCCTGGCTGGCCGAGGAGTTCGAGTCGATGGATCCGAACTGCCTCCATCTCGGTGCGTTCGCATGGGACGGGATCGATGTCCGGCCGGTCGCGCTGGAGCCGGTCGCGGCGCGGGCGTGAGGCCGGTCAGCCGAGGAGACGCTCGCCGCGGCGGAGCGCCCGGTCCTTGTTCGACCACATCCGAAGGCGAAGGAGCCAGAAATCCCGGACGGCGCGGAGGATCACCGACGGCTTGGCACCGGTCGGCGAGCCGGCGGTTCGCGGGTAATGCGGGACCCCGACCTCGGCGATCGTCCGGCCCGCCGCGCGCAGCTTGATCAGGAGCTCCGCCGAGAAGAACGCGCCACCCGATTCGACGCCGATCCCGTCGAGCGCCCCGCGCCGGAAGAGCTTGCAGGCGCAGTCGACGTCGCGGACGCGGAGCCCGAAGAAGATCCGGTTCGCAAGCCGGTAGCAGCGCGCGTAGACGGTCCGCACGATCGGGTCCGCACGCTTGATCCGGTACCCGACGACGACATCCGGCGAATCCGGCTCGGCCATCCGGTCGATCAGCCGCCCGACGTCCTCGACGCGGAACTGGCGGTCGCCGTCCGTGAACGCGACGTGGTCGTTGGCCGATGCGCGGAACCCCGAACGGAGCGCCGCCCCATAGCCGAGGTTCGTCGGGTGGTGGACCGCCCGGACGACTCCGGGATTGGCCGCGGTGAGCTCGTCGGCGATCCGTCCGGTCGCGTCGCGCGACCCGTCGTTGACGATGATGATCTCGAAGCTGTCGGCGAGCGCCGGCAGGGTCCCGAGCGCCTCCTCGACGAGCCCGGCGAGGTTCGCCTCTTCGTTGTGGGCGGGGAAGAAGTAGGAGAGCCGGGCGAGCCTGGCCGTCACGGGCAATCCTCGCGGAGCGCCGGCGTGTCAGCGGCGGTGCGCTCCGCCCGGGCGGGGCCCGCTGCGTTGGGTGCGCGCGCGAGCAAGGCGGAGCCGTCGTCCGCTCGCCCGGTGGCGCCGGCGACCGGCGTCACGCGGAGCAGATTCCCGGCCGAGGGTAACCCGACCGGGGTGACGTTGTAGCGGCCGACGAGGGCCGGCAGCTCGCTGTCGCCGTTCCGGATCAGGTACACCGGACGCGTGCCGAGGTAGCGGTCGATCACCTGGCTGAGCTCTCCGAGGTCGTAATCGAGACGATTGCGATCATCGATGATGCAGACGTCGGGCCGCCGATCGTCGACGACCTGGGCATACCATAGCGGGGTCGAGTAGCTCCACCACGAGACCACGACCGCGTTCGCCTCGAGCGCCTCGAGCACCTGGTCCGTCCAGATCTGCGCCGCCACGTCGCCCGTGTCGTCGACGGTCGTCGCGCGTGACGAGAACGCGGATGCGCTCGGCAGCAGCAGCGCGATGCCGACCAGCGCGGTGGCGGCGTGCCGGCGTCCCGCGAATCCGCGGCGCCCGGAGTCCACGAGCGCGCCGATCGGGGCGAGAACGGCGTCGACGAGCGTCCGCGCGAGGACGGCAAGCCATGTCCAGGCGATGAGGATCGGGCCGATGTAGTAGCGCTCGATCGCCCCGTCCGGATAGACGGAGTTGAAGAACAGCGTCAGCACCATCGTGGTGCCGGTGAGGATCGCGTAGCGCGGCTGGCGGAAGGCCGTCACGACGACGGCGACGAGCAGGAGCAGGGCGATCGGCCCGAACTGCTCCGCGCTGAGGTCGACGAGGTCCCTCAGGCGCGTCCCGGCATTCGCGAACGGGTCGGTCAGCCAGCTGTGGAATTGGGCCCCGAGCGTCACGTACCAGAAGCCATCCCATGTGCTGGGATTGGCATAGACGAACGGGGCGCGCAGCCAGCCCGCCCGCAGGATCATCTCGAACCGGACGAGGACGGTGGGGACGACGAACGCCGCGATGTTCGCCGCGACGAACCGGGGCCGCCGGACGATCCCCGGATCGACGGCGAGCACGAACAGCAGGATCGGCGGGCCCAGCAGCAGGGTCAGGGAATGGTTCCCGACCGACAGGCCGACGACGACGGCCGCGGCGAGGAGGAGCCGATCGGGGTGGCCCGACGCATCCGGCCGGTCGTCCGGCTCCACCGGATTGCCCCGGACGGCCTGTTCCCAGCGGACGAGCAGCCACAGGATGATCGCCAGGAAGGCGACATGGAGCGCATGCGGATCGGCGTGTGTCCCGATCGCCCAGACGATCGGCGTGACGGCCGTTCCCAGTCCGGCGACGGCCCCGAGGATCGCCGATCCGGTGAGCCGCCGGGCGAGATCGACGGTGAACCCCGTCGCGAGGGCCAGGAGGATCGCGGAGAGCACGTTCATCCGGAGGGCCGCCTCGCCGAGCGGCGTCAGCAGGACGGAGGCGAGCCAGCCGACGAGCACGTAGCTCGGATACCCGGTCGGGTGGGCGGTGCCCATCACGGGACCGACCATCTGGAACTCGGCGGTGTCCCAGAAGCCGACGCCGGGCATGAGCCGCCAGATCGCCAGCGCGAACGCGATCAGGCCGACGCCGACCGCGGCGCTGACCGGCGGTCCGCCGAGGGTGCGCGAGGCCCGAGGGCGGCCGCCGGTCACCATCCCAGCACGTCCCCCCAGATGACGCCCCATGCGTTGACGGCGATCGAGGCGAGGACGAGGCCGATCGCGAGCGCGAGGGCGGACCAGGCCGCGACAGCGCCGGGTCGCGCGGCCGCGACGGCCTCCCTCGGACCGCCGACGATGACGGGCGGCGTCAGGGGCGACGGCGGATGAGCCCACGCGGCGATCCGCTCCAGCCCGAGCGCGACGAGGAGGATCGCCCAGGGCGCGAAGTCGTTGCTGAACCGGTAGCCGAACTGGACCCAGCCCTGGCTGAAGTGCATGAGGTTCACGAACGCCACGACGAGCACCGCCAGGGCCGCCCCCGACACGAGCCGGCTCAGCCCGAAGCCCCAGCGGATCGCGGGAAGCGCCAGCAGGTACGCCGGACTCGTCAGCAGCACGCTCATGCCGATGTCGCGCGGGAGCAGGAGCGGACAGTCCGGGTCGAAGAGCCCGCGGACCGCATCGGCGGACGAGCACAGTGGTGCACCGTTGCCGAGCGTCATCGGGACCTGCGTCGGGTGCCACACGGGAAGGCTGAGGAACATGATCGCGAGGTTCTGCGGCAGGTACCGGAGGTCCTCGATCTCCCAGTCGAGGTGGTAGTTCAGCGGCCGATAGAAGCTGGCCTCGAGCTCGTACAGATGCTGGTACGCCGGGTTGAACAGGTGGCCGGTCGACACGACGTTGTAGACGGCCAGCGCCGCGACCGGGATTCCGGCGCCGAGCCCCGCCGACCAGGCTCGCCGCGTCCACGACCCGCCGCCGCCGACGAGCACGAAGAACGGTGCGGCGAACGCGACCGTCAGCCGGGACGTGCAGGCAAGACCGAACAGCAGCCCGGCGGCGAACTGCCGGGCGTCCGGGCGGAGGGTCGGGAGGCCGAGCCCGGGCCGGGCCGCGGCCGGGAGGTCCGCCGCGCCGTCAGGCTCCGGGAGGTCGTCCTCGCGACGCGCGGCGTGCGGGTCCGCCCCGAGGGCCACGCCGATCGCGCCGAGCGCAAGACCCACGGCAAGGACGTGGGCCTGGTACCACGTCGTCCCGATCTGAGCGGCGTACCAGAACACCGTCCCGAACGCGAAGAAGACGGTGGCGACGACCTGCACCCAGCGCCGGATCGGGAGCCGTCCCAACACCCACCAGGCCAGCCCGACGTCGAGCGCCCCGAGGATCGCGAAGACGAGCTGGCCGTTCGTGGCGAGCCCCCAGAGCGCCACGAACGGCACGAGCACCACCGCGGGGAGCGGCGGGAACGGAACCACCCCACGCGCGACGCCGTCGGTCGACGCGACCGGGAGGACGTCCTGGAAGAAGTCGTTCCCGGGGCTCGTCGCGGTCGGGAGGACGGGGTAGCGGATCGCGGTCTGGCCCTCGAGGAAGGCCTGGGCCTGCCACTCGAAGTGGTTGTAGAAGCGAGTCGGATGCGACAGCGTGTAGACGACGAGGGCGGCCGCGATCAGCGCGCAGCCCACGGCGATCGAGACGAACAGGGACGACGGGTCCTGACGGGCAGGCTGCGATCGGCCCTGTGCTACCCTGCGGTCCACCTCAACGCTCGTTCGGGGAGATCCATCCCGTGACGTCCGGCCGCGTGTCGGGCGGACCGAGCCGGGGCGCGGACGCGCCGACGCGGACCACCGGGACGCGGGATGGCATCGGCGCGATCGTCGCTGTCCTCGCGCTCGGCCTCGTCTTCCGGCTCTTCATCGTACAGGCCAACCCGCTGTCCGGATTTGGGACCGATCTCATCTCGTTCCGGGCGTGGGCCGCGAACCTGGCGACGAACGGCCTCGGCGCGTTCTACTCGAGCCCGGGGTTCCACGACTACACGCCGGGCTACCTCTACGTCCTGTACCTCGTCGGGAAGCTCGTCGCGAACCCGGCGACGATCGGCGACCTGATCAAGATCCCGCCGATCCTCGCGGACGTCGCACTCGGCTGGCTCGTCTGGTCGATGGTCCGCGAGCTCGGCGGCCGCAGCTCGGTGGCCTTGCTCGGGGCGATCCTCGTCGTCTTCAACCCGGTGAGCTGGTTCGACTCGGCGCTGTGGGGACAGGTCGACTCGTTCGGGGTCGTCTTCCTCCTCCTCGGGATCCGCGAGCTCTGGCGCGACCGCCCCGAGCGAAGCGCCGTGTTCACCGTGATCGCCGCGCTGATCAAGCCGCAGCTCGCGATCCTCGTGCCGATCGTCGCCGCCGTGACGATCCGGCGCGCGCTCTGGCCGGGGGACGAGGTCGTCGAGCGGCACGACGCCGCCCCCGACGATCGCCGCCCGCTCGCCCGCTTCTTCGCCTGGGAGCGACGGACCGACCGCCCGATCCGGATCGTGACGACCGCGATCGTCGGGTTCGCCACGGCCGTCATCCTGTGCTACCCCTTCCGGCTCTCGGTCATCGAGCCCGGCGGCCCCGGCGAGCTGTTCCACTCGGGCCTGATCGACCAGGTCTTCAAGACGGCGGGCGGCTACCCGTACGCGAGTGTCGGCGCGTACAACCCGTGGGCGCTCGCGTCCGTCGACGGGAACGGTGTCGCCGCGAACGGTGTGTGGGCATGTGACACCGTGTACACGGCAGATCCCTCGGGCCGGATCAACTGCCCCGAAGCGGTGATGATCGGTCCGATCCCGGCGGTGTACGTCGGGGCGTTCCTCCTCGCGGCGGCGTTCATCGTCGTGTGCCTGCTGGTGGCGCGCCGGCCGACGCCGCTGACGATCCTCGTCGGCGTCACGATCCTCGCGATCGCGTTCTTCATGCTGCCGACGCGGGTCCACGAGCGGTACCTCTTCCCGTTCATCGCCACGGGCGCGATCCTCGCGGCGTTCTCCGTCCGCTGGCGGCTCGCCTACGCCGCCCTGTCGGTCGCGACGTTCCTGAACATGTACGTCGTCCTGACGACGATCTACTCGAACAACCCCGGGATCCGCGACTGGCTCCACATCGGATCGCTCGTCCGCCGGCAGGAGAACGTCACGCTGATCGTGATCGTCGGCCTGGCAGCCGCGATCTGGGCGTTCGTCCAGATCCGGACCGCCGCCGACGCGGCGCTGGAGGGTGAGCTCGACGCCGCCGGCGAGGGCATCGGCGACGACGACGGACGAGGGGCATGGGCCGCCGATCCGGAACGATCGTCGGGCGCGGCGTGGGGCGTCCGGCCCGGCGAGTCCTGGCGGGCGGCCGAGACGTCGTCCCCGGGCGAGGCGACCGCGCGACCGCGTCCTGCGGCGATCGGCGCGGCGCCGGCCGCGGTCGCGGCGCGCCCGGCACCGTTCCCCACGTGGTCGGAGCCGCCGTCCTTCGCCGAGCTCGGACCGATCGGCTGGTTCCGGGCACGCCTCGATCAGCGGCCCATTCGGCCCGATCGATCGCGCGGCCTCCACGACGAGCCCGGCGGCCGCATCGACAAGCTCGACCTCTGGATCCTGGCCGTCCTCGTCGCCGCGATCCTCGGCGTCCGGATGTTCCGGCTCTCGGAGCCGTACCAGATGCATTTCGACGAGGTCTACCACGCCCGGACGGCGATGGAGTTCCTCCAGTCCTGGCGGTACGGGATCGACCACGACATCTACGAGTGGACCCATCCCCACCTCGCGAAGTACGCGATGGCCGCCGGGCTCGAGGAGTGGGGCAACGACCGGGTCACCGCGACGAGCACGATCGGCAGCCCCGTCGTCGATGCCGTCGTGGAGCGGCGGACGCCGGATCCCGACGACGCGGCGAAGTGGATCGGCGATCGCGTCGACGTCGTCACCGGATCGGAGCTCCGCTCCTACGACCTGAACACCCGGAAGCTCGTCACGAGCCAGCCGATCGACGGGGCATCGGCGATCGCCCTCGACGGGGTGTCGCAGCGGCTGGTCGTCGGGACGTCGGACGGATCGATCTGGACGCTCGACACGGCGGCGCTCGACGCAGCGCGATCCTCGGGCTCGTCGGCCGTCGTCGGCGAGCCGCAGCTCCTCGGCCGGATCGACGGGTCCATCAAGAGGCTCTTCGTGCCGGACGACGGCACCGCGATCGTCGCAGCGACGACGGACGACCACCTCGTCTTCGTCGATCCGACCACCGCCGAGGTCCTGGGCACGCTCGAGCTGCCCGGGATCGCCGACCTCGCCCGCGGCGGGTCGATCTCGACGCTCGTGGGCACGCCGGGGTCGGTGAGCGATCCGGCGAAGGCCGCGGGCGTGATCGTCTCCATCGCCGGCGGCGACCGGAAGGCGATCGAGGCCCGGCTGGCGGGGACGGACGTCGACCGGACGATCATCGCCGGGGTCCGGGATGGCACCGTTCGGACACAGCTCCAGAAGGCGATCGATGACGGTCGGCTTCTCGGCCTGACGATCGAGTCGCTTCCGAGGGTCGCGGTCGCCGACGCGAACGGGGTCGACCTCGTCACCGCCGAGGGCCGGTTCGTGGCCGAATCAATCGACGTCGGCGAGCCGGCTCGCGGGCTCGCGTACGTCGACGTCGAGAGCCCCGACCTCTACGTCGCGACCGATCCCGACCCGGCGACGGACGACCCGGGTCGACTGGCCGTCATCGCGGTCGGCGGCGATCCGGCGAAGAACGGCCCGGCGCTGACCTCCACGATCGCGATGCCCGGCGACGTCAGCCGCGTCGCCTACGACGACGCCTCCGAGATGGTCCACGTCCTCGGCCGAACCCCGGACGATTCGGCCGCGACGATCTACGTCATCGAGCCGCACGGGAGCCCGCCCTCGAACGCCGTCTATGCGGACGCACGCCTGCCGTTCACGCCGACGGCCTGGGTGATGGACTCGAACCGGCCCGACCCGACGGACGACCGCCAGCAGATCCTCGTCTTCGACTCGACAGGCACCGTCGCGAGCGTCGACGTTGGCATGCACGAGTTCGCGTGGCGGCTGCCGGGGGTGCTCGCCGGAACGGCGATGGCGGCGTTCCTCTATCTCCTCGCCCGGATCCTGTTCCGGCGCCGCGCGATCGCGTTGATCGTCGGGCTGCTGTGCCTGACCGACGGCATGCTCTTCGTCCAGTCGCGGATCGGCATGAACGATGCCTACGTGGGCGTGGGGATCGTCGCGGCATACACGCTGTTCGCCGCGCTGTGGACGGGAGCGTGGCGCCATCGCGGGGCGTTCTGGATCGGGATGCCGCTGATCGGAGCGTTCCTGGGGCTCGCGCTCGCCTCGAAGTGGGTGGCGCTCTACGCGATCGTCGGGATCGGGTTCCTCGTGCTCGTCCGGAGCGCGCTCGGACGGTTCCTCGCGATCGTCACGCTGGTCCTCATGACGACGGTCCTGGGCTACCTCGCGATCAACGTCCCGGCCGGCACGGGGTTCGGGAACCTCCCGTTCGTCGCGATCATGGTGGCGCTGACCGTGATCGCCGTGGTCGCGAACGTCATGCACCCGATCCGCTGGTCGCTCGACGAGATCCGGTTCGCGATCGGCGCGCCGATCGCGGCCGGCGGGCTCGTCGCGCTCGTGGCGATCGGACTGAACAAGGCGACCGCGCCGCTGAAGCTCGGGCCGGTCGTCGTCAACGCCCTGGAGATCGCGCTCGGCCTCGCGCTGCTGTCCGTCGTCATCCTGGCCGCGTTCGTCGCGGCGGCCCGCCTGGGGTTCGGCCCGCTCGCGCCGGCCCCCGCTGCGGACGAGCCGGCCGCCCTGCTCGATCCACCGTCGCCGCCGCCCGCGGCCGCGTGGCTCCGACCGGGCGCCCAGCTCGGTCTGCCGGTCGCCTGGATGTTCGTGTGCCTCCTCGCCCTGCCCGTCGCGATCTACGTCGTCTCGTACATCCCGTGGGCGTTCATCGCGAACCACGTGCTCTTCGCCGGGTGGCCGCCCGGCCACACCGGCCAGAGCCTCACCGACCTCACCGGCGCGATGTACCAGTACCACAACGGTCTCGCGACGCCCCATGCGGCGTCGTCGCCGTGGTGGGCCTGGCTCTTCGATCTCAAGCCTGTCTGGTTCTACCAGGAAGGGCTCGCGGCGAACACGACGGCGGCGATCTATGACGCCGGCAACATCGTGATCTGGTGGCTGGGGCTGCCGGCGCTCCTGTTCGCGGCGTGGCAGGCGTACGCGCGACGGAGCCTCCCGCTGACGCTCATCACGGTCGGCTACGCGTTCCAGTGGGTGTCATGGGCACGGATCGACCGCGCGGCGTTCCAGTACCACTACTACACGAGCCTGCCGTTCCTGATCCTGGCGCTTGCCTACTTCCTGGCCGAGCTGTGGCACGGCGCCTCGCGCCGGACGTGGCTGCTGGCTCGGCTCGCCGCGGGCGCGGCGATCATCGGGCCTGCGGCGGCCTGGGTCCTGGCGCGACCGATCTGCGGGTTCGTCGGCGTCGACCGGGCGAGCCCCGGCTCGATCGCCTGCGCCCCGACGATCCCGCAGTTCCTCCTGACGACGCAGACGGCCGCGATCGCGGTCGTGATGGGCATCTCCGTCCTCGTGATCGCGCGCCTGTTCAACCGCCTGAGCGAGGACCAGATCGACGACCGCGACGTCCTCGTGGGCGGCGTCCGCCTCGCCGACTCGACGTTCACGTTGGGCCTGCTCGTCGCGACCGCCGTCCTCGCGATCGTCGCCGCGGGCGTCATCCGGATCACGTTCGGGGAGGCGCCGCTCGTCTCGATCGACTCGATCCCGGTCGAGCCGGTCGCGTTCGTGTTCGGCGTCGTGGCCGTGGGGATCGCGGCATTCGTCGCGACGACGCGGGACGCCCGCCGATTCGTCGTCGGCATCCTGTTGGCGATCGTCGCCTGGTTCGTGATCGTCTATCCGAACTTCAGCGCGTTGCCGCTCCCGACGGCGATCGCGAACGTGTACCAGGGGCTCCTGCCGAGCTACCTGTACGCCTTCCAGTTCCCGGTGAACAACGTCGCGTCCAAGGTCCCCATCCAGCTGTTCAGCGCGACCCCGCTCGTCCTCGGCGCGTCGGTCGTGTTCCTCGCGGTCGTGGTCGGCTATTCGGCGTGGGTCTGGCGGCTCGCGCTCGCCGAGCGGCTCGCCGAGGATGGGCGACCCGGCCTGGGGTCGGGCGTCGCCGCGGACCCTGGGGGCGGCGGGGTGGGCGACTAGCTAGCGCGCGAGCTCGACGCCCGGCTCGACCGGGACGTCGGCCCCGGTGTCGGTCTCGATGCCACGAGCGCCGGCCGCGCCGGCCGAACGCGGCGACGGCGGCACGCCGGCGTGGAACATCGGCGGCAGCTCGCCGCGAGCCGCGAGGCGCCGGATGACGACGCCGTAGTAGTCGTCGACCTTCGCGGTGACCCGCTCCCAGCTGAACTCGGTCGCCCGGACGCGGCCGGCCTCCCCCATCTGGCGCCGGAGCGCGTCGTCGCGGAGCAGCCTGGCGATCGCGCCCGCGATCGCCTTGGGCTCGCGCGGCGGCACGAGGAGTCCCTCGCGGCCGCGCCGGACGACGCCCTTGTAGCCGTGGATGTCCGAGGCGACGATCGCGGTGCCGGCGGCCATGGCCTCCAGGAGGACGATCCCGAACGACTCACCGCCGGTCGCCGGGCTGATGTAGACGTCGGCGGTCCGGAACAGCTGGGCCTTCTCCTCGTCGCTGACCCGTCCCAGGAACTCGACGCCCTTCAGCCGGCGTGTCGCGACGTACCGGCGCGCTTCGCGCCCGAGCGGGCCCGCCCCGACCACGAGGAGCCGGCACTCACAGCCGGTCTTCCGCAGGATCCGGTAGCCCTTGAGCAGCTCGAGGAGCCCCTTGCGCGGTTCGAACCGGCCCACGAACAGGAGATTCCGGGTCCCGTCCTGCCAGCGCGCGAGCGGGACCGCGCGCCCGAACCGCTGCACGTCGACGCCGTTCGGGATGACCTTGTACTCGCCCGGGAAGTAGCGGTCGATGAAGTGCTTGGCCGCGCCGCTGACGGCGATCCGCCCGTGGAGACGGCTCGCCTCGCCGCGCATGACGCGGCTGCCGAACTCGTACGACGGTGAGAACCCGCCATAGGCGTGGAAGGTCGCGATGTTCACGCTCTGCGACAGGCGGAGGATGATCGGCGACAGGAACGGCACGAATGGCTCGTGGAAATGGAGGAGGTCGAACTCCTCCCGCTCGAGCATCGAACGGACCTGGGACACGAAGCGCGGCGACAGCGTGATCGTCCCGACGGAGCCGTTGACCGGCAGCGAGAAGCCCTTGCCGATCCGGATGATGTCGCCCTCGGACGCGCGCTGGAGGCCGTGCGACGACGAGATGATCCGGACGTCGTGGCCCCGGAGGCGGAGGTTCTCGTAGAGATAGCGGACGTGCTGGGTCACGCCGCCCGGCAGCGGATACACATACGGCGTGACGAGCCCGATCTTCATCGGTCCCGATTGTCCGCCGCCGAGGCCTCGGTCTGCTGCTCCTGCCACGCGTCGGCGAAGCGCGGGGGCCGGTGACGTCCGCCGGGGTAGCCCAGGTCGCGGCCGGTGCCATCGCGACGGACGGACGCCCGGATGGCGGCCCGAGCGTCGTCGCGGTACTTCTGCAGCTGCCGGCCGAACGTCGCCACCTGCCGGCCGGTCCCGTGGAACGAACCGTGCTGGTGGGTGGTGCCCGACAGGATCGCCTCCCGGAGATCGTCCGCAGTCCGCCCGGGGAACGTGGTCCAGCCGGTCCCGATCGCGACCGCCTGGTGGGCATCGCTGTTGCCGACGGCCGGCAGCCCGTGCTCCGCCGCGAACCGGACG
Source organism: Candidatus Limnocylindrales bacterium (assembly GCA_035688935.1). Classification (GTDB taxonomy): domain Bacteria; phylum Chloroflexota; class Limnocylindria; order Limnocylindrales; family CSP1-4; genus CF-46. Next base: position 76 of record DASSMI010000022.1, on the reverse strand, counting down.
ACACGGCTGTGCCACGGCCGGCCCAGCATCGTGGGGTTGAACGTCTCGATCCCGTCGGGGCGGACGCGCGGATCCC
>DASSMI010000021.1:0-3105 GCA_035688935.1 Candidatus Limnocylindrales bacterium | reverse complement strand
TCCGGCGAGCCCTTGACGCTGAACTTGCCGTTCGTCCACTCGAGGTCGTCCTCGCTGGCCTCGAGCAGGTGCGCGGCGATCTTCTTCGCCTTGTCGCGGATCTTGCGGGCCGCGACAGCCGTGGCCGCGCCGGCGACCGGCGTGGACCGCGACGCGTAGGTCCCGAGCCCGTACGGCGCGGTGTCCGTGTCGCCGTACTCGATCTTGATGTCGCTCACCGGGAAGCCCAGCTCCTCGGCGATGATCTGGGCAAAGGTCGTCTCGTGACCCTGGCCCTGTGTCTGGACGCCGATCCGGGCGAGGACCTTGCCCGTCGGATGGACCCGGATCTCGCACGAGTCGAACATCTTCAGCCCGAGGATGTCGAAGCTGTGCGACGGCCCGGCCCCGACGATCTCGGTGAAGCTCGAGATGCCGATGCCCATCAGCTCGCCGCGGGCGCGCTTCTCCGCCTGCTCGCGGCGGAGGCCGGCGTAATCGATCTTCTCCATCGCCAGGCTGAGCGCCTTGCCGTAGTTCCCCGAGTCGTACTCCCAGCCGGTCGGGGTCGTGTACGGGAACTGCTCGGGCTTGATGAAGTTCTCCATCCGGACGTCGGCCGGATCCTTGCCGATCTCGTGGGCGAGGACGTCGACCATCCGCTCGATCGCGTGGACGGCCTCGGTCACCCGGAACGAGCAGCGGTAGGCGACGCCACCCGGCGGCTTGTTCGTGTAGACGCCATCGACCTCGACGAACGCCTTGTCGAAGTCGTAGCTGCCGGTGATCACGTTGAACAGGCCGGCCGGGAACTTCGAGGGATCCGCCGCCGCATCGGTGTAGCCGTGGTCGGCGATCGTCTTGACCTTCAGGGCCTGGATCCGGCCGTCCTTCGTGGCGCCCAGCTCGGCCCGGATGTGGTAGTCGCGGGCGAACGAGTCGGCCTGGAGGTTCTCGCTGCGATCCTCGATCCACTTGACCGGCTTGCCGGTCAGGAACGAGGCGGCGACTGCCAGGACGTAGCCCGGGTACACCGGGACCTTGCCGCCGAACCCGCCGCCGATGTCGTGGGTCTTCACGCGGATGTTGTGCTCGTAGATCGGTAGCCCGGCGCCGGCGGCGACGAGGGCGACGACCGTCCGGATCGCGTGCGGCGCCTGGGTGGTCATGTGGAGCGTGAGCTGCTCGCGAACGGGATCCCAGTCCGCGACGCAGCCGCACGTCTCGATCGAGGCGACGTGGATCCGCGGGATGTAGATGTCCTCGGCGACCCGGACCTCGGACGCCGCCAGTGCGGCATCCGCGGCGGCCTTGTCGCCCGACTCCCAGTGCCAGATGTGGTTGGTCTGCTTGTCCGGCCCGCGATCCGGCCGGAGGACGGGCGCGTCCGCCTCGAGCGACTTCTTCGGGTCGACGACGACGGGCAGCGGCTCGTAGTCGACCATCACGGCTGCGACGCCGTCAGCGGCCGCGTAGCGCGACGTCGCGATGACCGCGGCAACCTCCTGGGACTGGTACATCACCGTGTCGACCGGAAGGACCATCTGCATGTCGCCGGCGAGCGTCGGCATCCAGTGGAGCTTGTAGCCCTCGAGGTCCTTGCCCGTGACGACGGCGGCGACACCGGGGACCTTCAGGGCCTCGCTCGAGTCGATCGACTTGATCTTCGCGTGGGCGTAGGGCGAGCGGACGATGTCGAGCCAGAGCTGGCCCGGCAGATTGACGTCCTCGATGTACTCGCCCTGGCCGCGGATGAAGCGCGGGTCTTCCTTGCGCTTGACGGAGTGGCCCATGCCCCCGACCTCGGGGGTCGTGTTCAGCGCGATCTCGGTCATCGGTCGACTCCTACGCCTCGACCGTGGCCGCGGCCACGACCGGTGCCGACTCGCTGGCCCGCAGCTCGCCGGCGGCCTGCTGGATCGCCTTCACGATGTTCACGTAGCCGGTGCAGCGGCAGAGGTTGCCGCTGATCCCGTGGCGGATCTCCTCTTCCGACGGCTCGGGGTTCTCGCCGAGCAGCCAGGCGGCCTGCATGATCATCCCCGGGGTGCAGAAGCCGCACTGGAGGCCGTGCTGGTCCCAGAAGGCCTGTTGCAAGGGGTGGAGGCCGGCGGCCGTGGCCATCCCCTCGATCGTCCGGACCTCCGACCCATTCGCCTGGACCGCGAGCATCGTGCACGATTTCGCGCTCCGGCCGTCGACGTGGACGGTGCACGCGCCGCAGTTGCTCGTATCGCAGCCCACGTGGGTGCCGGTCAGGCCGAACACGTCGCGGAGGAGGTGGACCAGGAGCAGGCGCGGTTCGACGTCCGCCTCGCGGGCCTCGCCGTTGACGGTGACCGTGATGTGCTGGGTCGTCATCGTCGGCACCTCCTCACGAGTTCGCCAGCGCTCGGACGAGCGCCTGACGCAAGGAGCGGAGGGTCAGCTCGGCGACCATCGCCCGCTTGTAGTCGACCGAGCCGCGGACGTCGGCGGCCGGCTCGCTCATCGCGGCGGCGGCCGCGCCGGCAGCCCGGAACAGGTCCTCCGATGGCTGCTGCCCCTTCAGCGCCGCCTCGGCGTCGGTCGCCGCGAACGGCGAGCCGGAGACGCCGGTGACGCCGATTCCGGCCCACTCGATCGCGTTCCCGCCGCTCGCGAGCCGGACGATCGCCGCGACGCCGGCGGTCGCGAAGTCGCCGGCCCGCCGCTCGAGCTTGGTATATGCGCCGCCCAGGCCTTTGGGGCGTCGCCCGAACCGGATCTCGGTCAGGACCTCGGTCGGCTCGATCGCGGTCGTGAACGTGTCCAGGAAGAAGTCGCGGGCGGGGATGACCCGCTCGCCGCCCCCGCCGACGCAGACGACGTTCGCGTTCGCCGCGAGGAGCGCGGCCGGCCAATCGGACGCCGGATCGGCGTGCGCGACCGACCCGCCGATCGTGCCCCAGTTGCGGACCTGCGGGTCGCCGATGCCGCCAGCCACGTCGTGGAGGAGCGGGTAGCGGCCGATCGTTGGGTCTTCGTGGATCTGGCGATGCGTCGCCCGCGCGCCGATCCGGAGCTCGTCGTCGGTCTCGACGATCGCGTCGAGGCCGGCCACATCGCGGAGATCGACCAGGAGGCCGGGCTGCGCGAGCCGGAGCT
>DASSMI010000020.1:0-12865 GCA_035688935.1 Candidatus Limnocylindrales bacterium | reverse complement strand
GCCTTCCGCGTGAAGAACTCCGCGGCGTCGCGGTACTGCTTCCAGGTCGTCGGGACGGCGAGGTCGTAGCCGTACTTCGTCTTGAACGCGGCTTGCTCGTCGGCGTTCTCGAAGAGGTCCTTCCGGTAGAACATCATCATGACGGCGCTGTTCGACGGGAACCCGTAGGTCTTGTCGCGCCACACGGACGACGCCTTCCAGAGGGCCGGGATGACGGCGTTCGGGTCGAAGCCCGGACCGAACGTGGAGGGATCCTTGAGCCGGTCGTCGATCGGCGAGATCCAGCCCTTCTCCGCGAACGTGCCGAGGAACTCGTAGGGCAGCGACACGATGTCGTAGCCGCCCTGCTTCGTCGTCGCGTCGAGCGTCAGCTTCTGGATGACGCTGTCGTAGGGCGCCTGCTCGAGCGTGACGGTGATCCCGGTCTTCGCGGTGAAGTCGGGAAGGAGTCCTTCGAGGACCTGGGAGTTGAGGGTCGCTTCCGCGATCATCGACAGTGTCGTGCCGTCGTAGTCCCGCGACCACGAGGTCGAGCCGCCGCTCGCGGCGGTCGAGGCGGATGCCGCGGACGCGGCGGGCCCGGAGGCCCCGGTCGTGGCCGCCGGTGTGGACGCGCTGGGTGCGGCGGTGCCGCCGCAGGCGGCGACGATCAGGGCGAAGGCGCCGAGCGTCGACGCCCAGCGGCGAGGTCCGAGCGTGCGGTTCATCGGGGGCTCCCTTCGATCTCGGTCAGGACCTGGTCGAAGACATCGACGACGCGGTCCAGGTCGTCGCGGCTGATCGTCAGAGGCGGCTTGATCTTCACGACGTTCCCGAGTCCGGCGTACCGGCTCGTTCCGAACATCACTCCCCGCTCCAGGCCGAGGTCGTACACCCGCTCTGCCTCCTTCGGCGCCGGCTCCTTCGTCGTCCGGTCTTTCACGAGTTCGACGGCGGTGAACAGCCCGGGGCAGCGGACGTCACCCATCAGCGGGTGCCGGTCCTGGATCTCGAGGAGGCGGCTCGTGAGGTACTCACCGCTCGTGCGCGCGGCCTCGATGAGGCCCTCGCCTTCGAGGACGTCGAGCGTCGCGATCCCGGCCGCGAGCGACACCGGAAATTGGCCGAACGTCAGTGCGTCGTCGCCCGTTTCGAACCCGGCGAGGTCCTCGCGGACGAGCACGCCGGCGAGCGGGTAGCCGCCGGCCACGCTCTTGCCGAAGACGAGGATGTCGGGCACGACCCCGTACAGGTCGGACGCCCACCATGACCCCAGCCGTCCCAGGCCGGTCTGGATCTCGTCGAAGATCAGCAGCAGGCCTTCCTCGTCGCAGATCTCCCGGACCAGCTTGTAGTAGAGCCGCGGATATTCGACATGGCCGCCGTTGCCCTGGATCGGCTCCATGATCAGCGCCGACGGACGACCGGCGACGCCGCGGCGGATCGTGTCGCGCAGGAGATCGGCGTAGTGGACGGCGATGTCGTCGCTCGTCATCCCGGCCGGGGCGCGGTACGGGTACGGCTGCGGGACGCGCACGAACTGCGGCATCAGGCGATGGAACTGATCGTGGGTGTGTGGCCAGCTGGCCGCCATCGTGGCGAGGCTCCGGCCGTGGTAGCCGTCGTACAGCGTGAGCGGATTGGAGGCGCCGGGTCGGTTCTTCGCCGCGATCTTCAGCGCCATCTCCACGGCCAGGCTCCCGTGGAGGCAGTAGCCGACGCGGTTCAGGCCGTCCGGAGCTCGCTGCGTGATCCGGTCGGAGAACACGAGGAGCGGGATCGTGTCGTAGTTGCTCCGAGCGTGGGCGATCTCCTCCGCCTGCGCCGCGGCGGCTGCCAGCACGGCCGGATGTCCCGCGCCGATGTTGTTCGACCAGGCCTGTGAGGTGCAGTCGATGTACTCGTTCCCGTCGACGTCCCAGATCCGGGTGCCCTTTGCCCGGACGAGCAGCAGGTTGGCTTCCCGCGCCACGGTCGTCGACCAGCCGCGCAAGAGGGCCTGGCGACCACGGTCGAGGGCTGCCTGGTCGAGGCCGGTTGCTGTTGTGACCACGGTTCCTCCTGTCTGACGGCGCGGACTCTACGCGCGGCCGGACCGGGAACTCCAATACCTGTTTTCGATCCACCGATAGGCGCCGGCTATCGGACGCGACCTCTGTCGGGGAGCGCGGAATCGAATCGGAACCTGGGTGGACCGACGGCAAATCCAAGCCAGCTGCGACTAACCTCGTGACCCGCGGGGTGGCGGGCCGGGCAGGGAGCCTGATGGACGCGACGACGGCAGCGGCGACACGAGGACCCTCGGCGCTCCACGAGCTGCGCGCGGCGTTTGCCGATGAGGCAGCGTTCCACGCCTGGTACGAGCGGACGCTGCCCCGGGTGTATGCCTTCCTCGCGAGCCGGTGCGGGGGTCCCGGACCGCTCGCGGAAGAGCTGACCCAGCAGACGTTCGTCGAAGCGGTCCGGCGGCGCGGGTCGTTCGACGGCCGATCCGAGGTCGTCACCTGGCTTTGCTCAATCGGCCGTCACAAGCTGGCGGACCACTACCGCCGTCTCGAGCGTGATGAGCGCCACCGGCTCCGGATCCTGGTCACCGAGATCCGGGTCGACGACGAGGCCGACGCCACGGACGAGCGCGACGCGATCGAGCGAGCCCTGCGTGCCCTCCCTGCCGCTCAGCGCGCGGCGTTGATCTTCCGTCACCTCGACGGCCTGAGCGTGCGCGAGACCGCGGAGCTCCTCGGCCGCAGCGAGAGCGCGGCAGAGTCCCTCCTCGCTCGAGCGCGCCAGGCGTTCCGAGCGTCTTACGAGGGCCAGACCGATGACTGACGATCGAATCGACGCCCTCTTCGGCGCTCTCGAGCGGCCGGCGACCCCGGAGCCGGCCTTCCAGGATCGGCTGTTCGACGATCTGTTGGTCGAAGCGGGGTTCCGGCCGGCCCGGGCTCAGGGCTGGCCATCGTCATTGCGGGGTCTGGCGGGTCGCGGTCCCTCCGCGACGGCCCGTCCCATCGCCGCAGTCGGGATCCTGGTGCTGCTCGTCGCCCTGGCGGTGAACTTCACGTCCGTCGGGACGCTGGCTCCCGGAGGGACGCCTTCGTCGACGCCGTCGCCGACGGCCTCACCGAGCCCGGTCGTGACGTCGTCACCCCGGGCATCGATCCAGGTCGCGCGCCCGGGGAGCACCGTGCTTCGCACGGGCGAGCAACCTCCGGCATGGACATCGCCCGACGGGTCGTTCTCGACGGCGGACCTCGGTGGCCGGCCGGCGGCGATCTACATCTGGTGCGCCTGCACGTGGGGTCCCCAACCCGAGACGTTCTTCGCCGAGGCTGCGAAGCGGGCGTCCACGATGGATCTCGTCTTCGTCTCGATCGACTCGAACGGCACGACCCGCGGCCTGGTCGACTGGCTCGACGTGCGCACACCGGTCGTGCGGGACCCGGAGGGCACGATCGTCCGGACGTGGGGTCTCGACACCTTCCCGGCCCTCGTCTTCCTGCGGGCCGGCGGCACGTTCGCCGACGTGCACCCGTCGACCTTCAGCCCCGAGACGCTGTCGGCGAGCCTGGACGCCCTCGCGAGCGGCGATCCCACTCCCGATCCAGATGGCGCGGCCGGGCCGCCACTCGACGAGCGAGGCAACCTCCTTCTCACGTCCGTGCTCCAGGTCGGGCAGCCGGCGCCCGAGCTGCGCGGGCCGCGCCTCAGCGGCGGGGAGGCGTCGACGTCCGACTTCCTCGGTCGTCGGACGGCGGTCGTGTCGTGGCTGCCGCCGCATCTCGACGGGACGCCGCAGGACGACGTCTCGGACGCGGCAGCCCTGCTCGCGGCCGCGAAGCGACACGAAGACGAGCTGAACGTCGTCCTGGTCGCGGCCGGCGAGCCGGAGGCGGGCGCGGCGGCGGCGTACCTCCGCGCCCACGGCTCCAACGTGCCCGTGATCTTCGACTGGGACGGCGCGCTCAAGCAGCGCTGGGGTCTCGTCATGGCGACGACGATCGTGCTGCTCGATGCGGACGGGCGGGTCGCCGGCTACTACGGCCCCGAAGGCGTGATCGCCCCGGACCGGCTCCTCGACGCCTTTATCGCCGGCGATCCGGTCCCGACGCCGGGAGTGGTCGCGCACTGAGCCCGACCCGCCCGACGCGGAATTTGAACCGTCCCGCCTGAGGCTCCGCCGTACGGTATAGGCGACCAGATCGGCCGCCTCCGAGGGGAGGGACGCGTGCAGACGGAGCTCGTCGACCGGGCACGACGCGGAGACCGCGAGGCCTTCAGCGTGCTGGCCGGTGGTGCCGTCGATCGGTTGTACGCGATCGCTCGCCTCATCCTGCGCGACGCCGAACTCGCGGAGGATGCGACGCAAGAGGCACTCGTCCGGGCCTGGCGCGATCTGCCGACGTTGCGCGACGTCGAGCGGTTCGATGCCTGGCTCTACCGTCTGATCGTCCGAGCCGCTGCGGATGTCGGTCGTCATCGGCGGCGGTGGCGCGCGGAGATCACGGTCCTTCCGGCCGAGCCGGCAGAGGCCGACCGCGCATCCGCTCTCGCCGATCGCGATCAGCTCGAACGCGGATTGCGGCGCGTCAGCGACGACCAGCGGGCGATCCTCGTCCTGACCTACTACCTCGGCCTGTCCACGACGGATGCGGCCGCTGCCCTCGACATCCCCATCGGGACCGCGAAGTCCCGGCTCCATTACGCGATCGAAGCACTCCGTGCGGCCGTCGAGGCCGACGATCGCGCCTCCCAAGGCGCGCTGCGCGAGGGACGGCCGGCATGAATGCTCACCACGACCTCGAACGACGGCTCGCCGACTACTACGGCGAGGAAGCTCCGCGGCAGGCGCCCGACCGGGTGCTCCACGCGGCGCTCACTTCCATCGAGACCACCCGACAGCGGCGCGTGCTCATCCCCGCGCTGCGGAGGTTCCATGACATGAACGCGTCCGCAAAGGCGCTCGTGGCGGCAGCCGCGATCGTCGTCGGTGTCCTCGCCCTGGCGGTCTTCGGGCCGTCTCGGCCCGGCTCGAACGGGCCGGGCGTCGGTGCGGCCGGGTCGCCCTCGCCGTCCCCCGCGGCGTCCTCGGCCCAGCCCTCGTCGTCGCCGAGCGCGTCGGCCGCCAGGCCGTCCCCCTCGGCGTTGGCCTTGACGGAGAGCTTCACCTCGGCGGTCTTCGGCGTGTCCACGTCGTATCCCGCCGGCTGGCACGTCGCGCCGGCGACGAAGCTCTGGACGACCGGCATCCCGTGGAACTGCGGGCAGCCTGATCCGTGTCCGTTCGATCAGATCTGGGAGAAGCCCGACGATTCTCAGCTCTACCACCTGGCGTCGCAGCCCCTCGGCGGGAAGTCCGGCGCGGAGTGGGGCTCAGCGATCCTGGCGGATCCGGGCTGGGAAGCAACCTGTGCGAAGACCACTGAGCCGATCTCCATCGACGGCACCCCTGGGACCATGGCGAAGATCTGCGGCCAGAGCCTGTTCGTCGCCGTCACGTCGAAAGGGGGCCGCGGCTACGCGTTCGTCCTGTACCGGAGCGATGACGTCAACGCGTTCAAGCAGCTCCTCGCGACGGTTCGGCTCCACCCCGAGGCCGCAGCGAGCGAGATGCCGTCGGCACGACCCTCCTGACGCCCGCGCGACACGCATGCACTGCGACCAGCGGTCGCGGATCAGCCCGCGCCGGCCGACGCCGTGGCGTTGATCGCTGCGACCGCTGCCGTCGCCGGTCCGGAGGTCGTGTAGGACTGCGCCGCATCGCCGCGCGGGGGCCGCAGCGGGTTCGAACCTCCTCCGGGCGGAGCCGCGGCGCCAGTAGGATCCGCGTTGCATGGAACGCATCACGCCGGATCTCCACCGGCTGACGACCGGCGGATTCGCGGCGGTCCATCTGATCACCGGCGACGTTCCGACCCTCGTGGATGCCGGTGCTCCCGGGCGCGGTCGCGCGATCGAGCGCGAGCTGCGATCGGCCGGCGTCCGGGTCGAGCGGATCGTCCTGACGCATGGCGATCCGGATCACCTCGGCGGCGCCGATCACCTCCGCCGGGCGTTCGGCGCTGAGGTCTGTGCCAGCCGCGCCGAGAGGCCGCTGATCGACCGGACGGGATGGCCCGGGATGCCGCTGCGCCGCCGCCTGCTGATGGGCGCGATGTCCATGCGCATGCCGCCGCCGACGATCGACCGATGGCTCGACGGCCCTGGGACCCTCGATGGGATGACGCTCATCCCCACGCCCGGCCACACGCCGGGCCACATCGCGGTCGGCTGGGACGGCTGGCTGCTCGTGGGTGACGCGTTCCGGACCGGCGACCGGTTCCGGGAGTCGCCACGGTTCTTTACGATCGATCGGCCGACGGCGCGCCGATCGATCGAGACGATCGCCGCGAAGCATCCCACCGGCTGCTCGAGTAGCCACGGCCGACCCGCCGAGCGCGCGACGGAGCGGCTTCAGGAGCTGATCGCGACCTGGGCCTGATCGGCCGCGCTGCGAGCCACGTCGACGAAGGCTCGCGCGGTGGGGGAGAGGACGGCGCCGGCCCGCCAGTACAGCCCGACCGTGTCGACGATGGGTCGGCCGCTCTCGACGATCCCCGGCCACGGGCGTCCCGCCGGCTGGTCGACGGCGTCGTCGATCGTGATCGGGATCCCGAGGCCCGCCTTCCCGAGGGCGAGGACCGACGACGGACTCGCCGAGTCGAAGGCCACCCGCGGCTCGAAGCCGGCGCGCCGGCAGGCGTCCTCGAGCGTCCGTCGCGAATAGGCTCCGGCCCGGGACGCGACGAGCGGCACGCCCTCGAGCTCGGCGACCTCGACACTCGATCGATCGCGCCACGGATGGTCGTCCGGTACCGCCGCGACGAGGCGGACGGTGTAGGCCGGGAACCCCTCGAAGCGCGGATCGTTCCGTGGGATCCCAGTCGCCAGGTCGACGAGGCCGCCGAGCAGGTCCCCGGCGATGCTCCGTCCCGGCGTGGGCCCTCCGCCGTACTCGGTCAGCTCGAACGCGACGTGGGGGTGCGTTCGCCGGAAGGCCCCGATCACCTGAGCCAGGAAGCGTCGGAGGTGCGGCGACGCGCACGAGATCGCGATCGTCCCGGCTCGGGCCGACCGCAGGTCCGCGGCCGCGACCTGGACCCGATCGACCGCGGCGAGCGCCGCTCCGGCCCCGGCCAGCAGCGTCTCGCCGTCGCGCGTCAGCCGGACCCGCCGGCCGACCCGCTCGAACAGCGGCACGCCGAGCTCGCGCTCGAGGTCGCGGACCTGGCGCCACAGCGCCGGCTGGGCGATCGACAGCCGGCTCGCGGCCGCCGCGTACGTGCCGTGCTCGGCGACGGCCGCGAAGTAGCGCAGCTGACGGAGCTCCACGTCAATCGATACCTCGAGAACAGTGAATCGACCACAACGATATCGTGGACGAAGGAGTTGTCCAGCCATACGTTCGCCTCGACCGGCCGTCGAGAGCCTGGTCGTCGCAGGAGGCGCTGGACATGCTGAGCTCGCGCACGATCGGATGGGCGCTCGCCGCGCTCGGCTTGGGAATCGGCGCGCTCGTGCCGGTCTTTCTCATCGCCTACCCGGCCGCGGGGATCTCGCCAGCGGAGGCGCAGGACCCAGCGGTCGTCCTGCCGGTCATCGCCGTGAACCCGGCCCTCGTCCTCCTCCCGGGCGCCGTCCAGGTCGCCGCCCACGCGACCGGGGTCGTGGCGATCGTCGGCATCTGGGCGACCCTGGGCCGATCGTCCGCGCTGGTCTCGATCGCGACCGTCTTCGGGATCGTGTGGCTGAGCGTCGACGTCGTCCTGAACGCGATCACGTACCACGTCGTGCCCGCGCTCGCCGCGGCGAACGCGTCGGGAAGCGCGACGGCTCAAGGCACGTTCGTGACCGCGATGGCGCTGGTCGACGGGGCGCGGCTCGGCGCGCACGTCGCCGGAGGACTCTGGATGGTCGCCGTGGCCGTGACCGCGGTCCGGACCTCGGCGCTGCCACGCGTCGTGGGCTGGGTCGGGATCCCGATCGGCGCGGCCTTCGCGGCGAACCTGTTCGTCCCGCCGCTGATGAACCTGAGCTTCATCACGGTGCCGGCCTGGTTGGTCGCCCTCGGCTTCGCGGTCGCCCGCTCCCAAGCCCCGGCCGTCCGGTTCATGGCGGTGGCGCCGCTGCCGTCCGAGGCCTGACGCGTCGCCGACGAGACGGCGCGACACGAGACGAGGCCCCGGCTCTCCCCAACAGAGCCGAGGCCTCGCGAGAGAGGTTCCGAGGTCGAACCGTCAGTCGACGGGCCCGAACTCGTGCCGGGCGACCCACTGGGCCGCCTTCTTGCCGATCCACGCACCGGTGACATCGGCGCTCCGGAAGTGGAAGCCGATGAGGATCCGGCCGTTGATCGCGTCGCGGACGTAGTCGCTGAACCGGTCGTACGAGCGGTTGCCGGCGGGCGACTTCAGCTCGAAGTGGACGAAGTCGGTCCCGAAGAACGTCCGGCCGGTTCGCATCATCGACCCGGCGAAGCAGTTGTAGCCCGACGGCCAGTCCGGATAGCCCGGGGTCGGGAAGAGCGAGCTCCAGGTCGGGTCGGCAGTGGTCGCCGGGTTCCCGTCGGTATCGGCCAGCCGGATCGCGGTCTGCGGCCGCCAGAAGAGGTACTCGTTCTTGTTGTTCCAGCAGGCGATGAACGCATCGGCCGACGAGGTCGCGAGGAGCGCGAACAGGCGGGCCTGCTGGGCGGTCGACAGCCCGCGCTCGACCGACAGCTCCCGGAACGCGCGGTACACGAACGAGAACGGGTTCTGGACGATGAAGCTCGCCAGCGCGTTCTGGTCGGGCGTGCGCGTGGAGCCGGTCTGCGCGCCGACGGCTTTCACCTCGTTGAACTCGGCCGCGTACTGCGCGCTGTCGAGCGCCGGCGGGGCCTCGATGCGGAGCTGGTCGGAGCTCCCGAGCGAGAACGGGCGGACGTCGCCAACCCACGAGAAGGCGTTCGCGTTCAGGGGCGGAACCGGCCGCCACTCGCCGGGCTCGGTCCCGACCGGGAAGGTCCGCGAGCCGAACCGGCCGTCACCGGCGCGGTTGGCCAGGATCGCGGCGGCCGCCGCAGCGCCGACGGCGATTCCGCCGGTCCGCGCCTGACCGGCCGGGATCTTCGCGAGCGAAGCCGCGTACATCGCGTCGACGCTGTCGATCACGAGCGGCAGCGACGACGGTGTCAGCCCGATCAGGACGTGGTGGGCGGCGGTCGCCGCGGCGGCGGCCTGGGACGCGCCGGCCGGGGCGGTCAGCCCGGGCAGGTACGGCTGGTGGGTCCGGTCGATCGCATTGACGGCGTCGTACACCGCGAGCTGGACGATCGCGAGCTGGAGGCCCGCCGCCGGCGGCACCTGGTTGAGGCCTGGCGGCGAGGCGCCGTTCGCGCTCTGGATCGTGACGATCGCGTTGGCATTCCACTCGAGGACCATGTCGGTCGGCTCGGCCGCCGACGCCGACACGCTGGGGATGACCAACGAGGCGGCGATGAGGATCGCGGCCACGGGCCGGCTGAGCCGCGCGCGGCGCAGGGCATGGCGAGGCAGGAGGTGTCTGGACACGGGTGTCTCCCTCAGAGGCAAGAGCGTTGGTGGCCGGCGGATCGCCGGCAACGGTCAGATCGGGACCTGTTCGTCAGTGATCGTCATTCGCCCCCTCCTTTCGCCCTCCGATCCCCGGCGTCATCACTCAAGGCGTCGGCGGGGCCGGAACCATTCCCTCGGGGTCGTCAGGGCGCGATCCATTCGATCGATCCCCGTCACGGATCAATGACGTCGGTTGGGGGCGAACCATTACTCCGGGCAACGTTCACGGCGCGAGTCGCTGCCAGGATCCCGGGCCATCGGCCGCGACTTCACGCGGCGGAACGATGCCGTCGGGGTCCACCAGCCAGACCGTGTCGCCGAGGAGCGCCAGCCAGCGATCGTCCGGCGACCAGCTCAGGGCCGCGCCGTGCGCGCCCTCGACCGCGACCGGTTGGTCGATCGGGTTGCAGCTGCCACCGGTGATCGGAACGATGCACAGCCGACCCCCCGAGTCGTCGGTCACGTCGATCCCGGCGACGCGCGTGCCATCGTTGGAGAGGTGCCCGTACGCCACGTCCAGGTGGATGTCCGCGCCCGTCTCGACGTCCACGACGATCGTCTGCGGCCGTTCGGCCATGTCGTCCTGGAACAGCGCGCGCCGTCCATCGGGCGTCATGCCCAACGCTCGAAGGACGTGCCCGTCGAAGCTCCCGGTCGGCACGTCCGCGATGCCGCCGTCCGCGGTCGAGACGAGCCCGAGGCGCTCGCCGTAGTTGCCCGCCTTGGCGAGCAGCTGGCCGCCGTCCGGAGGACGCCAGAAGATCTCACCGTCGACGTACCGGCTCTTGAGCTTCCGGGTGAGCCCGGTCGCGACGTCGACGAGGTAGATCGCGCGGCCAGGCGCGCCGTTCGCGACGACGGCGATCTGACGGCTATCCGGGGACCACCTGACGCTGTCAGAGTCCGGGCTCGCGAACTCGTCCGTGATGGCCAGGATCCGACCGGAGTCGTCCGCGATCACGATGGCCTGGCCGGATCCGGTCTGCCGGAGGAACGCCAGGCGCGTACCGTCGAGCGACCAGCGCGGATGCTCGTCGCTGTAGATCCCCGCGACGATCGTGCGGGCGGTCAGTGTGTCCGGGTCGACGAGCACGATGTCGCCGTCGTGGCTCGACACCAGCAGTCCGTTCGCGGCGAGCCCGAACGGCGGCGGCATCGGCGGGCGCCGGCTCCCGACGAAGATCGCGACCGCCGCGAGGAGGAGCGCGAGAACGAGGAGCAGCACGCCTCCGAGCGCTGTCCGGCGCCCGACCGGCGCGTTCCACGCAATCTCCGGAACGGGCAGCCAGCGCCGGAGGAACGTCCAGCGCGGCCGCTGGCGGATATGGGCGACCTCGTCGAGGATCTCGTCGGCGTAATCGGGCGTTCGAGGCATGGCCGTCTCACTCAGCCAGATGGTCAGGTCCTGTTCGAGGCGCGCGGTGCTGGTCATGCGGTCTGTCCCCGGCGGATCGGCGTGGGTTCGGGCTGGGCCTCGATCGCCGCCCGGAGGGCGACGAGGGCGCGGCCGAGCCGCGATTGGGCGGTTCCCAACGGGATCCCGAGCGCCGCGGCGAGCGCGGGCATGGACATCCCGACGTAGTAATGGAGGACGAGCACGGCCCGCTGATCGGCGCTGAGGCGGTCGAAGCCGCGCTCGAGCTCGTCGCGCTGGGCGACCGCCATCGACTCGTCCGGGATCGCGGTGGGCCCGACGGGCGTCAGCTGGATCTCGATGGGTCTCCGACGCCGACGCCGCGTGACGTCGAGGCAGGCGTTGACGGTCAGCCGATGGATCCAGGCGTCGAACCGGTCCGGGTCGCGGAGCCCGGGCAGGTCGCGCCACGCCCGGATGTACGCGTCCTGGACCGCGTCGCGGGCGAGGTCGGGATCGCGCAGGACGAGCCGCGCCACCGCCTCGAGCCGGCCGATCGACCCGTGGAGCAGCGAGGCGAAGGCGTCATGGTCGCCTCGCCTGGCCCGCTCGACGAGTTCGCGCTGGGTCACGGCCGTCCTCGTGGGCGTCCCCCGCGGACGCGCTCAAGGCTACTGGCGTCGCCAAGCGCCGAATCATTCCCGGAAGGCCACGGAGCCGAGGCGACGCCTACGGGTCGACGTGGACCGCGAGCGAGGTGACGACGAACTGCTCGCGGCAGTTGAGAACGACCAGCTCGGGACGGGGCGGACCCTCGCCATCGCCGCCCGTCGGCGTCGCGCGGCAGGACGATGCTGCGGGATGAGCGAACTGACCGACGACGTCGACGAGCAGCCACTGATCCGGTTCGAGCCTGGGGAGGAATCCAACATCGACCGACGGCGCGATCGTGACCTCGAGCGCATGCGTTTCGTCGGTCAGCTCGGAGCTCGGGTCGGCGAGGTCGTAGACCGGATCGTGGCACGGGCCCAGCCACGCCGGGCTGATCGTCCAGGGGCCCGTCATGTCGTTGCACCCTCCGCCCGCATCGATCGCCAGCGCCGCGGAGAACTGCAGGGAGCGATCCCCGAAGCAGGACAGAC
Organism: Candidatus Limnocylindrales bacterium; assembly: GCA_035688935.1. GTDB lineage: Bacteria > Chloroflexota > Limnocylindria > Limnocylindrales > CSP1-4 > CF-46. The sequence goes on along the minus strand of DASSMI010000020.1, from coordinate 776 downwards.
CGCTGAGTCCGATCGGCGCATCGAGCAAGTCGAACGCGAGCCAGCCGAGTGGCGTCTCGTAGCACTCGTTCGCCGCTGGTGCGAGCCATGGCGTTCCGTCGCGCGCTGCGGCCGCGACCCAGCCGGGCGCCGGCGGGTCCGGATGGAGCTGGATGTCGACCTCGCCGATCGGCTCGACGAGGTACCAGTCGTAGCCTGACCCCGCGACCGGGCCGTCGACCACGAACAGCAGCGCCTCGTTCCAGAGCAGCGGCTCGAGCTTGTGCGACGAGCTGTTCGTGGACGGCATCGTCCGGACTCTGAGGCCGTCGGTGGCGACCCGCGCGAACGAGTCGGGGCGGAGCCCGCTGGGCGCTGGAACGGGCGTGGCAGCAGGCGGCGGAGTCGGCTCGGCCGAGGACGGAGCGGTCGGCGGCGAGATCGGTGAGGCCGAGGCGGGCGGCACGGATGGCGCCGAGCTCGGGGCGGGCGGGCTCGTGGGCTCCGCCGCCAGGCAGCCGCTCAGGATGGTGATGCATACGAGGGAGATCGGTGCGAGGAACCGCGGGCGCATGGCAGCTCCGGAGTGATGACGCCAACGGGGTGAGGCGCGAACGGCGACAGGACGACCGACGGCGGTGTCTGTTACGGGCCGATCACGCGGTGTCGGCCGTTTGACGTGCGCGCCGTCAGCGATCGGGCCAGACGGGCTGCCAGGCGAAGACGGTGCCCTCCCCGTACGACCACACGTACGGCCCGGCGATGACGCGTCGCGTGCCGGTGCCGTCGCGGTTCAC
>DASSMI010000019.1:0-5578 GCA_035688935.1 Candidatus Limnocylindrales bacterium | reverse complement strand
CGATGTGCCAGCCCGGCCGGCCCGGCCCGATCGCGGTGTCCCAGGACGGCTCGCCGTCCTTGGGGCCCTTCCAGACGGCGAAGTCGCGGACGTCGTCCTTCGCGTACTCGTCGGACTCGACCCGCTCGCCGACCCGCATCTGCTCCGGGTCGATCCGGGCGAGCCGGCCGTAGGCAGGCCACGACGCGATCCGGAAGAAGATCGAGCCGTCGTCCGTCCGATAGGCGTGACCGGTGTCGACCAGCCGGGCGATCAGGTCGACGATCTCGTCGATGTGGCCGGTCGCCCGCGGCTGGACGTCGGGCGGCGTCATCCGGAGCCGCTCCGCGTCGCCGCGGAAGACCGCGAGCCAGTGATCGGTCAGCTCCTGGATGGTCTGGCCGGCGGCATCGGCGCCCTTGATGATCTTGTCGTCGATGTCGGTGACGTTCATCACCCACGTGACCGCCAGGCCGCGACGGCGCAGGTGCCGCACGAGGACGTCGGCGAAGAGGAAGCTCCGGAAGTTCCCGATGTGGGCGGGTCCGTAGACCGTCGGGCCGCAGCTGTACACGCCGACGCGGCCGGCGACGAGCGGCTCGAGCGGCCGGGTCTCGGTCGTCAGCGTGTCGAGGAGCCGGACCGTCATCGCGCTCGCTCGATGGTCGCCACGGCACGGGCCGCGATCCCGCGGCCGGCGCCCTCGAATCCGGCGAGGTTGCCGGTCGAGGCCTTGACGTTGACGAGCTCGCGGTCGATGTGGAGCAGCTCCGCGAGCCGTTCGCGCATCGCGTCCAGGCGCGGACCCAGGCGGGGTCGCGCGGCGACGATCGTGACGTCGACCGATGCCGGGCGATGACCGGCCGCCGCGAGTCGCTCGAGCACGTCCCCGAGGAGCTCCGCGCTCCGGATCCCGCGCGGCGTCCGCTCGTCCGCCGGGAACAGCCGCCCGAGGTCGCCGAGGCCGGCGGCGCCGAGGAGTGCGTCCGCCACCGCATGGAGCACGACGTCGCCGTCGGAATGGCCCGCCAGCCGCGGTGCGCCCGGGTGGTCGATGCCGCCTAGCGCCAACGGCGACCCGGGGCCGAACGGATGGGCGTCATCGCCGAAGCCGACGCGGCGCCGATCCGGGGCGAGGATCTGGGCAGCTCGCCCGAGATCGGCCGCGATCGTCACCTTGAGGTTGTCGGGCTGTCCGGGCACCACATGAACGGGAATCGTACATGCCTCGAGCAGGCCGGCCTCGTCGGTGAAGGTCGTGGGCGCGTCGGGCGGGAACCGTTCGTAGGCGGCGCGGAGGATCCCGAGCCGAACGCCCTGGGGCGTCTGCGCCGCCGCGATCTCGGCTCGGTCGATCGTGCCCGCCACGCGGCCGTCGGCGACCCGCTTGAGGGTCTCGACGACGGGCACGACCGGGATCGCCGCGCCGTGCACCGACGTCGCCTGGATCACGCGTTCGATGACAGCCGCGCCGACGTTCGGTCGGGCCCCGTCGTGGACGAGGACGACGCGATCATCGGGCCTGCCGCCGGCCAGCTGCGCGATCCCCGCCGCGACGGACTCCTGCCGGCGCGTCCCGCCGGCGACGACCGCCGCGCGCTCCGGCAGCCACGCCGCGCGCCGGACGTCGGCCACCCGGTCTGGCGCGACCACGAGGACGATTCGGCCGACCGCGCGCGATGCCGCGAACGCGCCGATCGACCAGGCCACGAGCGGTCGATCGCCGATGGACGCGAACAGCTTGTCGATCCCGGCCATCCGCGTCGATGCACCTGCCGCCACGACGACGACGTCCGCGGTCGGATCCGCCATGCGGCGCGAGTCAGTCGAGCCGCGGCTGGGCGAAGATCATCCGGCCGGCGACGGTCTGCAGGACCCGGGTCACCGACACGTCGAGGTCCTTGTCGATGTACCGGACGCCGCCCTCGACGACGATCATCGTCCCGTCGTCGAGGAAGCCGACGCCCTGACCGGCCTCCTTGCCCTCCTGGATCACGCGGACCCGGAGCTCCTCGCCGGGCAACACGGCAGGCTTCACCGCGTTCGCGAGGGAGTTCACGTTCAGGACGCGAACGCCCTGGAGCTCGGCGACGCGGTTGAGGTTGTAGTCGTTCGTGAGGATCGCCTTCGAGCGGACGCGCGCGAGCGCGACGAGCTTCGCGTCGACCTCGGTGATGTCGGGCAGCGGCTCGTCGATCACCTCGATCGGGGTGGGCGACTCCTTCTGCATCTGGGCGAGGATGTCGAGGCCGCGCCGGCCGCGGTTCCGGCGGAGCGTGTCGGAGCTGTCGGCGATGTGCTGGAGCTCTTCGAGGACGAACTTCGGCACGACGAGCGTCCCGTAGATGAAGCCCGACTCGACGATGTCCTTGATCCGGCCGTCGATGATCGCGCTCGTGTCGACGACGATGTGGGGATCGCCGGCGACGCCGCCCGCTTCGACGTTCCGCGCCGGCGGCCGGAACAGCCCGATCGCCTCGGCGGCGAGGACGAGGTCCTCGCGTTTGGCGACGGTCAACCCGAGCATCCCGAGGCCGAGGAACAGCGAGACGCCGAACGGGAGCACGTTGCCCAGGGGATCCGGAAGCGCGGACAGCGGCAGACCCAGGAGCGTCCCCATCAGGAGTCCGAGGAGCAGGCCGACGACGGCGGTGACGAACTCCGCGGTGGAGAGCTGCTGGCTCTGGCGGACGATCCAGATGGCCGGGACGACCGTGAGGTACGGCAGGATCGCGAAGCCGACGACGATCCACGCGACCACCCACGCGCCGAGCAGGATGCCGCCGTTCGGCGACTCCTCGAAGAGACGCGTCGACGCGGCGATGGTGAGCCCGACGAGACCCCCGAGGGCCGCGCCGAGCAGCCGGATGTTGCGGATCACGATGTCCTCGCGTCGTCCGTCACGGGGTTGAGGCGCCGGACCCCCTCGGGCGCGCCGAAGCCGCCGTACCTTAGCATCGCGCCGAGGCCGTGGCCATCCTGCCGAGCCCGTCCCCGGGGCCTGCAAGCGACGCTTCGACGGCCTCGCGAAGGGTCGCGACGGCGACGATCTCGATCCCCGGCACGTCCGCGACCGTCGATCCGCGGGTCGCACGCGGCACGACCGCCCGCGCGAACCCGAGCCTCGCGGCCTCGCGGAGCCGGCGCTCCAGCCCGGCCACCGGCCGGAGCTCGCCGAGCAACCCGACCTCGCCGATCGCGACGGTACCGGCGACGATCGGGCGGTCCCGGAGCGACGAGGCGAGCGCGAGCGCCAGCGGCAGATCGAGACCGGGCTCGTCCACGCTCAAGCCGCCGGCGAGATTCACGTAGACGTCGTGGCTTCCGAGCCCGATGCCGGCGCGGCGGCCGAGGACGGCGAGCAGCAGCGCGACGCGGTTCGCGTCGACGCCGCTCGTGGTCCGGCGCGGATTCACCCCGGGGCTCGACGCGACGAGCGCCTGGACCTCGACGAGGAGCGGCCGGGTGCCCTCGAGGGTCGGCGCGACGACGCTGCCCGGGGCCGGGCCGTCATGGTCGGCGAGGAACGCACGGGCCGGGTCGGCGACCTCGGCCATGCCGGTCTCGCCCATCTCGAAGACGCCGACCTCCTCGGTCGACCCGAAGCGGTTCTTCGTCGCGCGCAGGAGGCGGACGCCCGCGGATCGCTCGCCTTCGAGGGTCAGGACCGCATCGACGAGGTGCTCGAGCGTCTTGGGGCCGGCGATCGAGCCGTCCTTCGTCACGTGGCCGACGAGGACGACCGCGATCCCCGCCGGCTTGGCGAGCTCCATGAGGCGGAGCGCGGCACCGCGGACCTGACCGACCGACCCGGCGGGTCCCTCGAGGTCGTCGACCGTCGCGGTCTGCACGGAGTCGACGACGAGGAGCGCCGGTGGCGAGCCCGCCAGCACGCCGTCGCCGGCGACATCGGCGATCCGGTCGACGGAGGACTCGGCGACGATCCGGATGCCGCCACCCGGCCCGCCGAGCAGCGCGAGCCGATCGGCCCGCAGCCGGACCTGTGATGCCGATTCCTCACCGGTCGCGTAGAGGACGCGCTCGGGCCCGACCGCAGCGGCGATCCCGGCGGCCGCCTGGAGGAGGAGCGTCGACTTGCCGATCCCCGGCTCGCCGCCGAGCAGGACGACCGACCCCGGCACGAGGCCGCCGCCCAGCACGCGGTCGAGCTCGCCGATCCCGATCGGGAGGCGGATCCGGTCGGGCTCGACGACGTCCGCGAGGCGGGCAGGTGCCGCCGACGCGGCGTCCGGCACGCCTCGCCCGGGACCGACGGCCCGCGCGGCGCGTGGCTCCGATCGCACCTGCGTCTCGACCAGGCTGTTCCAGGCCGAGCACACGCGGCACTGGCCCTCCCAGCGGAGGAACGATTCGCCGCACGACTGGCAGACGTAGCGTGTCTGCGAGCGGGCCGCGGCCTTCGTCATCGCACGCCGATCCGGCGACCGACGGTCAGGCTTCGACCGGTGTCGGCGTCAGCGGCTCGGCAGCGTGGATGTCGAGGCCGGCTTCCGGGTCGCGGTCGACCACGATCGTCGTGCCCGGCTCGTACTTGCCGAGCAGGAGGTGCTCGGCGAGGACGTCCTCGACCATGTTCTGGATCACCCGGCGGAGCGGACGGGCGCCGTACGCCACGTCGTAGCCGAGCTTGATGATGTGCTCCTTGGCGGCCGTCGTGACCTCGAGGGTCATCTGCTGCGCGCGGAGCTGGTCGCGGACCCGGGCGAGCATCAGGTCCACGATCTCGGTGATCTCCGCGACCGTCAGCGAGCGGAACACGACCGTCGCGTCGATCCGGTTCAGGAACTCCGGACGGAAGTTGTTCTTCAGCTCCGCGGCGACCTTCTCCTTCATCAGCTCGTAGGAGGTCTCGGCCTGCGACTCGGCCGTCTCGCCGCGGTTGCGGAAGCCGAGCGACGAGTTCGTCTGGAGCTGCTTCGCGCCGAGGTTGGAGGTCATGATGATGATGCAGTTGCGGAAGTCGACCCGCCGTCCCTTCGCATCCGAGAGATGCCCGTCCTCGAGGATCTGGAGGAGGATGTTGAACACCTCGGGGTGCGCCTTCTCGACCTCGTCGAGGAGGACGACGCAGTAGTTCTTGCGCCGGACGGCCTCGGTCAGCTGGCCGCCCTCGTCGAAGCCGACGTAGCCCGGAGGCGCGCCGACGAGCCGCGAGACGTTGTGGCGCTCCATGAACTCGCTCATGTCGATCTTGATGAGCGCGTCCTCGCTGCCGAACATGAACTCGGCGAGCGCCTTCGCGAGCTCCGTCTTCCCGACGCCCGTGGGGCCGAGGAAGATGAACGAGCCGATCGGGCGCTTGGGGTCCTTCAGGCCGGCCCGAGCGCGGCGGACGGCCTTCGAGATGACCTCGATCGCCTCCTGCTGGCCGATGACCCGGTTGTGGAGCGCCTCCTCCATGTGGAGCAGCCGCTCCGACTCCTCGGCCGCGATCCGGGTGACCGGGATGCCGGTCCACATGGCGACGACCTGGGCGATCTCCTCCTCGTCGACCGTGGGCTGATCGCTCGCGACGGAGCTCTGCCACTCGGCGCGGAGCCGCTCGACCGTCTCGCGGGACGTCGCCTCGGCCTCGCGC
>DASSMI010000018.1:0-12508 GCA_035688935.1 Candidatus Limnocylindrales bacterium | reverse complement strand
TCGGAGAAACGGCCGGCCCTCCACGACGGCGAGGCCGTCGGCACGGTGACGGACTTGATCTGGTCGCCGCGACTGGAGAAGAACATCGGCTACGTCTGGCTGCCGATCGCGCTGGCCGGCGCCGGGACGCCGCTCGAGATCGTCGCGCCGGACGGCGGCAGGTGGACGGCGACGAGCGCCGCGATCCCGTTCCTCGACGCGAAGAAGCGGGTTCCCCTGGGGTAGCCGCTCGCGCTACGCCGGGGCGGCGTCCTCGGCGACGACCGCCGGCGGCGCGCCGCGGAACGCCCCGAGCCGCCACGCGATCACGAGCGCGATGGCGACGACCGCCACGATGATCGTCGAGATCGCGTTGATCTGGGGCGTGACGCCGAACTTGATCGCGCTGTAGATCGCGACTGGGAGGGTCGTGGCCCCGGGCCCGGCGTTGAACGCCGTGACGACGAGGTCGTCGAACGACAGCGCGAACGCGAGCATCGCCCCCGCGAGGATCGCCGGAAGGATCAGCGGCAGCGTGACGTAGCGGAACGCGCCGAGCGCGGACGCTCCGAGGTCGCGCGCGGCCTCCTCGAGGCGCGGGTCCATGTTCACCGCCCGCGCGCGGACGACCACCGCAACGTACGAGATGCAGAACGTGATGTGGGCGAGGGAGATGCGCCCAAGGGCCGGCACCGCCGACAGGAGCTGGGTGAAGAAGATCAGCAGGCTGATCCCCATGATGATCTCGGGCGTGACCATCGGCAGCAGGATCAGCGTCTCGGTGGCGCCGCTCCCACGGAACCGCAGCCGCGCCAGGCCGAGACCGAGCAGGGACCCCAGGATCGTCGACGCGACGACCGCGATCGCGGCGACGATGAGCGTCGTCCACAACGCATCGAGCAGGTCGGCGTTTGCGAACAGCCGCGGATACCAGTCGAGGGTGAATCCGCGCCACACGAACGTCCGCCGCGAGTCGTTGAAGCTGAACAGGATCAGGACGACGATCGGCGCGAACAGGAAGACGTAGGTCGCGACGGCGAGCGCCGAGAGCCAGCGGTTCCGGCCGCTCATCCGAACGTCTCCCGGCGGAGCGAGCGGAGCGCGAGGAACGTCCCGCCCAGCGTGATCAGCATGAGGATGAACGCGAGCGCCGAGCCCCCCGGCCAGTCGTGGCCGCTCGTGAAGATCACCTGGACGATCTTCGCGATCGTCGTCGTCTGGGCGCCGCCGAGCAGGTCCGGCGTGACGTAGTCGCCCATCGCCGGGATGAACGTGAGGATCGACGCGGCGATGATCCCGGGCATCGTCAGCGGCAACGTCACGTGGAGGAACGCCCCGCGGCCGCTGGCATAGAGATCGCGCGCCGCCTGGACCAGGTGATCGTCGAGGCGGTCGATCGAGACGAACAACGGCAGGATGGCGAACGGGAGGAAGCCGTAGGTCATCCCGAGGATCACCGAGATGTCGGTGTTGAGGATGATCAGCGGCTCGTCGATCAGCCCGACGGACCGAAGCGCCCCGTTCAGCACGCCGTTGTCGCGCAGGATGATCATCCAGGCGTAGGTCCGGACGAGGTAGCTCGTCCAGAACGGCAGCATCATCAGGATCAGCAGGAGGACCTTCCGCCGTCCTCCGTAGCGCGAGATCCAGTACGCGATCGGGTAGCCCAGACCAATCGACAGGATCGTCGTGATCAGCGCGTAGCGGACCGAGTTCGCGAACGCCGGGAGGTACTCCGACCGAGCCGCCTCGGCGTAGTTCTGGAGGCCCGGGTTCGTCAAGAGGACGTGGCGCCCGTCGGACGTCCCGAGGCTGACCACGAAGATGATGACGAGCGGCACGAGGAAGAAGACGGCCAGCCAGGCCACGCCCGGCAGGACGAGGACGGCGGCCGAGGCGCGCTCCCGGACCCGCGTCCGGACCGAGCTCCGGGCTCGGAGTGATGGCGCAGCGGCCCCGGGCGAGGGGGCCGCTGCCGATGACGCGCCGGCGGTCACGCCTTCAGGGCGTTCCAGCGCTGCGTGTACTTCTCCTCGTCCGTGCCGAGCTGGAGGAGCTCGACCAGCTTGTCCAGGAGCGCGATGTCCGGGTTGACCGTCGGGTCGGACAGGATGTCCTTGCTGATGTACTGCATCGCCGCGGCGTTCGGGCCCATGTAGCCGATGAAGTTCGTGTTCGCCGCGCTGACCTTGGCATCGAGGTTGAAGTTGATCCAGAGGTTCGCCGCGATCGGGTGCGGCGCGCCCGACGTGATCACCATCGTGTCCGAGCCGCGCACCGCGCCCTCTTCGGGGATGACGTACCGGATCTCGGGAACGTCGTCGTACATCTGGTAGACGTCGCCCGACCAGGCGTGGCCGATGATCGTCTGGCCGCTGTTCATCGTGCCGATGTCGTCGGTCGTGTAGGTCCGGACGAGCGGCTTCTGCTGCTCGAGCAGATCGGCCATCTTGTCCAGATCGGCCTCGTTCCGCGTGTTCGGATCGAGTCCCAGCCGGAACCCGGCGACGGCGAACACCTCGCGCACGTCGTCGAGCATCATCAGCTTGCCCTTGTACTTCTCGTCCCAGAGCGACGCCCAGCTCGTCAGCTCGTCCTTGATCTTGGCGCCGTCCCAGCAGAAGCCGGTCGTCCACCACATGTATGGCATCGAATGCTGGTTGCCCGGGTCGTAGCCGGGGTTCTGCCACTGCTCGCCGAGGTTCGTCGCGTTCGGGATCAGGTCGAGCTTGAGCGGCTGGATGATCCCGTCGGCGAGCAGGGCCGGCACCTCGACCGAGGTCGGATACGCGATGTCGTAGCCGGCGCCCTTCCCGTCGCTCCGGATCTTCTCGATCATCGTCGCCGCGTCCGGGAACTTGTCGTAGTGGACCTTGATCCCCGTCGCCTCGGTGAACTTCGCGACGGTGTCCTCGCCGATGTACGCGTCCCAGTTGTAGACGTTCAGCTCGCCCTCGGGCGAGGGCACGGGCGTGGGTTCGGCGCTGACGCTCGGCTCGGGGGTCGCCGACGGAGCAGCCGCCGAGGCGGCGGTCGACGGCGAGGCCGACGCGCTCGGGCTGGCGGCGCTGCCGCCACTGCAGGCGACGAGGATCGGCCCCAGCGCGGCCATCGGCCCGAGCCGGGCCGCCGTCTCGAGGAGCTGGCGTCGGCTGATCCGCCGCTCCGCGAGCGCCGCGTAGAACCGCATCTCCAGCTCGTGGTCGTAGGCCGAGACCGGCCGCTGCGTTCGATCGCTCATCGCGCTGTCTCCTCCTGCGCGCTGGGTCGCTCGGCCAGGACGAGGGCGTCGCCGGGCGACCAGGTGACGTCAACGGCGCCGCCGACCGGCACGCGATGGCCGGTCTTGGGCGCGACGACGGTGATCGAGAGTCCGCCCGAGGAGCGGACGAGGTACTGGACGTTGCCCCCGAGATAGGCGACCTGCTCCACGCTGCCGGGGATCGAACCGGACGCTGCGGACGGGCCCGAGCCGTTCTGCGGGTGGAGCCCGACCGCCTCCGGCCGGACGCTGAGCTCGACGGCCTGGCCGACGCCCACGCCGGCTTCGGCCGTGGTGAAGCACAGCTCGCCGCTCGAGAGCCGGACGACGGCCCGTCCGCCGCCGATCGCTTCGACGTTCCCGCTGAGCAGGTTCGAGGTCCCGATGAAATCGGCCACGAACCGGGTCCGCGGCCGCTCGTAGAGCTCCTCGGGGGTCCCGAGCTGCTCGACGCAGCCACCCTGCATGACCGCGATCCGGTCGCTCATCGTGAGCGCCTCTTCCTGGTCGTGGGTCACGTAGACGAACGTGATCCCGACCTCCGTCTGGACCCGCTTCAGCTCGATCTGGAGCGCCTTGCGGAGCTTCAGGTCGAGCGCGCCGAGCGGCTCGTCGAGGAGGAGGACGTTCGGACGGTTCACGAGCGCCCGGGCGAGGGCGACGCGCTGCTGCTGGCCGCCCGACAGCTGGTTCGGCTTCCGCTTGCCGTAGCCGCCGAGCCGGACGAGCTCGAGCGCCTCGCCGACCCGTCGCTTCGTCTCGCCCTTCTCGACGCCCTTCCGGCGGAGGCCGAAGGCCACGTTGTCGCCGACGTCGAGATGCGGGAAGAGCGCGTAGTTCTGGAAGACCATGTTCACGGGCCGCTTGTCGGGCGGATCCGTCGTCACGTCACGACCGCGGAGCTCGATCCGGCCCGCCGTCGGGAGCTCGAACCCACCGATCATCCGGAGCGTCGTCGTCTTCCCGCAGCCGCTCGGTCCGAGCATCGAGAAGAACTCGCCGGTGTGGATGTCGAGCGACACCCGATCCACGGCGCGGACCTCGCGGAAGTGCTTCGACAGCTCGGTCAGCCGGATCTCCGGGGTGCCGTCGGGACGGTCCATCGCGGGCGGAGTGTGGGCGACCGTTCGGGAACGCCGACGACGACGTCCCGGTCCACGAAACCGCGTTCCACCCAGCGAGCCGGGGTACCTGACGGGTTCCGACGACATCCCGGCGTAGGCTTGCGCGATGACGACGACGATCGCACCGGTCGACCGCGACCACGATCCGGGCCCCGATGCCGCCAACGACCGCGCGCGCCCGCTGGAGTCGAGCGCCGCCGAGCCGATCCAGCCGGCGGGGACGGCCGGCGGCCGGGTGCTCGTCGGGACGGCCTCGTGGACCGATCCCACGATGACCGCTGCCGGCGTGTTCTATCCGAACGGCGCCGACAGCGCCGAGGAGCGACTCGCCTATTACGCGTCGTCGTTCCCGGTCGTCGAGGTCGACGCCACGTACTACGCACTGCCCGCCGAGCGCACGGCACAGCTGTGGGCCGAGCGGACGCCGCCCGATTTCACGTTCGACATCAAGGCCCATGCGCTGATGACCGGGCAGGGGACCGAGACGAGGCGGTTGCCCAAGGCGATCCGGGAAGCGCTCCCCGAGGAGCTGGGGGCGAAGGCCCGCGTCTACCTGAAGGACTTCCCGGACGAGCTGAAGGACGAGGTCTGGCGGACGTTCCGGGATGCGCTCGCGCCCCTGAAGGACAAGGGCCAGCTGGGATCCATCCTGCTCCAGTACCCGAAGTGGGTGTTCCCCGCGAGCGAGAACCGCGCGCTGATCGCCGACGCGGTCGAGCGGCTGGCCGGCTGGCGGGTCGCCGTCGAGTTCCGGAACGCGTCCTGGCTGAACGAGAAGAACCGCGACCGGACGCTCGGCTTCCTGTCGGAGCGATCGATCCCGTTCGTGATGGTCGACGAGCCACAGGGGTTCAAGAGCAGCGTCCCGCCCGAGGTCGTCGTCACCTCACCGGAGCTCGCGGTGGTCCGCTTCCACGGCCGGAACGCGGCCACGTGGGAGGCGAAGAACATCACGCCGGCGGAGCGCTTCCGGTACCTCTACTCACGGGATGAGCTCAGCGAGTGGGTGCCGCGAGTCCGCGAGGTCGCCTCCCAGGCCAAGGAGGTCCACCTGATGTTCAACAACTGCTACGCGAACTACGGGACGACGAACGCTCGGGAGATCGCGAGTCTCCTCGCGGACCTCGAAGCAGGTCGCGAGTAGCGGTCCGCGTTCCGGGCCCTCGGCCCGACCGTCACGGGATCGGCGTGGGCGCGCCGCTCGGCGCGGTGATCGTGACCGGCTTGCCGACGTCGCTGTAGCGGATCGTGACGTTGCCGACGAGCGCGTTCACGCCCTCCGATGCGGAGAACGAGCCCTGGACGAGGACCGGGATGCCCGCGTCGGTCGTCCAGACGTCGAGCCGGTCGTAGGCGCCGTCGGCGCCGTCCGGCGAGCGGTAGGCGATCGATCCGACCGCGGTCAGGTGGTGGAGCGCCTGGCCCTCGACCGTGTCCGTCCCGGCGTCGGCCAGCTCGGACGGATCCTCGATCAGCCGGATCGTGTCCAGGAGACCGTCGATCGACTGGGCGGCATCGGACCGGCGGTGGACGTCCCACGTGGTCGCCCCGGTGTCGCGGATCCACGTCGCGCTCCCGAGCGAGACGACCTCGCGGTCGACTGGCGCTCCCGCCCCGGTGCTCGTCACGTGGAGGGCCACATCCTTCCCCGAGACGTCGCCGACGGCCTTGGCGGTGAGTCGGACGGTGACGTTGCCCGCGGTCGAGCGGGCGACGGTGGTCTCCTCGATGTGGGCACGGAACGGGTCGGCGTGGACGACGGCGACGAGCTTCGTGGCGAGCGGGCCGCCACCGACCAGGGCCGACCCGCCCCGCGATGACGCCTCGACCGTCGCCGATCGCGCCATCGCCGACGGCGTCGCCGCGGGATGGTTGCCGCCGAGGACGTTCGCGGCCGTGCCGACGACGATCACGGCGCCGAACGCGATCGCCGTGTAGATCAGGGCGCGGGCGACGCGGCCCGACCGGCGTGGCGGCGTCGCCCGTCGCGCCGAGGCGCGGGCCGCGGCGGCCGCGTCCGCGCGCCGGCGCGCGCCGGCGGTCCGATGCGGGGCAGCCCGCTTCTTGCCCATCGATCCGGCTGCGGCGTCGTCAGGCGCCGCTGGCGGCGGTCTTCCGGGGCCGCGTCCGGGCGGCGATCCGGGCCAACGCCCCGTCCCAGCCGGCATCGAACGGGATGCCCGCCTCGTCGAGGTCGACGACGACCGGCGCATGATCGGACGGGACCGGCGGCCCCTTCCGCGCCTCGCGGTCGATCTCGGCCCACACGATCCGGTCGGCGACCGGCTTCGTGACGTAGAGCAGGTCGATCCGCATCCCCTCGTTGCGGTGGAAGTTGCCGGCCCGGTAGTCCCACCACGAAAAGCGCCCGCGCGCGTCGCCCGCACCGGCGCGGTACGCGTCGACGAGGCCCCACTCGCGGAGCGCCGCGAGCGCTGCCCGCTCCGGCGGCGATACGTGCGTCCCGCCGTGTGCGCGCGCTGCACTCCACACGTCGTCGTCGGTCGGCGTGGCATTGAGGTCCCCACCCAGGACGAGGGGCTCATCGGGCGACGCCGCGTCGTCGAGCCACCGCCGGAGTCGCTGGAACCAGCGGAGCTTGCCCTCGTAGAACGGGCTGCCGACGATCCGGCCGTTGGGGGCGTAGAGACTCACGAACCGGATCCCGCCGCAGACCGCCGAGACCATCCGGGCCTCGTCGAACGGGTCGAAGTCATCCTCGCCGACCTGGACCGCCGCCCCGGCGGTGCTGTCGCGAACCGGCCCGTCGCCAAAGTTCGTCACGACGTCGCTGAAGCCGACCTTGCTCGCGATCGCGACGCCGTTCCAGCGGCCCTCGCCGTGATGGACGAGCTCGTAGCCGAGCATCCGGAACGGCAGCTCCGGCGCATCGCCGTCGGCGAGCTTCGTCTCCTGCATCAGCAGGACGTCCGGCTGGGCCTTCGCCACCCACTTCTCGACCGCCTCGGTCCGGGCCTTCAACGAGTTCACGTTCCAGGTCGCGATCCGCATGGCGACAGGGTAGGGCGAAATCCGGTCAGGAGCCGACAGGGATGACCCGCGAGCGCGCTCGCGTACGATGCGTCCGATGACCGAGGCAACGAGCGCCGACGCCCTGATCGAGCGGATCCGCGCATCCGTGATCGGCGACGACGAGGCGGTCGCCGGTCCGTTCGGGATCCGGCGCGTCACCTACGCCGACTACACGGCGAGCGGCCGCGCCCTCACCTTCGTCGAGGACTACATCCGCGAGGCCGTCCTGCCGCTGTACGCCAACACCCACACCGAGTCGTCGGGCACCGGGCTCCAGACGACGCGGTTCCGCGAGGATGCCCGAGCGATCATCCGCGACGCGGTCGGCGGGACGCGGGACCGCCACGCGGTGATCTTCACCGGCGCCGGCATGACGGGGGCGATCAACCTGCTCGTCGGCGTCCTCGAGCTGCGGATCCCGGCCGGGCTGGACGACCGGTTCGGGCTGCGAGCGCACGTGCCGGCGGAGCAGCGGCCGGTCGTGTTCATCGGGCCGTACGAGCACCACTCGAACGAGCTGCCGTGGCGTGAGTCGATCGCCGACGTCGTGACGATCGGCGAGGACCAGGACGGCCGGATCTCGATCGAGCGGCTCGAGGCGGCGCTCCGGGAGCACGCGGAGCGCCCGTTGAAGATCGGTTCGTTCTCGGCCGCCTCGAACGTCACGGGGATCCTCAGCGACACCCGCGCGATCAGCGTCCTTCTCCATGAGCACGGCGCGCTGTCGTTCTGGGACTTCGCCGCGGCCGGTCCGTACGTCGAGATCGAGATGGAGCCGCATCGCCCGGCGCCGCTGACCGGCCCGGAACGGGGCGTCCGCGACGGGAAGGCGGCCCTCGACTACAAGGACGCCGTCGTCATCAGCCCCCACAAGTTCATCGGCGGACCGGGCACTCCGGGCGTCCTCGTAGCGCGGCGCGAGCTGTTCAAGAACCGCGTGCCGACGTCGCCGGGCGGCGGCACCGTCGCCTACGTGAACCCGCTCGAGCACGTCTACCTCGACGATCCCGAGCACCGCGAGGAGGGCGGCACACCCGCGATCATCGAGTCGATCCGCGCCGGGTTGGTCTTCTCGCTCAAGGAGGCGGTCGGCGTCGACGCGATCCGGCGACGCGAGGAGGACTTCATCGAGCGGGCGATCGCCTCGTGGCTCGACGTCCCCGAGATCCAGGTGCTCGGCAACCCGGCCCTGCCTCGGCTCTCGATCGTGTCCTTCGTCGTTCGACACGATGGCCGGTACCTCCACCACAATTTCGTCGTGGCCGTGCTGAACGACCTGTTCGGGATCCAGTCGCGCGGCGGCTGCTCGTGCGCCGGCCCGTATGGGCATCGGCTCCTCGGGATCGACATCGAGACGTCGCACGCCTTCGAGCGCGAGATCGCGCGCGGCTGCGAGGGGATCAAGCCCGGCTGGGTCCGGGTGAACTTCAACTACTTCATCAGCGAGGCGGTCTTCGACTACATCGTCGGAGCCGTCGAGATGGTGGCGCGCGACGGCTGGCGGCTCCTGCCCTGGTACCGGTTCGAGGCCGGGACCGGGCTGTGGCGCCACGCCGCGGGGTCGCCCGAGCCGCCGCTGTCGTTGCGGGACGTCGCCTTCGGCGCCGACGGCGTCTCGTATCCGGCCCACCGCCATCGCGCGGGCGAGGAGGCGCTGAACGATCAGCTCGAGGCGGCTGCGACGATCCTCGCCGATCCGATCGCCGCGCTCGGCGAGCCACCGGCGTCCGATGGGGCGCCGCTCCGGGGCGAGGATTTCGATTCGCTGCGATGGTTCTGGTTGCCCGACGAGGTCCGCGACGCCGTCGCCGCGCGATAGCCGGCCGTCCCGCGGAGGGCTCGGGGCCCAGGAGGCGCGCCGCGGTGCTGAGCGACCATCTCGTCTTCCCGATCCTCCTCTCGAAGGACCTCGACGCGAGCCGCGCGTTCTACCACGACGTGCTGGGTCTCGAGATCGCACGCGAGGACGAGGACGACCGGATCGTCTTCCGCTGCGGGGCCGGAACCCAGCTGGTCGTCACGAAGAGCACGATCGGGACGAAGGACACCCAGACCCAGCTCGCCTGGCGCGTGCCGGACATCCGCGCCGAGCTCGTCGAGCTCCGCGCACGCGGCGTCCGGATCGAGCAGTACACCGCGCCGGATCCGGTGACCGACGCCGACGGCGTCGCCGACATGGGCCACTCGTGGGCGGCCTGGTTCATCGACCCGAGCGGCAACGCCGTGGCGGTCGTCCAGCCGAAGGGCTGAGCGCGGGGCCGGTCAGCTCACCGGGGGTTCGCCCGAAAGGTCGCGATCCTCGAGCTCCCAGGCGTGGTCGAGCATGTGGTACGCGGCGTGCCGGATCACGAACGCGACGGTCCAGTTTCGGGCGGTTTCGCCCCGAGCGTTGTAGTCGCGGATCGCCGCGACGAACGCCTCGCGGTACGTCCGGAGCTGGTTCGGGTCCTCGCGCGTTTCGAGGGGGAAGCGGACCGCGACCTTCGGGGCGAACTCGAAGATCTCCGCTCCGTTCACGTGGCGGACGATCTGGTCGCGCTCACGACCGCCGCCGCGCGGGCCCTTGCGCAGCTCGGCCGAGACCCGTGCCGCCGTCTCGTCGAGCGTCGCCCACGCGGCTCGGAGCAGCGCGAGCTTCCGCTCGCACTCGGCGTCCGACATCCGCTCGTGCTCTGAGCTCGCGGAGGTCATCGAGACCCCGTAGAAGTCCGTCATCCCGATCCCGGGCTGCCGCTCCACCACGTCCAGGGGCCCGGCCGCGGCAAAGTCCTTGCCGAAGCCCGCCCGCCCAGCGACCTTCGCGTAGCGGGGCCGGTAGGTCTCGAGGACCTCGAGCGCCGCCGCCTCGGTCTTGCCGCTCCGGTCCCACCCCGGCCAGTCGAACGCCACGGCGACGGCGCGCTTCTTCTTGCCGATCTCGAGCATCACGCGGACGGCGTCGGGCATCCGATCTCCTCGGCGGGTCGGGCGCGCCGGGAACGATCAGCTCGGCGGCGCGTGCGGGTCGAAGCAGAGCGGTTCCGACGATACCGTCCCGACCGCGTTCGTCGCGCTGAACCGGACGCAGACCTCGGCCGCGTCGGGGACCTGATCGGTCGCGAACGTCACGGTCGCCTGCTCGGCGAGGTCCGTCTGGACGGGGATCCGGGTCGAGTACTTCGGCGCCGCGGACGGCCCGCGACCGAGCTCGAGGACGACGTCTGTCGGAGCGCCCTTCGGATCGATCCGTCCCGTGAACGACCACTTGCCGTCGGCCGTCGCCCAGTGCGGATCGATCTCGACGGTCGGGGTCCCGGGCGGCGCGATGCTCGGCAGATCGTGGGGGAAGCAGAGCGGAGACGTCGTGGCGGTCCCGCCGCCGTTCGTCGCGCTGAACCGGACGCAGATCTCCTTGATGTCCGGGATCGCCCGGGTCGTCACGCTCAACGGCGTCGGCGACGTGAGCGATGCCTCGACCGGCACCTGGGTGTCGAAGACACGGGCCGTCGCCGGCCCGGGCCCGATCTCGAGGATCACGCTCGTCGGGTCGTCCTGGGGATCGACCTGACCGGTGAAGGTCCAGTCGCCGTTGAGCGCTGTCCACTCGCGATCGAGCTGGATCGCGGGCCGCGCGATCGCCGCGGCGGACGCATCGGGACTCGGCGACTGAGTGACGGTCGGGACCGCGCTCTCACACGCGGCAAGCGCGAGCACGGCGACGGACGCGAGGACGGCCACGGACCGGAAGCGGGCACATCGCGTGGGCGGGCATTCGGGTCGCGGGTCCACCGGAGTCACGTACCGCGCGTCGATCGCCCGGGTTCACGACCGCCGGCGGCCGCCCGTCGATCCGTCCCGTCGAGCCGAAGCCGTGAAGATCGCCGCGGCGCCGGACAGCTCGATGACGACATCGTCGAAGGACGCTTCGAGGATCGCCCGGAGACCGTCCTGGGTGTCGTGGAGGTTGTCGAACGCCCCCCTGCGGTTGAACAGCCGAAGCACGAACCTGGAGAGCCGTGTCTGCGGCCCTTCGAGCCCGAGGATCGTCGACCCGAACAGGACGCCGTCCGGCTCGAGAACCGCGGCGATGTTCCGGACGACCGCAGCTTTCCGGTCCATGGGGCCGGGCATGCAGTGAAGGACGAGGTTCAGCCCCGCGGAGGCGAACGGACCCGTCACGGGAACGGGCTCGAGCGCGTTGGCGACGACCGTCACGACGCGATACGCACCGAGCCGACGGCCCGCATGGTCAAGGACCGTCGGGTTCGGATCCAGGAGCGTGACGTCGCTTCCGGCCGCGAGACCGGAATGCTCGACGAACCAGCCCGTGCCGGGCCCGACGTCCAGGTGGCGATCGCGAATGTGGCGCCGATAGTTGTCGAGCAGCCGTGGCGTGGACGTCCGCCAGACGACCCGGGCCATGAAGCCGAGCACGAACCGGTCGTAGACCGCGAGCAGCAGCGCGTTGTAGTCGCGCCAGCCACGCTCAGCGTCGCTCGCCATGCCCGCGCCGCGTCAGCCGAGCACGGCCCGGAGCGCCCGGTCGAGGTCGTTCCAGAGGTCCTCGACGCCCTCCAGCCCGACCGACGCCCGGCACAACGTCGGCCCGACGATCGCCGCGTCGCCCAGGTACCGCGCGCGACGCTCGATCAGGGATTCCACGCCTCCCAGGCTCGTCGCGTGGGCCCAAACGCGCAGCTCCCCGAGCAATGCCTCGGTCTGCTCCGGCGTCCCTCCCACCTCGAAGGACAGCATCGAGCCGGCGCCGTCGGGCAGGACGCGCGCGGCTCGCTCGTACTGGGCGTCGCCTGGCAGGCCGGGATAGTTCACCCGGGCGATCCCCGGATGCGTCGCAAGTCGACGCGCGAGCTCGGCCGCCGACGCCTCGGAGCGATCGAGCCGGACGGCCAGCGTCCGGAGGCCGCGCAGCGCGAGGTATGCCTCGAGCGCTCCGGGGATCGAGCCGTGGTCGTGGCGGAACGTGGCGAGGGCCCCGGCATGCGCCGGATCGCGGCACACGGCGGCACCCAGCAGCAGGTCCGAGTGCCCGCCGATCAGCTTCGTCGCGGAGTGCAGGACCACGTCCGCACCCATCGCGAGCGGTCGCTGGCGGAGCGGCGTCGCGAACGTC
>DASSMI010000017.1:0-10806 GCA_035688935.1 Candidatus Limnocylindrales bacterium | reverse complement strand
GGCTGATCGGCGGTTCGGGGTCGATAACGTCCCGGAGACCACGACACGGCCCCGAGAATTCCGGACTTGGTTCACGGACCTGCACACCCGTCGAACGCAGTCAGCCGTCGGCGATTCATATTGCTTGGGCGACTGCACGATCGATAGCACGGCATATCCGGTCGAGGGCGCCAATTGGCCGACGAACGAGGAGTGTGCGGCCGGTTCAGCGATCTTCCACTTCTTCGGCGGTGACATCGCCGGGGGCGGCCGCTTCCCTGCGGTTCACGCCCGGTTCTATGCGTGGGCCGCGGTGATCGAGGCAGGACACGTCGTCGCAACCGACTACGCCCCGGACACCGGTTGGCTCCAGCCATCGGCGAAGGCGCCGCCGAGCGCGTCCGATTCCGGTGAGATGTGGGGGTGTCCCCCTGCGGTCGGAGGCACGGGCGGCGAGCCATAGCAGCGGCGAGCGCTAGGAGTCGCCCTCGACACGATCACGCACGGCAGTCACCCTGACCGAGTCGCAAATCGATCGCGAGGAGTGGATCCCCGCCAGTCGTTGGACCGGTTCACGCGAGGAGCTCAGTCCCCGCCGTCGTGCTCGTGGTCGTGCTCGTCGTCGCTGTCGTCGGACTCGTGGTCCTCGTGCTCGTCCCCCGAATCGGCATGATCCGAGTCGTGCTCGCCGGCCTCGTCCTCGCCCTGGTCGTCCGCATCCTCGCCCTGGTCGTCGTCGGCCTCGTCCACGGCTTCGTGGTGCTCGGCCGCGTCGGGGCCTTCGGGGGCTTCGACCTCGGTCTCGTCTGCGTCGTCCGCGTCGTCGTCCTGCTCGGTCGCGTCCTCGCCTTGCTCGTCGGCGTCCTCGTCGTCGAGGCCGAGCAGGCCCTCGAGCACCGCCGCCTCGCCCGAATCGGCATCGACGAGCTCGGCGTGGAGCATCGCGACGCGCGTGTCCGGCGAGCCCGCCGGCATCGGGGCACCAGCTCGGCTCGCGAGGGCATGGCCGCCCGCGAGCGCGACGAGCGCGGCGGCGGCGCCGACAGCGGCGAGGCGACGGGGAAGCAGCTCGCGGTGGGCTCGCATCGTGGACTCCAGTGTTCGATCGCCCCCGGTCCTCAACAGGATGCCTCCCGCAGACCGCCATCCGGCCGGTCGAATGGTCCCGTCGACCCCGACGCGATCGGCCCAGTGCGGGTTGGCACCAGCTCGCGGGGCGATGCGGCGCCTCTAGGTCAGCCCGGTCTTCCGGTCGAGCCGCTGGAGGAGGTCGTGCGCGGCGAGCTCGATCGTCTTGTGGCGCCACTCCGACGCCCGATAGACGCACGCGATCAACGCCGTCCGGTGGATCCGGCGGAAGTCGCCGACGACGAACGCGTAGCGGGCCTTGGTCTCGTCGCTCGCGCCGTCGGTGAGCCCGAGATGCCACGCGGCGTACTCATCCCAGGAATGGCGCCTCAGGAAGGCGTTCTCCTCGTCGGCGCCCGGCGCGACCTCGCCCCAGTCGCTGTTCAGGACATAGCGGCGCGCCTCGATCAGCTTCCGCGCGTGCGCGATCGCGGCGTCGTTCACTGCGTAGGTCGCCATCTCGGTGGGATCCTCCTGCCGGCGCCCATGAGGCATTCGGCCGATCCGGATTCGACCCACGACGATGGTCGCGCGGGCCGGACGCCGCGACGCTGGTCGCAGCGCGGCCTCATCGTCGCGCAGATCATCGACTGGAGTCTTCCGTGACCGCTTCCTTCGCCTCCGCCCCGGCGGAGCCCCGCCGCCCGGGCGCCGCCGTCCCGGCGATCGTTGCCGGCATCGTCGGCATCGCCTCGTTCCTCGTGCTGATCCTCGCCGGCCTGACGTTCTTCGCGCTCGCGATCGCGTTCCCGATCGCCGTCCCGCTCGCGATCTCCTACCACGTGCCGGTCTCGGCCCACGACGCGGCCCTCGCGCAGCAGTTCGCCGGCGCCGCGTGGGCGTTCATCGGGCTGGCCGTCGCGTTCTTCGCGGCCTCGATCGGCGTCCTCGTCCTGACGATCCGGGCGATCTCGCCAGAGCCGCGCGACTAGCGATCAGGCTCGCGCCGGCGCGGGGTCCCGCTACCGCGTGAGGACGTAGAACCGGAGCATGTCGAGCGCCGGCTCGTCGAGCACCTCGAAGCCCCGGAACCCGGCCGCCTCGGCGTAGGCCCGGAGGGTCGAAGGTCGCATCGCGGTCCCCGTGCCTGCCGTGTCCGGGTCGCCCATCGCGGCCGGCAGGCAGGTCAGGAGGCTGTACCCGTAGTAGATCCGTTCGAGGTCGCTGCCTGGCGCGGTGAACGCCGATTCCGTCTTCTCGTCCGCGACGAGGAGGACCCCGTCCGGCTTGAGCATGCCGTGGATCGCGCGGAGCACCTCGACCGGCCGTGAGAGGTCGTGGATTGCCTCGATGACGACGGCCACGTCGTACTGGCCGGCGGCAGCCGGGTCGGCCGCGTCGCGCACGGCGAACGTCACGCGATCCGCGACGCCTGCTTCGCGGGCGTTCGCGTTGGCGAGATCGATCGACGACGGATCGAGGTCGAAGCCGTCGACCGTCGCGTTCGGGTAGCCGGCCGCGATCGCGATCCCCGCCCAGCCCACGCCGCATGCGACGTCGGCGACCCGCGCGTCGGGCCGCGTCAGGCGCTCCTCGACCGCGGGGATCGCCGGGACGAGCTCCTGCGCGAACGACCCGCGAAGCCAGGGCCGGTTGAAGTCGCCCTGGGCCTCGATCATGTCCGGGCCGTACGCGTCCCAGTCCACGCCGCCGCCCGACCGGTACGCGTCCATGAGCGCCGGCATCGCCTTGCCGAGCGCCACGATCGACCGGCAGAGCGGCGCGATGGACATGGGGCTGTCCGGATCGAGGAGCGGCTCGGCGTAGGCATCGGGGAGCGCGTAGCGGCGTCGATCCGCGTCGGCCGCGACATCGTCGACGTCGAGGAGGTCGCCGACGGCCTGCTGCTCCAGCCATTCGCGCGCGTACCGAGCGTCGATCCCGGTTCGGTGCGCGAGCTCGTCAGCGGTCGCCGGTCCGGCATCGTGAAGCGAGCGGTACAGCCCGAGCCGATCGCCGACGTACACGGACAGCACGTCCATCATCGCGATGCTCGACTCGAACAGGCGCCCGACGAGCGCATCGGCGCTGCGCTCGCGCGCACTCGAATCGGTGACGGTCATCGGTCTTCCCTCTCGTGGCGTTCGGTGCCGGCGTGTCGCCGGAGTGTGACCGATCGGCGCGCTCCGGCGGCGCTCAGCGCGGCTGGCGCGATCGGGTCCGTCGCAGCGCGGCGAGGGCGCCGATCGATGCGGCGAGCACGAGAACGAGGATGGAGCTCGGCGCGCCGCCCGGCGTGACGACCGGGGCATCCGTGGTGTCGGTCTCGGGCGGAAGGCCGGCAACCAGCTCACGGAGGCGTTCGATCGAGAACAGCTGGCGTCCGCCCGATCCGTACTGCTCGCGCGACGACCCCTCGAGGATGCCGATCGTGTTGAACGTCGTCGGCGGTTGGTACCAGCTCAACGTCCCGTCTTGAACGGTCCCGCCGGGCCACCGCGCGCCGATGGCGAGGATGACGTGTTCTCCCGGCCGCCCCCAGATCACCGAGCACGATGGGTATGGCTGACCGCCGGGGTAGTTCGCCCACGGCCAGTTGGGTTCCAGGTACTCGTAGTGG
Source organism: Candidatus Limnocylindrales bacterium (assembly GCA_035688935.1). Taxonomy (GTDB): domain Bacteria; phylum Chloroflexota; class Limnocylindria; order Limnocylindrales; family CSP1-4; genus CF-46. Next base: position 7,139 of record DASSMI010000017.1, on the reverse strand, counting down.
CGGATCTGTCCGACCTTCGCGGATCCGCGGAAAACCTCCGTCACGCGCACGGTGAAGATCGGCGTCTTGACCGTCCCCGTGCCCTCGTCGATGACGTCGCCAACGAACAGGTCTTTCGCGGTGGCGACGGCCATCGAGACCTTTGGCAGTGGCGGGATGAACGTGCACTCCGCGGCGACTGGGCCCGCGCCGACGACGATCGAACCAAGGGCGAGACAGGCCGCGAGCGAGAGGCGGACGATCGAGCGCATCCCGTTTCCTCCGTGCGTCCGCCGTGGGACGCATCAGGCCGATGACTTGCGCCGCCGAGCCTCGTCACGATAGACGACCCAGCAGGAGGATCGGGATGGCACGAGTGATCGCGGGGATGACGATGTCGCTGGATGGCTTCGTGGCGAACGACGCCGGCGCGCCCGAGGGCCTGTATCCCGACCTGGCCGCTCTCCAGGGCTCGACGTACATGAACGATCTGATCGCCGCGACGGACGCGGTGATCATGGGCCGCGGGTCGTTCGAGATGGCCGAGGACCCGGACGTCCTCGCCGACGCCTACGAGTTCCAGGTACCGATCTTCGTGCTCACGCACCATCCGCCGGCCCGGGCGCCGAAGGAGAACGGCCGGATCTCGTTCACGTTCGTCACGGACGGGATCGACTCGGCGGTCCGGCAGGCTCGCGCGGCGGCCGGCGACGGCGGGGTCACCGTCGTCGGCGGTCCGGCGTTGATCAGCGAGCTCCTGGCGGCCGGCCATGTGGACGAGCTCCACGTCGACGTCATGCCCGTGTTCCTGGGCCGCGGCAAGCCGTTCTTCGCGAACGAGGCGCTCCGCGGCGTCCGCCTCGAGAAGCTGCCGACCGTCGAGGTCGGCGACCGGACCAGCCTCCGGTTCCGCGTCCTCCGCTGAATCGAAACGGCCCGGCGTCGCCGCCGGGCCGTCAGGGTTGCCGGGAGATCAGTGGACCATGTCGTCGATGACCTTGACGTCGAGCGTCTTGGCGTTGACCGGCCGGTCGAACGTCAGGACGACGATCCGGTCCTCGCCGAGCGCGTCGGTGTTGGCGTACGGGCCGCGCTGAACGATCGCGATCGAGAGCTCGTCCTCGATGTACAGGATCCCGAGGTCGAGGACCTCCTCGTCCGGGAAGGACACCCAGGTGATCCGGACGACGTTCGGGGCGACCTGCTCGACGAGCGAGTCGTGCCACCGGACCGACATCCCCTCGCGAGGATGACCGGAGACGGCGTCGCGGAGCCAGCCCGACGTGTCATCGATCGTGAGCCGGACCTGGCGGAACAGGGCGCTCTCGAGATCGATCTCGGTCGGCGCCTTCGGGGTGGCCGTCGGCGAGGGCTCGGCCGGGCTGCTGGGGGCCGGCGTCGCGGGGCTCGCGGGCGTGCTCGGCCTCGGCGTCGCGACCGGCGCCGAGGGGCTCGCGCCCCCGCCGGCCGGAGCCGCAGGTCGGGACACGAGGACGACGAACGCGACCGCGACGACGGCGATCGCGCCGAGCGCGACGGCGACCGCGGGGACGGTCTGGCCGCGCGAAGAATGCTTGGCGTTCATGTGACGTTCCAGCTACCTGGGCCCTCGTGCGTCACACGCTCGACCCATCGCCATGGAACCAGTTGCGCGTTTGCGCAACCATGCAGGAACGACGGTCGGCAAGGTCGAAATCCGTCGTGAACGCGATGCGTCGGATGTCGTACGCGATTCGGGGCAGCCCGCCGTCACATCGGCGGGACGGCATGATGCGGCGATGCGATCGGCCCTGGACCGCTTCCTCTCCATCGGACCGCGAACAGCGCTTGCCGTGTCGATCGCGGTGCTCGCCGTCCCGTTGGTGTTCGTCCTCGTCACGCCGCATCCGCTCGACCAGCGCGTCGGCGTGGACTACGAGCTGTACCGCGACGTGACCTCCCGGTGGCTGGATGGCGGCACGTTCTTCGAGACGCACCAGCTCGCCGGCGCCTACGAGATCACACCCGGCGACGTCCTCTATCCGCCGGTGGCGATCTGGCTGTTCGGACCGTGGGCGCTGGCGGCGACCGGAGGCGGCCCGGGCCCGGCGGTCGTCGCGGCGCTCTGGTGGGCGATTCCGCTCGGGGCGACGATTGGGGCCGTCGCGGCGCTGCGGCCACGTCCGTGGGCCTGGCCGCTCCTCGCCCTGTGCGCCTCGAACCCGACGACGCTCCTCAAGATCTGGACCGGCAACCCGGTGATGTGGTCGATGGCCGCGCTCGCGATCGCGGTCGTCGGGCCGTCGCGCCTCACCGCCCCGTTCGTGCTCCTGAAGCCGTCACTGGGTCCGTTCGGGTTGTTCGGGATCGATCGCCGGTCGTGGTGGCTCGGGCTGATCGTGCTCGTCCTCCTCTCGCTCCCGTTCGGCGTGATGTGGCGCGACTGGCTCGAGTCGGTCGTCAACTCGCGCGGCGGCGGACTGCTGTACTCCTCGCTCGAGGCGCCGTTCCTCCTCCTGCCGCTGATCGCCTGGCTCGGGCGCACCCGCCGCGGCTGACGCGTTGACATCCCGCCGACACGACGCGGCCGCGATCGTGCGGCCGGCGGCACCGGTGGGGCTGATAGACCGACTCGACGATGCTCGCCGTCGAACCGCCGATCGCGCCGATGCTCGCCCGCCTCACGCGGGAGCTGCCGGCGGGCCCGATGACCTATGAGCCCAAATGGGATGGCTTCCGATGCCTCGCGTGGGTCGACGCCGCGGCCGTGGAGTTGCGGAGCCGCCACGATCGCCCGCTGGCGCGCTACTTCCCCGAGGTCGTCGGGGCGCTCCGCGCGGCGCTCGCGGGCACGGACGGCGCGGTCCTCGACGGTGAGCTGATCGTCGACGAGCGCTCGGATCTGCCGGCGGCTGAACCGGCGTTCGAGCGGCTGATGCGCCGGCTCCACCCGGCGGCGTCGCGCGTCGAGCGGCTGAGCGCCGAGACCCCGGCGCGGTTCGTCGCATTCGACGTCCTCGCGATCGGTTCGGAGGACCTCCGCGGCCATCCGTTCGTCGAGCGTCGGCAGCGGCTCGAGCGGCTGCTCGCCGGCGCCGGCGACGCGCGGGTCGGGCTCACGCCCGCGACGCGAGATCCCGACGTCGCGGAACGCTGGCTCGAGGGTGCGCTCGGCCCCGGCGTCGATGGCGTCGTCGCGAAGCCGGACGCCATCTCGTACGAGCCCGGCCGCCGCACGATGATCAAGGTCAAGCGCCTGCGGACCGCGGACTGCGTGCTCGCCGGGATCCGGGTCGCTCCGGGGCCGGCCGTCAGCTCGTTGCTCCTGGGTCTGTACGACGCCGCCGACGAGCTCCGCCACGTCGGGGCTGTCATCCAGCTCCCGGTCGCGGACCGGATCGCGCTCGTCGCCGAGCTCGAGCCGCTCGCCGTGTCGCTGGACGACCATCCGTGGCGGGACGGCTTCGCGATCGGGCGCAGCCCGCTCGGCCGGCTGCCGGGCTCGGCCGCCCGCTGGACGCCGGACATGGACCACGACTGGGTTCCCCTGCGTCCGGAGCGTGTCGTCGAGGTCGGCTTCGACCAGGTGGACGGCGATCGGTTCCGGCATCCCGCTCGGTTCGTGCGCTGGCGCCCGGACCGTGAGGCGACGAGCTGCCGCCTCGACCAGATCACCGGCGGCGTCCGTGTCCCGGTCGCTCCGTGATCCCGAGCCGGCGACGGACCGGCCGGTCGATCTGGACATCGACGGGCGCGCCGTCCGGCTGACCCATCCCGACCGGGTGGTCTGGCCCGCGAGCGGCACGACGAAGCGGGACCTGGTCGACTACCTGCTCGCCGTGGCGCCGGTGCTGCTGCCGCACCTTCGCCGGCGCGCCGTGATGCTGTGGCGCTTCCCCGAAGGGATCGACGGCCCGGGCTGGTTCCAGGCGCAGTGCCGCGGCCGGCCGGGCTGGGTCGCGACGCACGCGATCACCGGACGGCGCGGCGATCGCCTCGAGTACTGCCTCGTGGAGGAGCCTGCGACGCTCGCCTGGCTCGCGAACCTCGGGACGATCGAGCTCCATCCGCACGGCTGGACGATCGATGCGCCCGACGAGCCGACGGGCGTGGTGTTCGACCTCGATCCGGGGCCGCCGGCGGGGCACCCGGCCGCTGCCGCGGTCGCGCTGCGCATTCGCGACCGCCTCGCCGCGGACGGTCTCGCGTGCGTCGTGAAGACATCCGGAGCGCTCGGGCTCCACGTGGTCGCCCCGCTGGCGTCGGGCGCGGCGTTCTCGGACGCGAAGGGCTACGCGCGGCGGGTCGCCGAGTCGCTCGAGGACGAGACCCCGGACCTCGTCATCGCGCGAAGCGATCGGGCGGCTCGCGCCGGCAGGGTCTACGTCGACTGGATCCAGAACGATCGGAGCCGCCAGCTCGTCGCGCCCTACTCGCCGCGTGCGATGCCGGTCCCCCAGGTCTCGACGCCGCTCCGCTGGGACGAGGTCGAGGCTGCGGCGGACGGCCGTCCGGTGCGCCTTCGGCCGGGCTTCGGCGAGGTCCTCGAGCGGATCGAGCGGTTCGGCGATCTGTGGTCGGCGCCGGCCACGGGTCGACTCCCCGACGGGGCCGTCAGCGCTCCGCGGGTTCCGACGCGATGAGATCCCGGTCGGCGGGGTTGCGCTTCAGGAATCCGGCGATGAACTCGCACTCCGCGACGAGCTTCAGGCCGCGCGCCCGGACGTCGTCGAGGGCGGCCCGAGCGAGGCCGCGACCGACACCCATGCCTTCCGCGCCGGGCAGGACCTCGGTATGGGTGAAGACGATCGGCGCCGTCTCGTCCGCGTGCTCGTATTCCGCGATCCCCACGAGCCGATCGCCGAGCCAGGCCTCGTAGCGCGACTCGTCGCGATTGTCTTCGACGACGAGCTCCGCGGCGATCGGCGGGGGACTTGGCGGTTTCGTCATCGCGGCATCGTAGGCCGACCGGCGATTTCGCGCGAGGTCGTCGGCGCGCGCCGCCAGCACGTCGATCGATCGGGTACGGTAGCCCGGCGAGGACGGGACGCGGCGGGGGGATCGTCCGCTCCGACACGCCGACGGGGAGAGGGACAGCATGGCGACGGGATCGGGCACGAAGGAGGATCCGTGGGTCCTGAAGACGGCCCCGGGAACCTCGGACTACACGATGTACCGAGACGACGCGGCCGATCCGCCGCAGATCGTCTGCCAGGTGGGGTCCACGAAGCTCGCCTACGACGCACGGGCGATCGAGGAGCTCCACGCGATGCTCCGGTCGCACGGCGACTGGATGGACCTGGGCGGCGCCGACGAGCAGAAGCCGGCGGCCGCCGGGACGGTCGAGGCGTGGGCTCGCGATCCGTCGAACCCGCGCGGCGGGTGGTACGGCCTGAAGAAGGGCTACCGCGGCCGCTTCGGCGTCTACCTGCCGCCGCTCCTCGAGGCGCTCGGCCTCGCCGAGCTGACCCACGATCCGAAGAACAACCGGATGCGCGCGATCTGACCCCGACCCCGTGGACGCCGGCAACCATGACGGTGGTCCACGCGCGGTATGGCATGCTGCGCGCGTCAACGCCAGACCATGGAGGGTCCATCCCGAGTGCCGTCACGGAAGCGTCGCGTCGTCTACCCGCCCGCCAGAACCTCGACTCGTCAGCCTCGACCCGGTGAGCCGGGCGCTCCGGGTGGACCCCCGACGGAATACGTGCGGCCCACGGTCGCCTCGATCAACCTCGCCGCCGGCGCCGGTCGCGCCGGCCTGAAGGTGGGTGATCGTGTCCGGATCACCGGCGCGGGGCTGTACTCCGGCGAGCTCGCGACGATCGACAAGATGTCGGCCGGTGTCATCCCGTCGGCGGTCGTCCGCACGGACGCCGGCCGGACCCGCCAGGTCCGGACGATCGACCTCGAGCCGGTCGCGAGCGCGCCGCCTCCGCCGGCCGCCCCGGCGCCGGCAGAGCCCTCGGGCGACGACGAGGCCGTCGGAGGCTGACCCGACGGTGCGCCACGGCACCGCGCGATCGCGAGCGTTCCCGTCGATGCCGTCGGATGGTCTTGACGCGACGAGCACGCCTGCGTTTTCCTAGCCGCGCCCCCATCGCCACCAGCCCGGGAGTCGTCATGCGCCTGCGCCGTCCCGCCGCTCTCGCCGCCCTCACCGTCCTGACCGTCCTGCCGGTGGTCGGCAGCCAGGTCGTCGCGTCAGGTCCCAGCCCGCAGGCCGCTCGCGCGGCCGCCGAGCACGCCCGGATCATCGCCTACTGGACGCCGGCCCGGATGAAGGCCGCGGTCCCGCGCGACTACGCCTACGACCCGGCGACCGGCCGGTTCCACCTCGTGCCCACGGCGAGGCCCGGCACGGGCGGCGCCAACGGCACCACGACCGGCGCCTCGTGGCCGAACGGCAAGGGCAAGGTCTACTCGGCCACCGGCAAGGTCTACTTCGAGATGAACGGCGGTGCCTGGATCTGCAGCGGCACCGCGATCACCGACAAGGGCAGCGGGTACTCCGTCGTCCTCACGGCCGGCCACTGCGTCTACGACGAGGAGAACGGCAACGGCTCGCTGGCCGGATTCGCGACGAACTGGATGTTCATCCCGCAGTTCGACAGCAAGCCCACGTACACCTGCGCCGACACGCAGTTCGGCTGCTGGACCGCCCAGGCGCTCGTCGCCCGGCGCGAGTTCGCGACCGCCGGCGGCTTCACGACGACCGCGACCCATTACGACTGGGGCTTCGCCGTCGTGGGCCAGGGCGGGCTGAGCGGCAGCGCCCAGCTCGACGCGACCGTCGGGACGTTCGGGACGACGTTCTCGAACATGAGCGGTGGGACGGTCGTCGACGCGTTCGGCTACCCGGCCGCGCAGAAGTACCACGGCAGCGACCTCGTCTACTGCCAGGGACCGATCGGGTTCGATTCGCTCGCCGGCAACGGCACGTACAAGCTCGCGTGCGGGATGACCGGCGGCTCGTCCGGCGGGCCGTGGTTCTCGGGCTTCGCCGCCGCCGACGGCTCGTCGACCGGCGACGCGGGCTCGGTCCAGTCGCTCAACTCGTACGGCTACTCCGGCCAGTCGAACATGTACGGGCCGAAGTTCAACTCGGACACCGCGGCGACGTACACCGTCGCGAACAACGGGGCGACGACGAACACGCTCGTTCCGTAGAGCGAGCGCGG
>DASSMI010000016.1:0-8844 GCA_035688935.1 Candidatus Limnocylindrales bacterium | reverse complement strand
CGCGGAGCCGGCGGGCGTGATCCTTGCGGATACGAAGTTCGAGTTCGGAACGGACCCGGTCACGGGTGAGCTGATCCTCATCGACGAGGTCCTGACCCCGGACAGCTCGCGGTTCTGGGACGCCGCGGACTACGAGCCGGGCCGCGCCCAGGCGAGCTTCGACAAGCAGTACGTGCGCGACTACCTCGAGACGCTCGATTGGGACAAGACGCCGCCCGGGCCCGAGCTCCCGGCGGACGTCGTCGCGGGCACCCGCGCCCGCTACGTCGAGGCGTTCGAAAGGATCACGGGCTCCAGCTTCGCGCGCTACCTCGACGACGACACGATCGCCGGCGTGGCCGGCGCGTGACGGGCGAAGGGCGGATGGACATCCGATACGCGGTCAACGTCCGGCCGAAGGACGGGATCCTCGACCCGCAGGGCCGCGCGGTCGAGGGCAGCCTCGGCCACCTCGGGATCGACGGCGTGTCAGCCGTTCGGGTCGGCCGCCGCGTCGAGCTGACCGTCGCGGCCGCGTCGGCAGCCGATGCCCGCGCGGTCGTGGAGCGGCTGGCATCGGAGCTCCTGTCGAATCCGCTCATCGAGTCGTACGACATCGAGGAGCTCGGGGCGGCCTCGTCGCTCGTGGGCGGGCCGGCGTGACCGTCCGGATCGGGATCACGCTGTTCCCGGGTTCGAACCGCGATCTCGATGCGATCAACGCGCTCGAGATCGCGGGCGCCGAGCCGGTCGTGCTCTGGCACGAGACCGCCGACCTCGACGGCGTGGCGGGGATCCTCGTCCCGGGCGGCTTCGCCTACGGCGACTACCTGCGCGCCGGCGTGATCGCCCGGTTCAGCCCGATCATGCGCTCGGTGGCGGCGTTCGCGGAGGACGGGGGACCGGTGCTCGGCATCTGCAACGGGTTCCAGGTCCTCACGGAAGCGCACCTCCTCCCCGGCGCACTGCTCCGGAACCGCGGCCTCCGGTTCGTGTCCCGCCAGGTCGCGATCGCGCCGGAGCGGCTCGACACGGCGTTCACGGGGGCGATCGGCGCGCGTCGCCCGCTCCGGATGCCCGTCGCCCACGGCGAGGGCGCCTTCTTCGCCGACGACGCGACGCTCGACGAGCTCGAACGTGCTGGCCAGGTTCTGTTCCGGTACGTCGATCCGGACACGGGCGAGCGAGCGGGCGGCGAGGACGACCGGGCGAATCCGAACGGCTCGGTCCGCGCGATCGCCGGGGTCATCAACGCCGCGGGCAACGTCGCCGGGCTGATGCCGCACCCGGAGACGGCGGTCGAGGCGATCCTCGGCTCGGACGACGGGCTCGGGATCATCCGCTCGTTCGTGGAGACCGCGGCGGAGCGGACCCGGGTCGGCGAGCCCGCGGTGGTCGGCGCGCGATGACGATGACCGCGGAGCGCGAGACACCGGTGCCCGAGGAGCCGCTGCACCGCCGGCTCGGCGTCACCGACGACGAGCTCGCCGCGATCCAGGACCGGCTCGGCGGCCGGACGCCGAACGAGCTCGAGCTCGCGATGTTCAGCGTGATGTGGAGCGAGCACTGCTCGTACAAGAGCTCGAGGCCGCTCCTGCGGACGCTCCCCACCGGGTCGGCGTCGGACGGCGTCGTCGCGGGGCCCGGCGAGAACGCCGGGGTGATCTCGATCGGCGACGGCCTCGCGGTGGCGTTCAAGATCGAATCGCACAACCACCCCAGCGCGGTCGAGCCGACCCAGGGCGCCGCGACCGGCGTCGGCGGCATCCTCCGCGACATCTTCACGATGGGCGCCCGACCGATCGCGGTCCTCGATGCGCTCCGGTTCGGCGATCCGGCGGACCCGAGGACGCGCCACCTCGTGGAGGGCGTCGTCAAGGGCGTCGGCGGCTACGGCAACTGCGTCGGCGTCCCGACCGTCGGAGGCGAGCTCGTCTTCGACCCGAGCTACGCCGCGAACCCGCTCGTCAACGTCATGGCGATCGGATTGCTCGATGAGCGCGACCTCACGCTCGCGGCGGCGCCGGGGGAGGGGAATCTCGTCGTCCTGTTCGGCTCCACGACCGGCCGGGACGGGATCGGCGGGGCGAGCGTCCTGGCGAGCGCCACGTTCGCCGATGACGACCCCTCGAAGCGCCCGTCCGTCCAGGTGGGCGACCCCTTCGCGGAGAAGCTCCTCATCGAAGCGTCGCTCGAGCTGATCCGCGGGGGTCTCGTCGCCGGGCTCCAGGACCTCGGCGCCGGCGGGATCACGTGCGCGACCTCGGAGACCGCGGACCGGGCCGGCACCGGGATGCGGATCGACCTCGCGGCGATCCCCCGCCGCGAGCCGGGCATGGCGCCCTTCGAGGTGATGATCAGCGAGAGCCAGGAGCGGATGCTCGCGGTCGTCGAGCCCGGCCGCTGGGAGGCCGTTCGCGAGGTCTGCGAGCGCTGGGGCCTCCCGGTCGCGGTCATCGGCCGGGTGACCGGTGACGGCGACGTCGTCGTCCTCGGCGACGCCGGTGCCGAGCTGGCCCGGATCCCGGCCCGAGCGCTGACGAGCGACGCGATCGTCCATCAGCGGGTCGCCGCCGCGCCCGTTCGCCGGCGCGCGGCTCCCGCCCCCGGTGCGCCCGCGACCGCCTCGGACGGGCTACCCGAGCGCGGGATGGATCCCGGCGCCGTCCTGACCGCGTTGCTCGGTTCCGCGAACCTCTCGAGCCGCGCGGCCGTGTTCGAGCAGTACGACTCGACGGTTCAGGCCAACACCGTCGAAGGGCCGGGTCACGGCGCCGCGGTCATCCGGATCAAGGGCACCTTGAAGGGGCTCGTCGCGTCGACGGACGCGAACCAGACCGTCGGCGCGAGCGACCCGTGGCTCGGAGCGGCGCTCAGCGTCGCCGAGGCGACGCGCAACGTCGCGATCACCGGTGCGCGACCACTCGGGATCACGAACTGCCTGAACTACGGCGATCCCACCCGGCCCGAGGCCTTCTGGCAGCTCAGCGAGGGCGTGCGCGGCCTGTCCGACGCCTGTCGCGTCCTGGGGCTGCCGGTCACCGGCGGCAACGTCTCGCTCTACAACGAGGCGCCCGGCGGCGCGATCGCCCCGACCCCGGAGATCGGCGTCGTCGGGTTGCTCGAGGACGTCGCGACCCTCGTCCGCCCCGGCTGGCGCGCCACCGCCGACCGCGTCCTCCTCGTGGGCCAGGCGACCCCCGGGCTCGCCGGCAGCGCGTACGCCGAGCTGGCCGGGATCGCCGCCGAGGACGGCCCGCCCACCCTCGACCTGGATCGCGAGCGACGCGTCCAGGCCTTCGCCCGCGAGGCGGCGGCCCGGGGGCTGCTCGCGTCGGCCCAGGACGTCTCCGGCGGCGGACTCGCGGTGGCGCTCGCGGAGTGCGCGCTGTGGGGCGATCGAGATCGCGGTCTCGGGGCGCGCCTCCGGCTCGCGGTCTCGAGCTCGCCGGCCGTCGACCTGTTCGGGGAGAGCCCGTCGCGGATCGTCGTGTCGACGGCCGCCCGCCACGTGCCGGCGCTCGTCCTGCTCGCTCGACAGCACGGCCTCCCGATCGAAGAGCTCGGCGAGGTGACCGAGCGACCCGGCGACGGGACCGCGCCCCGCCTGGTCGTCGAGCTCCACGGCGCCGGCGCGACCGGCGCGGCGGAGGACCGCGGCAGCCGCGTCGCCGACGCGATCGACGTCACCCTCGACGATCTCCGCCACGCGTGGACGGGCGGGCTCGAGCGGGCGCTCGGCTGGGAGACCCGCTAATGTGCGGCGTCTTCGGCGTCGTGCTGCCGCCCGGTGGTCCGTCGGAGCCGAGCGCCGCGGCGCTCGCCTCGCTCGGCCTGTTCGCGCTCCAGCACCGCGGCCAGGAATCGGCGGGCGTGGCGGTGAGCGATGGCGAGCAGCTGATGCTCTACAAGGACCTCGGGATGATCGCCTCGGTCCTCGACGAGCGCCGGCTGCCCTCGCTCCGCGGCAGCCTGGCGATCGCGCACTGCCGCTACTCGACGACCGGCTCGACGATCTGGGAGAACGCCCAGCCCACGTTCCGTCTCGGCCCGCGGCGCGCCCTCGCGATCGGCCACAACGGGAACCTCGTCAACACGCGTGAGCTGCTCGGCCAGCTCGACGGCGGCCGAGGCCGCCTTCCGGCATCCACCGACACGGAGCTCCTGACCGCCCTGCTCGCGGACGAGCCCGCGACGGATACGGTCGATGCGCTCGCCCGCGTCCTGCCCCGAGTGCGCGGCGCCTACAGCCTCGTCGTCCTCGACGAGCGGCGCGTCATCGGCGTCCGCGATCGGCACGGCTTCCGGCCGCTGGTCCTGGGGCGCCTTCCGGGTCCCACCGAGGCCGAGGATGCGGCGACGCCGGGCCTGTGGGGGACCGACGATGACGATCGAGCCTCGGGCTGGGTCCTCGCGAGCGAGACGACCGGTCTCGACATCGTCGGCGCCGAGTACGTCCGCGACGTCGAACCGGGCGAGATCGTCGTCCTCGAGGCCGGCCGTCCGCCGCGCTCGGTCCGCTTCGCGAACGCCGACCCCGCGCTGTGCGTCTTCGAGCTCATCTACTTCGCCCGCCCGGACTCCTACATGGAGGGCCGGAACCTGTACGAGGTCCGGCGCCGGATGGGTGAGGAGCTCGCCCGCGAGCACCCGGCGGAGACGGATCTGGTGATGCCGGTCCCGGATACCGGCGCACCCGCCGCCGCCGGCTTCGCCGAGGTCAGCGGGATCCCGTACCGCGAGGGTCTGATCCGCAACCGCTACACGGGCCGCACGTTCATCCAGCCGAGCCAGACGATGCGCCATCGCGGCGTCACGATGAAGCTGAACCCGCTGCGCGAGGTCGTCCGCGGCAAGCGTCTGACCGTCGTCGACGACTCGATCGTGCGCGGCACGACGACGAAGCAGATCGTGGCCCTCCTGCGCCGCGCGGGCGCGGCCGAGGTGCATGTCCGGATCAGCGCGCCGCCGATCTACCACCCGTGCTTCTACGGCATCGACACCCAGGTCGAGACCGAGCTGATCGCCGCGACCCACTCCGTCGAGGAGATCCGCGACTTCATCGGCGCCGACTCGCTGGGCTACCTCTCGATCCGTGGCGTCCTCGCGGCGCTCGACCTGCCCTACGACCGGTTCTGCTTCGCCTGCTTCGACGGCCGCTACCCGGAGCCCGTCCCGTACGACACGACGGCGCGGAAGTTCCTCCTCGAGGAGGCCGCGGAGCCCGTCCCGAGCCGATGACCGAGCTCCGCCACGCGTACGCGGCGTCCGGCGTCGACGTCGAGGCCGGCGACCGGGCGGTCGAGCTGATGCGGGCCGCCGTCGAGCGCACGCACGGACCGAACGTCCTCGGCGGGCTCGGTGGGTTCGGGGCCGGCGTCACGATCCCGCCCGGGTTCCGCGAGCCCGTGCTCGTGTCGGCGACGGACGGCGTCGGGACGAAGACTGCGATCGCGGCGGCGCTCGGCCGCTACGACACGATCGGGCGCGACCTCGTCGCGATGTGTGCCGACGACGTCGTCTGCTCGGGCGCCGCGCCGCTTTTCTTCCTCGACTACGTCGCGGTCGGGCGCCTCGATCCCGAGCAGGTCGCGGAGCTCGTCGGCGGCGTCGCCGACGGGTGCGCGGACGCGGGCTGCGCGCTCGTCGGCGGCGAGACCGCCGAGCACCCCGGGCTGATGCAGCCCGGCGAGTTCGACCTGGCCGGCTTCTGCGTCGGCGTCGTCGAACGGGCCGAGCTCCTGGACGGCAGCGCGGCCGAGCCGGGCGACGCGATCCTGGGACTGGCCTCGAACGGGTTCCACGCGAACGGGTACTCGCTCGTTCGCCAGCAGCTGATGAAGTGGGACCTGGACCTTGCCCGGCCGTACCAGGAGCAGCTGATCCTGACGCTCGGGCGCGAGGCCGCCGCGGACGCGATCGCCGCCGAGCCGGAGCACGGGCTGGCGACGCTCGGCGAGGTCCTCCTCACGCCGACGACGATCTACGCCGGCGCGATCCGGCGGGCCCGTGCGCGCCTCCGCGGCCCCGGATCCGACCTTCGCGGACTGGCCCACATCACCGGCGGCGGGCTGCCCGGGAACGTCTCGCGGTCGTTGCCGGACGCGTTATGCGCCCGGCTCGATCCCGCGACATGGCGTGTTCCGTCGGTCGTCCGCCTGATCGCCGCGCTGGCCGGGCTCGACGAGATCGAGCTCCGGGCGACGTTCAACGCGGGGATCGGGATGACGGCGGTCGTCGCACCGGCTGCCGTGCCGGCCGCGCTCGAGGCGTTCGCCGCCGAGGGCGTCGGGGCCACCGTCGTCGGCGAGGTCGTGCCGGCCGATGGCGGCCCGCGCTACGTCGAAGGAGCCCTGACGCGGTGATCGGCCGGTGAGCGGTCGAGTCGCGGTCGCGGTCTCGGGCGCCGGATCGAACCTCCGAGCGCTCCAGGCCGCCGCCCGGCGCGGCGAGCTCGGGGGCGACCTCGTCCTCGTGGTCGCCGATCGGGCGTGCGCGGCGCTCGACTGGGCCGCGGAGCAGGGGATCGACACGGCCCTCGTGCCCGGCGGCGACGATGGGGCGCTCGCCGACGCGCTCGCCGGCGCCCGGCCCGACGCCGTCGTCCTGGCGGGCTACATGCGGCTCGTCGGACCGCGCGTCCTGGCCGCGCACGACGGGCGGATCCTGAACACGCATCCGAGCCTCCTCCCGGCCTTCCCGGGTGCGCACGCCGTCCGCGATGCGCTCGCGGCCGGCGTCCGCGTCACCGGCGCGACGGTCCACCTCGTGGACGAGTCCCTCGATGGCGGTCCGATCGTCCTCCAGGAGGCGGTGCCGATCGTGGCGGGCGACGACGAGGCGTCGCTCCACGAGCGGATCAAGGCGGTCGAGCACCGGCTGCTCCCGCGTGCGGTCGCGCTCGTCCTCGCCGGCGCCGTGGGCCGGGACGGCGCGCTCGACGTCGAGCGAGCCGAAACCGAGGTTCCGGTTCCCCGGCGCGCGCTGCTGTCGGTCTCCGACAAGACCGGACTCGTCGCGTTCGCGCGCGGCCTGATCGCGGCGCGGTTCGAGCTCGTCTCCACCGGCGGGACGGCGCGGACGCTCCGTGAGGCCGGACTGGCCGTCACCGACGTCGCCGCCGTCACCGGCGCGCCCGAGATGCTCGACGGCCGGGTGAAGACGCTCCATCCCCGCGTCCACGCCGGCGTCCTCGCGGATCGCCGGCTCGTCGACCACCGGCGCCAGCTGGTCTCGGCCGGGATCGCCCCGTTCGAGCTCGTCGTCGTGAACCTCTATCCGTTCGCCGCGGCGGCCGACCGTCCGGGCATCACGTTCGACGAGCTCGTCGAGGAGATCGACATCGGCGGGCCGTCGATGGTCCGGGCAGCCGCCAAGAACCACGCGAGCGTCGCGATCGTGACGTCGCCGGACCGGTACGAGGCGGTCCTCGCGGCGATCCGGAGCCACGGTGCCGTGCCGGCCGATCTGCGGGCGGCGCTCGCCGTGGAGGCGTTCCGGCACACCGCCGCCTACGACGCGCGCATCTCCGTCGAGCTGCCCGGCCGGATGGCGGCCTCGGGCGTCCAGCTCCCCGACGAGCCTGGATTCCCCGGCGCGAGCGACCCATTCCCGCCGAGCCTGACGATCGGGCTCGAGAAGGTCGAGACGCTCCGCTACGGCGAGAACCCGCACCAGGCGGCGGCCCGGTATCGACGGCCGGGGTCGAGCGCGGCCGCCGGGCCCTTCGCGACTGGCGCCGAGCCGCTCCAGGGCAAGACGCTGAGCTACAACAACGTCCTCGACGCGTCGGCCGCGGCGGCCGCGGCCCGCCTGCTGCGCGGACCGGCGTGCGTGATCGTCAAGCACACCAACCCATGCGGGGCCGCCGAGCGGGCGACGCTCCGGGAGGCCTGGGACGCCGCGCTGGCGGGCGACCCGGTCTCGGCGTTCGGAGGCGTCGTGGCGCTCACGCGAACGGTCGACCGACCGACGGCCGAGGGACTCGCCAGCCTGTTCCTCGAGGTCGTCGTCGCGCCGGACTTCGACGACGACGCGCGCGCGATCCTCGCGTCGAAGACGGCGCTCCGCCTGATCGTCGACGATCGGCTGGGCTCGAACGCGCCCGTGCCCCCGCCCGATCCACTGGGGTCGATCCGGACCGCCGGCGGCGCGGTTCTCGTCGGGCAACCCGACACCGCGCCCGACGATCCGGCGACGTGGCAGGTCGCCACGCGGCGCGCACCGACCGACGACGAGCGCCGCGATCTCGACCTCGCCTGGCGCCTCTGCCGCGGCGTCACCTCGAATGCGATCGTCCTCGTCCGGGACGGCCGGCTGATCGGCTTCGGGAGCGGCCAGACCTCGCGCGTCGACGCCGCGCGCCAGGCGGTCGACAAGGCCCGCGCGATCTCTGGTCCCGATGCGCTCCAGGGCGCGGCGTGCGCATCGGACGCGTTCTACCCGTTCCCGGACGCGGTGGAGGCGTGCCTCGTGGCCGGGGTCACGGCGATCGTCCAGCCAGGCGGCTCCAAGAACGATGCGGACGCGATCGCCGCGGCCGATGCGGCCGGCGCGACGATGCTCCTGACCGGAGTCCGCCACTTCCGACACTGATCCGCCAGCGAATCTTGACGTCGTCCGCGATGATGGCGGCGCCGGGGGACCCGGCAGCGCTCATGGGCGGGGTCGGTGATCCGGGGGAGCGCCGCCCCGCCCACCTCGATTCCGGTCGCGATCGGCCATGCTTGACCCATCCGCGCACCTCCGCGATCATCGGGGCGTGGATCGACTCGGGAGCCAGATGGCGATGCCCGGGCGGCCCCGCTCGCGGCAGGTCTGACCCAGACTCGCCCGGCCGAGCGCCGGCCGCCGGTTCCACCCCGC
>DASSMI010000015.1:0-21292 GCA_035688935.1 Candidatus Limnocylindrales bacterium | reverse complement strand
GCCAGCCGAGCGGCCGGATCGATCTCCTCGATCCCGAGCTCGTGCGCCGCGGCGCCCCAGGGGTCGGCCGCGTCGCCCTGAGCGCCCGTGCCGTTGCCGGCCTCGGCCGCGGCGGTGAGGTCGATCTCCGGCCAGGCTTCGGCCTCGATCCGCACCGGCTCGACGTGCGCGTGTTCGGCGAACGGCGCCTGCAGGATCTCGTGACCCAGGTGCGGAGCGCACGTGAGGCAGCGGCCCTCGGCGGCGTTCCAGCAGTTGCTGCACGTGTACTGCCGGCAGTTCATGCAGAAGTTGAACGTCGAGTGGAACGCGTCGAGCTGCTGCGAGGTCTGCTCGCGCTCCTCGTCGCTCCGGGCTGCGGCCATCGCCTCGTCGAGCGACGTGTCGTCGCTCATCACCCAGTTCTTCATCCCCTTCGAGAGCGTCTTGAACTGGCCGAGGCGGCGGGTCTTGCGAGGCGCGGTCGACTCGAACGTGTAGCGGGTACCGCAGCGCTCGCAGAAGGACTCGGTGAGGATCTCGGGCATCGTGCCCCCGGTTCGCCGTGACAGGTCGGGACCCGATCGGGGCCCGAACGGGGGCGAGAGTATACCGCAGGGGGGTGTGCCAGCCTCCACCGAGGGTACGGCCCTCGAGGGACGATGGTCCCGCCGAGCGGCCGAACGGAAGTGCGGCGGCCAGGCGCACCGCGGCGCTACGGGCGCCCGGCCCCGAGCCGTCACGCCGACGCAATCTCGACCGGCCTCCGCCCGGCCGGTCGTCTCAGGCCCGTCTGTTAGACTCCGCGGCCGACATGGGACCCCTCGCGGCGGTCGAACGCTTCCTGGAACGGCTGTTCGAGCGCCAGTCCGCACGACTCTTCCGGACGGGGATCCGGCCCGTCGTCGCGCTCCGCCGGCTCGAGCGGACGATGGAGGATGCGCGGACCCGCGACGGGAGCCGGACGATCGTTCCGCATCGCCTCGTCGTCCGGCTGAATCCTGCCGACGCGACGGCGCTCCGTGCGTCCACGCCCGGGCTCGCGTCCGACCTGGCCGACGGCGCCCTCCGGTTTGCCCGCCACCACGGGTACACGCTCCTGGACCGGCCGATCGTCACGATCCGGCCCGATCCGTCGGTCGAGCCGGCGGACGTCGCGGTCGACGTCGGGCGGGCGGTGGCCGGGCCCGTCGAAGCGGGCGCGGTCGAGCCCGAGGACCGCTCGGCCACTCCCGATCCAGCCGACGGCTCGTCGCCGGGGGCCGCAGCGCCGGCCGCGAGCCCGCCGCCGACCAGCGTCGCCGCCGAGAACACGGCCGTCTTCGTCGTCCCCGATGCCGAGGGCCCTCGCGCGACGATCCGCGAGGTCCGCCCGGATCGCTCGAGCCGGACGATCGCCTTCGATGGCCGGCCGCTGACGATCGGACGCGGAGCGGACAATCGCGTCGTCCTGCGCGATGGCCGCGCCTCCCGGCACCACGCCCGGATCGACGCTCGCCGGGGGAGCCTCGTCCTGACCGATCTCGGCAGCACGAACGGCTCCTTCGTGAACGACCGTCGGGTCGAGTCGATCGCGCTCGGCGAGGGCGACCGGATCCGGCTCGGCGCGACCACGCTGGTCGTCGAGGCGATCGAGCACGAGCCGGCGGCGCATCCGCACGCCGGTGGAGCGGCGCGCCAGGGGAGCGCAGAGGCGGTCCGGCCGTCGCCCGGCGGCTGATGGACCCATTCCTCCTCACGGTCTGGATCGTCCGGCTCCTCTTCCTCGGGCTCCTCTACCTGTTCCTCTTCCGGATCGCGCGCGCCCTGGTCGGTGACCTTCGATCGGCCGCGCGCGAGCCGGGCGCGGAGCTCGGCCGTCTCGTCGTCGTGGCGTCGCCCGGCGGTGAGCCCGTCGAGGGGACATCGCTCGCGCTCGATGCGATCGCCACGATCGGCCGCGACGTCAACAACGCGATCGTCGTGGACGACCAGTTCGTCTCGGCGGAGCACGCGATCCTCACCTTCCGCGGCCGAGCCTGGTACGTCGAGGACCTGGGCAGCACGAACGGCACGTTCGTCAACGGGTCACCTGTCGAGGGCGTCGTTCCGCTCGGATTCGGCGACGTCGTCCAGGTGGGCCAGGTCCGGCTCCGCCTGGAGCGGCCGCGACCGCAGACGCGCCGATGACCGCCGCCGCGGCGCCGCGCCTCCCGGCGATCCTCGGTCCGGTCCGGCCGAGGCCACGCGGCCGCGAGACCCGCCTCCTGGTCCTCGTCGGGATCACGATCCTCGTCGGGAGCGTCTCGCTCGAGCTCGCGAAGCGCGTCACCGATCCGGGTGAATCGGCCGGCCTCAGCCCGGCCAACCCGACCCACCTCGCCGTCTACCTGGGGCTGATCGCCCTCGCCCACGTCGCGCTCGTCCTGTCCGGCCGCCGTGTCGACCAGGTCCTCCTGCCGGCGGTCGCGATGCTCGGCGGGATCAGCCTGCTCCTCATGGAGCGCCTGCCGCAGACCCAGGTCCAGCAGACGGTCGGGCCGTGGAAGCTGGGTCTCGGGGACATCCAGCTCGCCTGGCTGATCCTCTCGTTCGGGCTTGCGACCGTCATCGCGGTGACCGTCCGGAACGACCGCTGGCTCCGGCTCTACAAGTACACCTGGGCGGCGGCGGGCGTCGGGCTCCTCCTGGCCACGTACGTCCTCGGCGACGACATCAACGGCCAGCGGCTGAGCCTGAGCCTCGGCCCGATCAGCGGCCAGCCGGCCGAGCTCCTGAAGGTCATCCTCGTCGTCTTCCTCGCCGGCTACCTGTCCGAGTACCGGCCGCTCCTCGTCGAGGAATCGACGAAGATCGGCCCGATCTCGCTTCCGCCGTTGCCGTTCCTGGCCCCGATGGCCGCGATGTGGGCGATCGCGCTCGGGCTCGTCGTGGTCCAGCGCGACCTGGGTGCCGCGCTCCTGTTCTTCACGGTCTTCCTGTTCATGCTCTACGCGGCAACCGGCCGTCTGGGCTACGTGGTCCTCGGGATCCTCCTGTTCCTTGCCGGCTCGTGGGTGATGTACCACCTGGTCCATACCGTCCAGACCCGCGTCGACATCTGGCTCGATCCGTTCGCGAGCCCCACGGGCGACGGCTACCAGGTCGTCCAGGCGCTCTATGCGTTCGCGCGCGGTGGGCTGCTCGGCACCGGGCTCGGCGCCGGACTCCCGACCGTCGGTGGGCGGCTCCCGATCCCGGCGGTCCACACCGACTTCCCGCTCGCGGCGCTGGGCGAGGAGCTGGGGATGGTCGGCGTGATGGCGATCCTCGGGCTGTTCCTCGTCGTCGTGGAGCGCGGCCTGCGGATCGCTGCCTCGGCCGCCGACGAGTTCCGGGCGCTCCTCGCGGCCGGGCTCGCGCTCGTCATCGGGACGCAGGCCCTGATCATCGTCGCCGGCAACCTGAAGCTCATCCCGCTCACCGGGATCACCCTGCCGTTCATCTCGTACGGCGGCTCGTCGCTGCTCGTGAACGGGATCATCGTGGGCCTGCTCCTTGCCCTCTCGGACCGCGGGGTCGAGCCGCCGCCCCCGCCTTTGCCGCGGAGCCGCTTCTCGCGCTTGACCGGCCGGGTGACCCGGCTCGAGACGCCGGACGCCGCCCGCGCGCCGCTCCCGCCCGGGAGCGGCCGGCCGTGACGGGCGGCACCGGCACGCGGTCGAAGCCGCTCGGGCGGACGATCTCCCATGTGGGCCTGGCGCTCGTCGTCGCGTTCGCGGGCGTCGCGCTCGGGGCGGGGTACTGGCAGGTCCTCCGGTCGCCGGACCTGACCCGCGCGCCCGACAACCCGGCCGTCATCGCCGCGGCGCGGAACGTCGTCCGTGGCCAGATCCTCGATCGCGACGGCAAGGTCCTCGCCTCGAACCGCAGGAACGCCGACACCGGTGAGCCGTACCGCGTCTACGCCGATCGGGCGTTCAGCACAGTGATCGGCTATGCCTCGCAGGACTTCGGGAACGCCGGCCTCGAGCGGTCGTGGAACGCCGAGCTGACCGGGCTGTCGGGCGGCGACCCGATCGGCGACCTGCTCCGGAAGTTCCGGGCCGACCCGTACGACCCGCAGAAGCTGACGCTCGGCATCTCCTCGCCGCTCCAGCGAGCGGCCGTGGCGGGCCTCGGTGACGACCGCGGCGCCGTCGTCATGCTCGATCCCGCGACCGGCGAGATCCTCGCCCTGGCTTCGACCCCGACGTACGACTCGGGTGCGATCGCCAATCCGGCGACGTCCCACGACGCGTTCGCCGCCGTCCGCGACAGCGCGTCGCGACCGCTCCTGACGCGCGCGACCCAGGGCCAGTACGTCCCGGGCTCGGTCTTCAAGATCGTCACGGCGATCGCCGGTCTCGGGTCCGGCGCGATCACCGCGAGCACGACGTTCCCACAGCAGGCGAGGGCCGAGCGGGACGGGCTCGTCGTCTCGGGGTTCCGGGTTCGCGAGCACGCCGGCGTCCCGTCGCGGACGTTCGATCTGGCCGGCGCCACCGAGTGGTCGTCGAACATCTGGTACGCGCTGGCCGGGATGCGGACCGGCGGGGACAACCTCGCGAAGTTCGCGGCACGGATGGGGTTCGGGGGCGCGATCCCCTTCGACCTGCCGACGGTCGCGTCGCAGGCCACCAACGGCGACGGGTCCGCGCCCGGCGGCTTCAGCGACGAGGTCGAGCTGGCCAACGCCTCGTACGGCCAGGCGGAGACGCTCGTGACGCCGCTCCAGATGGCGCTCGTCGCATCGACGGTCGCCAATGACGGCACATTGATGCGCCCGCACCTGGTCGTTGCGACGGCGGGCCGCGACGGGAAACGGACGATCGCCCCGGAGCAGGCCGGCGTGGTCTTCAGCCCCGAGGACGCGAACGCCCTGACCGAGGCGATGCGTCGCGCGGTCGAGAGCGACGTCGGCCGGCAGTTCACGTCCGGCGCCGACGTCCCCGGCGTGACCGTCGCCGGCAAGTCGGGGACCGCCGAGCTGGGCGGCAGCGGCGCGCCGCACTCCTGGTTCATCGGGTTCGCCCCGGCCGACCACCCGCGGGTCGCGATCGCGGTCATCGTGGAGCGCGGCGGGCGCGGCGGTGCGCGCGCGGCGCCGCTCGCGGGCGACATGCTGGCGCTCTACTTCAAGACCTTCGGATCGTGACCGAGCCGACCGAAGGGCCGACCGGGCCGCCCGACAACGACCTCGAGCCCCGGCCGTGGCTCGAGCGGATCGGGCTCGCGGCGATCGCCGCCGTCCTGGGCGGTCTCCTCATCGTCATGGCGATCGCGGCGTTCAGCGGCGGCGAGCTGATCCTCGCCGCGATGAGCCTGTCGGGCGCGGTCCTGACGCTCGGGATCGGCCTGATGACCCTGGTCCGCGGCTGACGGAACGCCCGCCCACGAACGCCGGAACGAGTCGCCGGGTTCCGGCGCCATACGAGGTGGACGCGAGACGGTGGCGAGACACACAACCGTCAGCGTGTCCGTCTACCCGGCGCGACCGATCGCTCCGCGAACCTCTCTTCGCAGCGGGACGTACTATCCACCAGAACCCCAACCTGCCGGAACTGTTGTCCGGATTCCCCTGAGGAGCCTGATGTCGACCCTCGAGCAGACTGGAGAGAAGGTCCTCGCCAACGTCGAGCGAGTGATCGTCGGGAAGCACCACGAGGTCCGCCTGGCCCTCGTCGCCCTGCTCTGTCGCGGCCATCTCCTCATCGAGGACGTGCCCGGAACCGGCAAGACGGTCCTCGCCAAGGCGATCGCCCGCAGCCTCGGCTGCAGCTTCCGGCGCATCCAGTTCACGCCGGATCTCCTGCCGTCCGACGTCACCGGCCTCTCGATCTTCAACCAGAAGGACCAGGAGTTCGAGTTCCGGCCCGGCCCGATCATGAGCCAGGTCGTCCTCGCCGACGAGATCAACCGGGCGACGCCCAAGACCCAGTCGGCCCTCCTCGAGTGCATGGAGGAGCGCCAGGCCACGGTCGACGGCACGACCTACACGATGCCCGACCCGTTCCTCGTCATCGCGACCCAGAACCCGATCGAGTACGAGGGCACCTTCGCGCTCCCCGAAGCCCAGCTCGACCGGTTCATGCTCCGGATCAAGCTCGGCTATCCGCAGCCGCTCGAGGAGGTCGTCATCCTCGACGAGCAGAAGCGCCAGCATCCGCTCGACGAGCTCGACGTCGTCTGCTCGGTGGACGAGCTGCGCGGGATGCAGAGCGCGATCCGCGACGTCTATGTCGACCCGACGGTCGCCGACTACATCGTCCGGCTCGTCGGCGCGACGCGGACCCATCCCGACGTCTATCTCGGCGCGTCGCCGCGCGGCTCGATCGCGCTGTATCGGGCGGGCCAGGCGCTCGCCGGCCTGCACGGCCGCGACTACGTGATCCCCGACGACATCAAGGCGCTCGCCGAGCCCGCCCTCGCCCATCGCGTGATCGTGAAGACGAGCTCGTCGATCCACGACGTCCAGGCCGGCTCGATCGTCCGAGACCTCCTCGACTCCATCCCGATCGACGGCATCCGGCCCACCGGGGGTCAGACGGGTCCGCGCACGATCAAGCCGTCCGAGCAGGCCGCCGAGCAGGGCGCCGCCAGCGCCTGACGAACGGCACCGAAGCACGTCCTGACCGGCCGGCGAGGGCTCGATGATCCGTCGCTTCCAGCTCATCGTCATCGCGGCGATCCTCCTGATCGCGGCGTTCTCGACCGAGCTCGACTTCCTGTTCTACCTCGTCTACCTCGCGATCCTCGTCGTCGGCGGCTCGTACATCCTCACCCGGCTGGGCCTGGCCGACCTCGAGGCCGGCTATGCCGTCAACCAGCTGACCGGGCACGTCGGTGACCGCCTCCAGATCACGTACACGCTTCGGAACACGAGCCGCATCCCCAAGCCGTGGCTCGAGGTCCACAACCCGACCACGCTGCCCGGCGGTCTGCCCGGCCGGGCGATCTCGCTCGGGACGAGGGCGGAGCGGTCCTGGCTCGTCCGCGCGCCGTTGACGCGGCGCGGCCACTTCCGGGTGGAGCCGCTCCAGATCCGGACGGGCGATCCGTTCGGATTCTTCGAGGCGTCGGCGTCGGTGGGGCAGGGGGTCGCCGTCGTCGTCTATCCCCGGATCGATGCGCTGCCGCTGTGGCGCCTGCCGGCGGCCAGCATCGAGGGCAGTCACGCCGCGCCGGAGCGGACGCTCCAGACGTCGCCCCTGGCAACCGCCGTCCGGCCCTACGCGCCGGGCGACGCGATGAACCGGATCCACTGGAAGTCCACGGCACGCCACGGCGAGATCCAGGTCAAGGAATTCGAGCTGGAGCAGACCGCGGACGCGTGGATCTTCCTCGACCTCGACCGCTCGGTGCAGGGCGGTCGCGGCGACGAGTCCACGGTCGAGGTCGCGGTCCGTGCGGCCGCCTCGATCGCGGCGAAGGCGCTCCTCGAGAACCGCGCGGTCGGGCTCACGGTGAACGGTCATCGCCAGGCCGTCGTGCCGGTCGACCGCGGCAGCCGCCAGCACCTCAAGGTCATGCAGCTTCTCGCGGCGGTCGACGGTGACGGGACGACGCCGCTCGCAGAGTGCCTCGTCACGGCGTCGGGCCGGCTCCGCCGCGGCATGACCGCGGTGGTCATCACCCCCTCCACGGACACGTCCTGGGTGCGGCCGCTCGCGGCGCTCCGGACGAAGGGGATCGGGTCGGTGGTGATCACGCTCGACGCGCCGGCCGCCGATCGCTACGACCGGGCGCAACGCGCGCGGGCCGGCGAGCGCGTCACCGAGCCCGACTCGACGACCACCGACGCGCAGGCCCAGCGGGCCCGCGCCCTTCGTCACGCGCTCGCGGAATACGAGCTCAAGGTCCACGCGCTCGTGCCGGGCCGGCCGCTCGGGGAGATGCTGGGATGATGCAACGGATCCGCGCCCGGCTCGCGCCCGCTCCGGCGGAGGGCTGGACCAGCCTCCTGCTCGTCGCCGTCCTGGCGGTCTCGGTCGCGTGGGCGCTGGACGACGCCGCGCTCGTGCTCGGGAACCGCGCGTGGACGGACTTCCTCGCGTGGGCCGCCCTCGGCGGCGTCCTGGCGGGCTTCATCGGCGCGCGCGCCGGCTGGAACCGGCCGTTCGCCCATCTGATCGGCGCCGCCGCCGCGGCGCTCATCGTCCCGATCATGGTCGGGTCGGTCCTCCAGCCGAACGCCCCGATCCCGCTGCGATTCCAGGCGACGGCCGACTCCACGGTCGAGGCCGTGATCGACTTCGCCGTGCGCGGTCTCACCGTGACGCGCCAGACCGGGCACTACCTGCTCGTCCTGGGGATGCTCTGCTGGGCCAACGGCCAGTTCGCCGCATCGAGCGTCTTCCGCCACGGCCGCCCGATCGGGCCGATCATCGTGCTCGGCACGATCCTCGTCGCGACGATGTCCTCGGTCCAGAAGGACCTCCTCTGGTACCTCGTCCTGTTCTCGGGCGCGTCGCTATTCCTGCTCACGCGCCTCCACGCCCTCGACGAGCGGGCGACGTGGATCCGACGCCGGATCGGCGATCCGTCGACCGTCGGCTCGCTGTACCTCCGGGGCGGCACCGTGTTCATCGTCGCCGCCGTGTTCGGGGCGCTGACCCTGACGGCATCCGCGAAGTCCGCGCCCCTCGCCGGGTTCTGGGACGACATGCGGCCAACGCTCGTCGAGATCAGCCAGTGGCTCCAGCGGATCATCCCCACGAACCCGAACAGCCGGACGCTCGGCATCCCGACCTTCGGTCAGCAGGTCACGATCGGCGGGGTCTGGTCGACGTCGAACGAGCCGGCCCTCGAGATCACGCGGACACCGGGCGACGATCGACCGTTCTACTGGCGGGCCACCGCGTACGACACGTTCTCGCTGTTCAGCTGGAGTGCGAGCGCGCCCGCGAGCGCCGCACGGCCGGCCGGCACGCCGCTCCTCGACGGCACGCTCGACCAGGTTCCGGCGGGCGCCGCCCGCGAGCAGGAGACGTTCCGGGTCCGGCCGCTGTCGGGGTTGTTCAAGGTCGCCTTCAGCCCGATCGATCCCTCCGCGATCAGCCGGGACACGACCCTGACGACGACGGGCGAGGACGGCTTCTTCCAGTCGATCCAGATCGATGGCCGGGATCCGTACACGGTGACGGCGATGGTGCCGACGCTCGCGGATGTCGACGGCGGGGTCACGCAGTCGCGTCTGCGCGCCGCCGGCACGGACTACCCGACCGGGATCGTCGCCCGGTACACGCGGTTCCCAGCGACCTCGATGGGCCGCGCATCGCGCGACCTGATCGCCGACATCGTCACGCGGGTCAAGGCGGCCGGGCCGGTCACGCCGTACGACCTCGCCCAGGCGCTCGTGACCGAGTTCCACTCGCCGAGGTACACGTACAGCACCCAGGTTCCCGGCGTCTGCGACCAGTCTCCTTCGATCGTCGAGTGCTTCGCCGTCCACCGGATCGGCTTCTGCGAGCACTACGCGACCACGATGGCGATCCTCCTCCGGAGCCAGGGAGTGCCGGCACGACTCGTCGAGGGCTTCCTCCCCGGACAGCTGGACGTCGCGACCGGTCGCGAGACGATCAACACCGGGGCGGCCCACGCCTGGGTCGAGGTCTACTTCCCGGGGATCGGCTGGTATCCGTTCGACCCGACAGGGAACGGCATCGCCCATCCCGAGAGCGTCCCGGTCGGCTCGCCCCGCCCCATCCCGACGCCGAAGCCGTCGCCGTCGTTCGGTCAGTTCAGCATCGACCCCGACCGGGGCTTCGACGACCGCCCCAGCGGCCGGCCGGGCGCGGTCGTGCCCGGGCAGAACCGCGGCACCAACACGCCGCTCCTCGTGGGACTTGCGATCGGCCTGTTCGCGCTCGTGATCCTGATCGCGTTTCTCGCCTGGCGGCGCGGGCCGCGCGGCGTGACCACCGCGGACGGGTTCTACGCGTCGGTCGCCGGGATCGCGAGGCGGTTCGGGTTCGGGCCGCGGCCCACCCAGACCGCGTACGAGTTCGCGACCGCCCTGGGGGAGATCCTGCCCGCCTCACGACCCGAGCTCCAGACGGTGGCCGCGGCGAAGGTCGAGGTCGCCTACGGGCGGCGCACGATCGACGACGACCGCCTGCGCTCGTTGCGCGACGCCTACCGGCGACTCCGTGTGGGCCTCCTCCGGCTCGCCTTCCGCCGCGGCGACCGCCGCAGGATGCGCTAGCTAGAGCGCGCCCGAGCGCGATCTCGCCTCGGCTTCGTCGACGGCTTCCTCGTCGCGGAGCGCTGCGAGGTGCTCCGTCAGGTTCAGCGCGCGGACGACGGGCCTGCCAGCGCGCAGCTCGATCACGCTGATCCCGCACAGCTCGGACGACCACATCCAGAACCGATCGAGCGGCAGGCCGAAGAGCGTGCACAGGACGACCTTGAAGACGCCGTCGTGGCCGACGAGGATCGTCCACGGCTGGTCGCTCGGCGCGTCCGGATCGCGGTAGCCCGAGACCTGCGGCGCGTGGATCGAGCCGGGCCGACCGGCGCTCGCGAGCTCGGTGAGGATCGCGTCGAGGCCCGGCACGACGCGGGCGTGGACGTCGGTCAACCGTTCGCCGCCGGGTGCCCAGGCCTCGGTCGGCGTCCGGCGCCAGCGGGCCAATCGGTCACCGTCGCTCGCCTGGATCTCCGCAGCGAGCCGACCCTCCCACTCGCCCTGGCCGATCTCGACGAACGCCGGCTCCGGGCGCAGGGTGATCTCCCCTTCGAGCGCCGCGCCGATCGCCGCGGCGGTCGCTGCCGCACGCTCGAGCGGCGAGTGGACGATCGCGAGCGGCGGGCCGGCGGGGACGGGCAGCGCCGGGCGGTCGTGCGGGCGGGCGAGCCGGGCCGCGATGAGCGCCGCCTGCCGCCGGCCCGTGGACGACAGCGGTGTCTCGAGCCGCCCCTGGAACCGGCGCTGGACGATGAGCTCGGACTCGCCGTGGCGGACGAGGACGAGGGTCGCCTCGAGGTCGGCCGGGATCGTCAGCCGCGGCTCGCTCAGCGGTCGCGTCCCAGGCGGATGGTCCAGAGATCGAGCACCGAGTCGTGCGCTCGGATCGCCTCGGCGACCTCCGGCGCGACGTCCTCGTCGAGAGCGAGGATCATCAGCGCATCGGCCCGCGGCGCGCTGCGGCCCACGTGCATCGCGCTGATGTTCACGTCCGCCTCACCGAGGGTCTGACCGATCCGCCCGATCATCCCGGGTCGATCGCGATGGTGCGTGATCAGCATCACCTCGGTCGGCTCCATGTCGAGCCGGTAGTCGTCGAGGCGGGTGAGGCGGAGCTCCCCGCCCGCGACCGTGCCCGCGACCGTCGTCGTGCGGCCGGCCACCGACCCCGACAGGCTGATCTGCGCGGCGTACGAGCCCGCGTCGGGCGTCTTCCGCTCGACGACGGTGATCCCACGGGCCTTCGCGAGCGCAGCGGCGTTGACGAGGTTGACCCGCTGCGTCGTGGACGTCTCGATCATCCCGCGGAGCACGGCCGCGGTCAGTGGCGAGGCGTCGAACGCGGCGAGCTCGCCGGCGATCTCCAGGGTGACGGTCTTCACGCCGCCGCGGGCGAACTGGGCGAAGAACCGGCCCAGGACCTCGGCGAGCGGGAGGTACGGTGCGATCGCGCGGGCCGTCTCGGGGGTGAGGAGCGGAGCGTTCACCGCGTACCGCGCGGGACGGCCGGCCAGGACGTCGAGCACCTGGTCGGCGACCTCCTCGGCGACGAGGACCTGGGCCTCGGCCGTCGACGCGCCCAGGTGCGGGGTGAGGAGCGTGTTCGGCGCCTCGAGGAGCGGCGAGCCGGTCGGCGGCTCGGCCTCGAACACGTCGATCCCCGCTCCGGCCAGCTTCCCGCTCCGAAGGCCGTCGGCCACGGCCGCCTCGTCGAGGATCCCGCCCCGGGCGACGTTCAGGACGATCGCCCCCGGCCGCATCCGCGCGATCTCCGCGTGTCCGATCAGGCCGCGCGTCTGGCGGGTCAGGGGCACGTGGACGGTGATCACGTCGGCGCGGGCGATCAGCGCATCGAAGGACACGAGCTCGACGCCGTGGAGCGCGGCCTGCTCGGGGGTCACGAACGGATCCGACGCGAGGACGACCATCTCCATGGCCGTGGCCCGCGCCGCGATCGCCTGTCCGATCTTGCCGAGGCCGACGATCCCGAGCGTCCGGCCGCGGAGCTCGAGGCCGGTGAACTGGGCCCGCTTCCATTCGCCGCGCCGAACCGAGGCGTCGGCGGCGGCGATCTTCCGGGCGACGCCGTACAGGAGCGCGAGCGTCTGCTCGGCCGCCGCGATCGTGTTGCCGGTCGGTGCGTTGACGACCGTGATGCCGGCAGCCGTCGCAGCGTCGAGATCGACGTTGTCGACGCCGACGCCGGCCCGGCCGATGACCTGGAGCCGGCTGCCCGCCGCCGCGATGACGTCGCGGTCGACCTGGACCTGGCTCCGGACGAGGAGCGCGTCGTAGTCCTTGAGGATCGCGCAGAGCTCGTCCCGCGCGATTCCGGGCCGCTCGTCGACCTCGTGGAGCGCCCGGAGGCGCTCGATCCCTTCGGCCGCGATCGGCTCGACGACGAGGATCCTCACGCGGGGACGGTGGCCGCCGTGGCCTCGCTGGTGCGCGGCGCCGCGGTCCCGCCGCCCGTCCCCCCCGTCTGGATCGCCAGCGCCGCCGCCTGGGCCGCGGCGACAGCCCGGCCCGGTTCGATCGGTCGGCCGCCTTCGAGCGTG
Organism: Candidatus Limnocylindrales bacterium; assembly: GCA_035688935.1. Classification (GTDB taxonomy): domain Bacteria; phylum Chloroflexota; class Limnocylindria; order Limnocylindrales; family CSP1-4; genus CF-46. The sequence goes on along the minus strand of DASSMI010000015.1, from coordinate 8,569 downwards.
ACGCGCTCGAGGACGGCGATCGTGTCGATGATCTCGCCGACCGTGACCGAGCCGAGGTGGCCCAGCCGGAAGATCTTCCCGGTCAGCTTGCCCTGGCCCCCGGCGAGGACGACTCCGTGGCTCTTGATCGCGCCGTTGAAGGCCTTCCAGTCATGGCCGGCCGGGAGGTTCGCCGCCGTGACCGTCTTCGATGCGACCGCCGGGTCGGCGAACAGCTCGAACCCGAGCGCCCGGAGACCCGCCTGCGACGCGGCCGCGCACGCTTCGTGCCGGGCGAAGACGTTCTCCCTGCCCTCGGCGTGCATCAGCCGGAGACCCTCGTCGACCTGGAACACGACGGCGATCGCCGGGGTGAACGGGGTCTGGCCGAGGGCCGCGGACTCGCGATGCGACCGGAGGTCGAGATAGAACCGGGGCATCTTCGCGGTCTCGGTCGCCGCCCAGCCCCGTTCGGACAGCGCGAGCATCGCCAGACCCGGCGCCGACATCCACGCCTTCTGCGACCCCGTGACGACGACGTCGACGCCCCACTCGTCCATCTCGAACGGGACGGCCCCCAGTCCCGACACGCTGTCGACGAGGATGAGCGCTTCGGGCCGCTCCGCCCGGATCGCCGCCGCCAGCTCGCCGATCGGGTTCATCACTCCGGTCGAGGTCTCGTTGTGCGTCAGGAGGACCGCCTTGACGTCGGGCATCGCCCGGAGCCGCTCGCGGATCTCGTCCGCGGCCGCGGCGTAGCCCCACTCGGCGTCCAGCTTCGTGACGTTCGCGCCGTAGATCCCGGCGATCTTCGCGAACCGGTCGCCGAACGAGCCGATCGAGACGCCCAGGACCGCGTCGCCGGGTGAGAGCGTGTTCACGATCGCGGCCTCGAGGCCGCCCGAGCCGGCGCAGGTGAGCACCGCGACGTCGCTGCTCGTCCCGAAGAACGGCTTCATCCCGTCGAGGATCCGGCCGAGCATCGCCGCGAACTCGGGGCCGCGATGGTTGATCATCTGCCGCGCACCGGCCTCGCGGACGGACGGCGGCAGCGCGGTCGGGCCGGGGATGCGGAGATTGGGCTCGAAGCGGTCCACGGGGCGTCTCCTGGAGCGGCTCGGCGCCGAGCGGGCTCGGCGGGCGGTCGGACGGGTGGATCGATTGTCGTGGAAGGATCGGCATCGCGCCACCTCGCGGGCCTTGACGGCCGCCGTCGACGGCAGACAATCGCGGGACCGACTCTCACGACCAGCGGAGGCCGCGTGCAGACGAACGAAGCGATCGCCCGCGAATACGCCGAAGCCTTCTGCCGGTTCGACTTCGACACGTTGGAGAAGCTCCGCCATCCCGATTGGCAGGCGATGTGGCCGCAGTCCGGCGAGCGGATCATCGGTTCCGAGAACTACCGCCGGATCGTGGAGAACTATCCGGGCGGCTACCCGAAGTCGGAGGTCACCCGGGTCGTGGGGGCCGAGGACCGCTGGGTCGTCACCGGCGCGAACACCGTCCAGCAGATCGTCGGGAGCGGCGACTTCTGGTGGTCGGAGTGGCGGATGACGTATCCCGACGGCCGTCGCTACCTGTGCGTCGAGCTCATCGAGATCCGGGACGGGAAGATCTGGCGGGAGACCGTGTACTGGGCCGAGCCGTTCAGCGCCCCCGATTGGCGGTCGGCCTGGGTCGAGGGGACCGCAGAGGCGAGGTGAGGGCAGCCGGCGCACGATCCGGCGACGCCGGGTAGAGTGCGCCGCGTCGCACCCCGCGGGCCTCGACCGTCAACGTGACGCCCGAGCCCCCGAACGGAGCCCCTCCGCGTTGCAGATCCCCACTCGCCGCGTCCGGACCGCCCACCCGTCCCTTCGGGCCGGCCGCCGCCGCAGCCGCCGTCGCACGTTCCTCATCGCCCTCCTCGCCGCGATCCTCGCGGCCGGCGCGCTCGGAAGCGCGGCGATCGCCACCGACACGCTCGGAGCGGGTCATCTCTTCGAGCGGTTCATCGCCAAGGTCGACCGGTTCCTCTCCGGGCCGCCGCCCGACCGACCGAGCGCCGCCGAGGTCGAGGTCTCGGACGACCCCAACGAGGACCTCGTGGACCCCGACGCCTCGCCGAGCCCCACGCCCCAACGGACGCCCGTGCCCAGCGGCCAGCCCACGCCCGCTCCCACGCCCACCCCGCCGCCACGGGTCGCGGTCGACGTCGACATCCTCCAGGACCACAAGTCCGTCTTCGCCCACGAGCTGCGCGACGATTGGTGCGCGCCGGCCGGCGTCACGATCGTCCTCGCGATCCTGGGCAAGGGCGCGCCGACCGACGCGCGCGAACGGGAGATCGCGTCGCGGATCGGCGAGTGGGAGTCGTACCAGGACAGCAAGAACGGGGAGTGGGGCCCCGGAGCGATGGCCCTTGCCCTCGCAGCGTACGGCGCGCCGGGGTACGAGGTCCGCGCCTACAACAGCCGGGCCGGAGCGCTCCGTGGCGCCGCGGTCGCGATCTCCAAGACGAGCTCGCCGGCGATCCTCCTCGCCTGGCGCGGGGCCCACACGTGGGTGATGAGCGGGTACCGGGCCGACGCGGATCCGCTGGTGTTCCACGACGCGCGAGTCTCGGGCACGTACATCCTCGACCCGTGGTACCCGTGGAACTCCTCGATCTGGGGCCAGTCCGACCCGCCGGGCACGTTCCAGGACGCGGCCGAGATGACCCGGAACTTCCTGCCGTGGAAGCGACCCGAGGGCATCTATCCGAGTCGCGACGGCAAGTTCATCGTCGTCATCCCGACGATCCCGCGGCGCTGACCGAGCCGATCCGGCGGGCTCGCGGGACGAGCGCGACCACGAGACCGAGGAGCTTCACCGCGCCACCCAGCGCGTAGGCGGCGGCGATCCCGGGAGCGCCCAGGGCCGGCACGAGGACCCCCGCGGTCAGCACGAGCGTCGCGAGGCCGGCCAGCGACGACAGCACCTGCCAGATCGTGTTGTGCGTCGCGTACAGCGCGCGGGAGAGGGGATAGGACAGGCTGTCGATCGGGATCGTGATCGCGAACGCGACGAGGAGCCCGGCGGTCAGGTCGACCGACGACTGATCGAACCGCCCGGAGCGGAGCAGGATCGAGACGATCGGGTGGGCCAGGATGGCGAGCACGATCGCAGCCAGAGCGGTGAGGCCGGCGATCACCAGCGTCGTGCGGGTCGCGACCCGTCGGAATGTCGGACCGTCGCCAGCCGCGAACGCCGCGGAGAGGGTCGGGAAGGCGGCGAGCGAGAAGGCGATCGCGATCACCTGGACCGGCACGAACTGGTAGTCGAGGACGAACGACAGCGCCGATGCGGTCCCCACGCCGATCCCGGTCGCCAGGGCAGTGATGAACGTGACGATCACCGGATCGATCGGATAGCTCAGCATCCGCGGCGCCATGAGCCGGAGGAACTCGCGGAACTCGGGCGTGTGCCAGGCGCGCCGCGGCCGGACGTGGAACCCGGCGCGACGCGCGCCGATCCAACGAGCCGCCAGGTGGAGGCAGGCGCCCACCACCGCGCCCCAGCCCGCGCCCGCGACGCCGAGCGACGGCCCGAGGACGACCGCGCCGGCGACGATCCCGCTCGTGTACAGGATCGGCGCGATCCCATAGAAGACGAACCGGCGCCGCGCCACGAGGACCTCGCCGAGACCCATCGAGAGCGCGAAAAGGATCTGCGCCACGCAGTTGATCCGGACGAGCTCGACGTAGAGGGCCCTCGTCCGTGGGTCGAAGCTCGACCAGACGGTGTCGGCGACCCAGGGGGCGGCGACGAAGAGGACGGCCAGCGCCAGGACGATCGCGCCGACCGCCGCGGTGATCACGGTCTGGCCGAACGCTTCGGCGCGGCCCGGATCGGCGTCCGAGCCGTCGTCGCGGGTCCCGAGGAGGAGCCGGCTGAAGATCGGCACGAACGGTGCCGACAGCCCGGCGCCGACGAGGATGTCGAGGGCGATCTCCGGGATGCGGAACGCGGCGTTGTACGCGTCGAGCTCCGCGCCGACGCCGAACTCGGCGGCGAGGATCCGATTACGGACGATGCCGGCGGCGAAGTAGCCGATCGACAGGACGGAGAGGATCAGCGCCCCGCGTGGCACGAACCGGTCGAGCAGCCGTCGGGCGAGGGTCATCGGGAACGCGCGGCGAGGTTGGGCATCGATCCTCCGGGGTGGCGTCGCGGGACAGACGGCCGCGGGCCAGATGATGCGACGTCGTTGCCGCGGAACGCGCGGAGGCCCCGGCTCGAGGTCGCGGTCGAGCCGGGGCCGAACGGATGCGGCGAGGCTACAGCTCGCGGAGGAGGGCCTCGAGGCGGTCCCACGTCTCGAGGGCGCCCTCGACCATGCCTGTGGCGAGAGACATCTCGACGACCTCCGGCGTGCCCATGTGGCCGACCGATCGAACGAGCGTGCCGCCGTCGACCTCGGTGAACGTGTGGTCCTCCGGGCCTCCCTGCGGGCCCATCCCCTGGACGTCGAACAGGAACGTCCAGCTGAAGCCGGCCGGCGGGTCGACGGCGAGGTACTCGCCGTAGAACGCGACGTCGTCGCGGTCCGGCGCCGTGCTGACGTAGCGCCAGCGGCCGCCCGGTCGGACGTCCATCTCCTCGATCGTCGTGGTCGTCCCGTGCTTGCCCCACCAGCGGGGGACGAGCTCGGGATCGGTGAACGCGCGCCAGACGAGCGACCGGGGCGCGTCGAAGGTCCGTTCGAAGACGAGGTCGCCGCCTTCGGAATAGATCGCGGTCGTCGCGGTGCTACCGCGATCGATCCGGGTCATCGTCGCCATCTCCCTCCTCCTTGTCCGGTGGATCCGTGGCCTGCATGTCCCTGAGCACCTCGCCGAGTCGCTCGAAGCTGTCCTGCCAGTGCCGTCGGTACAGCTCCAGCCAAGCGGCCGCGTCGCGCAGCGGCGCGGCGCGGAGCCGCCGCGGCCGCCACTGCGCCTGCCGTCCCCGCTCGATGAGACCGGCCCGCTCGAGCACCCGCAGGTGCTTGGAGACGGCGGGCTGGCTCAGATCGAACGGCTCCGCCAGGTGCTTCACCGAGGCCTCGCCCCGAGCGAGCCGGGCCAGGATCGCCCGTCGCGTGGGGTCGGCCAGCGCCGCGAACGTGGTGCTGAGCGGATCGGTCGGCTGCGTGCTCATATCTCCAAACGGTTATATAACCTGTCGGAACTATACGTCGAGTCGTCCGGCTGTCAAGCCCCCGGATTCCTGTCGCGACCCGACACGATCGACGGCGATCATGAGCCGATGACCTCGAAGCCTGAGGACGCCGCCCTGCAGCCGAACGTCGGCCGTGAGCGCGCGATCGCGGTCGCGCTCGTGCTCGTCGGCTGCGCGTCGCCGCAGCTCGGGGCGGTCGTCGCGGTGGGGCTGTTCGACGCGCTCGGCCCGGCCGGCGCGGCGTTCCTGCGGCTGGCGTTCGCTGCGATCGTCCTGTGCGCGATCTGGCGGCCGCGCCTCACCGGCGATCTGCGCCTGCCCGTCGCGTTCGGCGCGTCGCTCGGGCTGATGAACTGGTCGTTCTACCAGGCGATCGACCGGATCCCGCTCGGGATCGCCGTGACGATCGAGTTCGCCGGACCGTTGCTCGTGGCGGTGATCGGGTCGCGGCGCTGGCTCGACGTCGTCTGGGTCGCGCTCGCGGCGGTCGGGATCGTGCTGCTGGTGAACCCGGTCGGTGGATCCGTCGACCCGGTCGGGGTCGCGTTCGCGCTCGCGGCTGGTGCCTGCTGGATGGCCTACATCTACCTGAACAAGCGGGTTGGTGCGGCGTTCCCGGGCGGCGCCGGATTGGCGATCGCGATGGCGGTCGGCGCCCTGATCGTGCTCCCGGCCGGGTTCCTCCAGGCCGGCGCGGCGCTCGCCCAGCCGGCCCTCCTCGGCGCGGCGCTCGTCGTGGCGCTCGCCTCGTCGGTGCTGCCGTACTCCCTCGAGCTCGAGGCGCTGCGACGCCTGCCGGAATCGGTGTTCGGCGTGCTGATGTCCCTCGATCCCGCGATCGCGGCGTTGGCCGGGTTCGTCTTCCTCAGCCAGGCGCTCGGGCTCCGCGAGGTGATCGCGATCGCGATGGTCGTCGTCGCGAGCGCCGGGTCCGCGGGCCTGAGCCGCCGCTGACCGGCGGCTCGGTCAGGCGGCATCCAGCTCGGGGAGCAGCCCATCCAGCTGGTCGAGCATCTCGGCCCAGCCCGGGATCGACTCCGACGCGATCGCGTCATCGAGCGCGTCCTTCGACGGATAGAGGTCATGCACGACCAGCCGGGTCCGGTTCCCCTCCTCGGCGAAGGTCACCGTCGTCACGACCGCGTCGCCGTCTCCCTCCTCGTTCGTCCAGACGAGCCGCGAGGGCGGGTCGACCTCCAGGTATCGACCGAAGAACGCCATCGTGGTCGTTGGATCGACCTGGAACACCAGTCGGTACGTGCCGCCGACGCGGACGTCCAGCTCGACCGACAGCAGGGTGATCGGGACGGACCTGGGGACCCACCAGCGCTTCAGCAGCTCCGGCTGGGTCCACGCGTCGAACACGAGGTGCGCCGGGCCGTCGATCGTGCGGGTGACGACGAGCTCGCGCTCGGACGTCCGGTCCATCGTGGTCGGCTCGTGGGTGGGGGCGGCCTCACGCCCGGTGCGCGCGTCCATCGATCTGCTCCTTCCGTCGTCGTTCGCCGACGATCCTCTCCAGCTCGTCGAAGCGTTCGTCCCACAGGCGGCGCTGCCGCTCGATCCAGGCCGTCTCGTCCTCGAGGCGGCGCGGCCCGAGCGTGCACGTCCGGACCCGGCCCACCTTCCGCGTGGTGACGAGGTCGGCCCCTTCCAGCACGCCGACGTGCTTCCGCATGCCGGTCAGGGTCATGCCGAACGCCTCGGCCAGATCGGTGATCGACGCGTCGGCCCGTCCGAGCCGTTCGAGGACGCCCCGTCGGGTGGCATCCGAGAGCGCGCCGAACGAGGCGTCGAGTCGACCGTCCGAAAACTGAACCATCTGGTTCAGTATTACACCGGTCGCCCTCGGATGCAAGTCGTCGTCGAGAATTGTTGTGCCGTTCCGTCGCCGGCCTGTCCCATAGTCCGTAGAGGGCGCCGCACCGGCGGCGCCCCGAGGGAGAGGCATGGACACCGACCTGGTGATTCGGGCGCAACGTGGCGACGAGCAGGCCTTCGCGAGCCTGGCCGTGGCTGTCGGCGACCGGCTCCATGCCCTGTCGCACAGGATCCTGCGCGACGTCGATCTCGCCGAGGACGCGACGCAGCAGGCGCTGCTCGCCATCTGGCGCGATCTCCCGCAGCTCCGCGACCCGGCGCGCTTCGACGCCTGGTCGTACCGGCTCCTCGTGCGCGCCTGTTACGCCGAGGGCCGGAAGACCCGCCAGTGGGCGCCGAACCTCCGTCTCCTGCCGGTTGACGAACCGGCCGGGCCGGACGCCACGAGCTCGGTCGTCGATCGCGACCAGCTCGAGCGCGGCTTCCGCAGGCTCTCCATCGACCACCGCGTCGTGGTGGTGTTGCACCACTACCTCGACCTGCCGCTCGAGGAGATTGCCGAAACGCTCGGCATCCCCCTCGGGACCGTCAGATCCCGACTGCTTCATGCGATGCGCGGGCTCCGCGCGGCGCTCGACGCCGACGCCCGACCCGCTCGACGGGAGGTTGCTCGATGAGCACCGATCGCGAGACCACGCGCATCGTCCGGTCGTGGTTGGACGAGGGCGTGACGAAGCTCCCGGACCGCGTCCTGGACGCCGTGCTCGACCAGGTCCCCGCGACCCCACAGCGACGCTCCGGCTGGAGCGCGTGGAGGTCCTACCGAATGAACACGTACGCGAAGATCGTGGCGGCTGCCGCCGCCGTCCTCGTCGTCGGCGTCGCCGCCTACCAGTTCCTGCCGCGGAGTGGCGGGGTCGGCGGGCCCGGTCCGACGACCACCCCGTCGCCGAGCCCGTCCGTGCTCGCCCGCGGAACCTTCATCGTCCATGGCATCAGCACGACGCTGGATGCCACCGGGACAGGATCGACGGTCTCGGGAAGCATGCGTGGGACCAGCACCAACGAGGGAGATTTCACCGTCGAACTGCACTGCGAGCGAACGATCGATGGTCTCCGCTGGATCGGCGGCGACGTCACGGCGTCGACCTACGTCCAGAACGCGCCGGTGGGCACGCGAACTGCCATCGTCCTGAAGCCGGGCTCGCCCGTGGAAGCGATCTTCGTGTTCCAGATGAGCGACCCGCGATCCGCGAGCTGCCAGGCCTTCTTCGACGATATGTTGCGCCAGCTGGGCCCGCCGGACGACGGGCTGGCGCCGATCGTCGGGAACGTTCAGCTCGCGCCATAGCGCTGCCGGAACCCGGAATTGGAACGCCGGCGAGGCCACGCGCCCGCCGGCGGCTCCCGATCGGGCGCTGTCCCGCTGCTCGGCGGTCGGACCCTAACCCGCGGCGTCCTCGCGCTCGGTCTCGGCGAGCTTCTTCCGGTTCGTCTCGCGCGTTCGCATCAGGTCGCTCCGGCCCACCTCGGGGGACGGGTTCGGGTTCCGTCGCGGGCGCCCGGTCGCCTTCGCCTGCGCACG
>DASSMI010000014.1:0-9838 GCA_035688935.1 Candidatus Limnocylindrales bacterium | reverse complement strand
CCCACGCTGATCTCGACCGGCTCGCGCTTCGTGATCAGCGTCGTCGGCAGCGCCGCGAACACCTCCTGGAGCTCCTGCGCCGTCTCGGCCGTGTGGTAGCTGCCGCCCGTCAGGTTCGCCACCTGCTTGAGCGTGTCCTCGTCGATGCCGCGCGGGAACCCGCCGAACCCACCGCCACCGCCGAACCCGAATCCGCCCCCACCCGGCTCGCTCCCGATGAACTGCCGGCGGCACGTCGGCTCGAGGCTGCCGCCGTCGGCCGTGCCGAACCCGATCGTGTAGACCCGCACACCGCGGTTCACGGCCTGCTGCGCGGCGTCCGCGGGATCCGGGCCGGCGTTGCTCGCGCCGTCGGTGAGCAGGACGATGATGTCGGGGACGTAGGCGCCCTGCGCGACGGGCGGTGGCTCGGCCCCGGGACGGCCCTCGACGACGCTCCTCGCGACGTCGGGATCGACCTCGGCGATCGCGTCGATGCCGGCGAGGATCCCGCTGCCGACCGCCGTCCGCCGGCCGGTCGTGAGGCTGCGGATCGCATCGATCAGCGTCTGCTGGTCCGTCGTCGGTGGCTGGATGATCGCCGCGAACCCGCTGAACGCGACGAGCCCGATCTGGGTGTGCGACCCCTGGCTCCGGACGAACGCGATCGCCGCCGCCTCGGCCGCCTCGAGGCGGGTCGGCGCGATGTCGGTCGAGCACATGCTCCCCGACACGTCCATCGAGAGGATGATCGTCGTCTCGCTCACGGGGACGCTCAGGACGAGGGCCGGCCGCCCGAGGGCGAGGACGAGCGCGGCGACGGACGCGGCAACGAGCGCGAACGGCAGATGCCGCCGGGCGCGCGCGCCGCCGACGCCCGCCTCGCGGATGAGCGAGAGGCTCGAGTAGCGGGCCGCACGCGGCTGGCGCCGCCTGAGGCCCCACGCGTAAAGCGCGACGAGGAGCGGGACGAGCAGGAGCAGGACGAGCAGCGGGAGCCACGCGAACGTCATGGCAGGCGGCCCGCCCGGCCGAGGGTCAGCCCGACCCCGACTAGGAGCAGGACGAGCCCCATCGCGGCGACGAGCCCGGTCAGCTCGACGTTCGTCTCGCGCGCGACGAGGTGCGTCGCGAGCTGGCGGTAGATCGCCGGGACGTCCAGCTCGGCGGCCGGCTGGTACGAGCCGGCGGTCAGGTCGGCGACCTCGCGGAGCATGTTCTCGTCGAGCGCCGTCTGGACCCGGAAGCCGTCGAGATCGAGCGTGGTGCCGTCGGCGGTTCCCACGCCGACGGTCAGGATCCGGATCCCGAGGTCGGCCGCGGCGCGTGCCGCCCCGAGCGGGTCCGGACGCTCGTTGTTCTCGCCGTCGCTGATCAGCACGATCGCCGCCTCGTCGTGGCTCCCGGGCCGCACGGGCGCGGGCACGGGCGTCGGCGCCGCCGAGCGGTTGCTGTAGTAGTCGGCCGGCGTGTCGCTCTCGGCCTTCTCGATCGCCGCGAGCGCCGCGTTGATCCCCTGGCCGATGCTCGTGCCGCGCGACGGCGCGAGGCGGTCGATCGCCGCACGGACCGGGACCTGATCCGCCGTCGGCACCTGGATCGACAGTCCGCCGTCGCTGAACGCCGCCACACCGATCACGACGCCCACGGGCTGAGCGTCCACGATCGCCTTGGCGGCGGTCTTCGCCACCTCCATCCGCGACGGCGCGACGTCGTCCGCGAGCATGCTCGCCGACACGTCGAACGTGAGGACGAGCGTCCCCTCGATCCTCGGCAGAGAGACGGTCGCCTGAGGGCGGGCGAGCCCGACGGCGAGCAGGACGAACGCGGCGACGACGAGGCCGGCCGCGACCCGGTCGAGGACGCGCGTCGCGGGCCGCGCCGACGTTTCCTCGCGCGGCCGCGCGAACGCTCCCAGCGCGGCGACCCGAGCGCGACGACGCTCCTCGATCCGGCGTGCCGCGAGCAGGCCCACCGGGACGAGGAGGACGGCGAGAAGACCCCACGGCCACTGGAGGGTCATGCCCGAACCCGCCGCCGCGCGCGTCGCTCGGTCGCCATCCGGACGATGGCCCGGACGAGATCGTCGTCGGTCGAGAGCGTCGCGGCATCCACCCGGGCCGTCGCGAGCGCCGTCCGGATCGCCGACTCGCGCTTGCCGGCCGCCTCCCGGAACCGCTCGCGGAAGCGGGGATCGCCGGTGTCCACGAGGAGCTGCTCACCCGTCTCGGCGTCCTCCATGAGGATCGGCCCCACGTTCGGGAGCTCGATCTCGCGAGGATCGACGAGCCGGATCGCGAGGAGCTCATGCCGCCGGTTCAGGAGCGCCAGGGGGCGATCCCAGCCCGGCACCCCGATGAAGTCCGAGACGAGCACGACGAGCGACCGCCGGCGGATCCGCGCGTGCGCGGCTTCGAGGAGCGGCCGCAGATCCGTGACGGGCGCCGCCGCGAGCCGTGGCTGGGCCCCCAGGTCCTCGATGAGCCGGAGGACCTGGTTGCGCCCGGAGCCTGCGGGGATCGTGTGCTCGTCGGCACCGGTCGAGACGATCGCTCCCACCCGATTGCCGCGCCTGGTCAAGAGCCGGGCGAGGGTCGCGCTGAACTCGACGAGGACGGTCCGCTTCTCGCGGCCCTCGGTCACCGTCCCGAAGTCCACCGACGGGCTCAGGTCGAGGAGGAACCACGCGCTCAGCTCGCGGTCCTCCTGGAAGACGCGCACCCAGGGCTCGTCGAGCCGGGCCGTGACGTTCCAGTCGATCGCCCGCACGTCGTCCCCGAACTGGTACTCGCGCAGCGCGGCGAAGTCGAGCCCGGTGCCGGTGAACAGACTCCGGTAGTCGCCCTGGAGGACGCCGTCGAGCCGGCGGACGACCTGCCAGTCGAGCTTCTGGAGCAGGCGCTCCGGGGCCGAGACCGGCAACGCGCCCGACGCTGCCGGCAGGATCGGCTCAGGCGCCGGCGCGAACGCCACCGGACTCCTGCATCGGCACGACCGGCACCGGGACGCGGGCGAGGATCGCGCCGAGGATCCGATCCGGCGAGACGTCGTCGGACAGCGCCTCGAACGAGAGCACGAGGCGGTGGCGCATGACGTCGAGCGCCATGTCGCGGACGTCGCCGGGGAGGACGTACGTGCGACGCCGGACGAACGCGAGCGCCTTGGCGGTGAGGATGAGGTTGATCGACGCGCGCGGCGACGCGCCGTACGTGATGTAGCGGCGCAGCTCGGGCAGGCCCGCGACGTCCGGCGACCGGGTCGCCGTCGTCAGCCGGACGGCGTACTCGATCAGCGCGGGATCGACGTAGACGTCGTCGACCTCCGACTGGAGCCGGACGAGGTCATCGGTCGTGAGGACCTGGCCCACGCGGTCGCGGCGACCGGTCATCCGCTCGACGACCGCGAACTCCTCCGTCGCGCTCGGGTAGTCGACGATCACCTTGAGCATGAACCGGTCGACCTGGGCCTCCGGCAGCGCATACGTCCCCTCGGTCTCGATCGGGTTCTGCGTCGCGAGGACGAGGAACGGGTCGGGCACGGCGTGGGTCTCGCCACCGATCGTGACCTGCCGCTCCTGCATCACCTCGAGCAGCGCCGACTGGACCTTCGCCGGCGCCCGGTTGATCTCGTCGGCGAGCAGAAGGTTCGTGAACACCGGCCCGAGCGACGTGGAGAACTCGCCCGTCTTCTGGTTGTAGATCCGCGTCCCGACGAGGTCGGCCGGGACGAGGTCCGGGGTGAACTGGATCCGCCGGAACCGTCCGCCGATCGATTCGGCGAGCGACTTGATCGCCATCGTCTTCGCCAGACCCGGCACGCCCTCGACGAGGAGGTGGCCCCGGGCAAGGAGGGCCACGGCCATCCGCTCGAGGAGGTGGTCCTGGCCCACGATGACCTTCTTCACCTCGTACAGGAGGCGTTCCATCCGGGAGTCCGGCTGCCTGGTCGGGTCGGGGATCACCGGGTCACCTCCTCGGTCATCGGCGGTCTCGCCGCTCATGCCTGGGGCAGGCCGGCGGCACCGCCGGCCACGTCGATCGGGACGGCCAGGCCGATCCCGATGAACACGTCGTCGTTCGTCGGATTGATCAGGGCGGTCACGATCCCGACGACCCGGCCGTACCGGTCGAGGAGCGGCCCGCCCGAGTTCCCGGGGTTGATCGCCGCGTCCACCTGGATCAGGCCCCTGATCGTCTGCTTCGTCTCCGGCTCCACGAAGGATCGGTCGCGGGCGGACACGACGCCCGCGCTCAGGGAGCCCGCCAGGCCGAACGGCGTGCCCACGACGTACGCCTCGCTCCCGATCTGCATCGAGCCCGGATTGCCGAGAACGGCCGGGGCGAAGTTGATCGGCGGGGTGTCCGGTTGGAGGACGGCGATGTCGTTCTCCGGCTGCCGAGCGGCGACGGTGGCGGTCGAGACCGATCCGTCGGCGAACGTCAGCTTGATCGAGGTGGCGTCCGCGACCACGTGGAGCGCCGTCAGGACCGCGGCGGCGTCGTTGACGATCACGCCGCTCCCGATCCCGTGACCCGGATTCCCGCCCGTCCCCGCCTCATCGGTCTCGATCACGACGAGCGAGGGATGGATCGCCACGTAGGCGAGCTGGCCGTTCGGCGGTGGCGGCGTGACCGACGCCAGCGCACTGGCCACCGCGTCGTTGACGTCCTGGCTGGTGAGCGGCGGCGGTCCCGGGTTGAGCGAGGTCCACGCGGCGACCGCGATGAGTGCCGCCACGATGCCGCCCAGGAACGGGCCGGCTCGGCGGGCGGCCTCGCGCCCGGAGCGCCGCCGGCGGGGCGGCTCGGGCTGGCGGCTTGCGTCGTCGGGTGCGATCGGTGCGATCACGGCGGCCGGCTCCGGCTGCGCGTCCCAGGGCGAGGCGGAACCCCGGGGGTTCGAACCCGGCCAGCGTCCCGAGCCTTCCTGAGAGCGTTCTGACATCGACAACGGACCGCGGCGTGGTGCGGATCTCGGGGTGCCGCCCCGGGCGGTCGAGTCTAGACGCGGTCGCCGCCGCCCGCCCCGGCGTGACCGCCGCGCGGTGTTACCGGTGCGTGCCAGCACCAAGCGCGTCCAATGGTTCTTGCCTCGACCGCCGATGGTCCTACACTCGCGTCGATGGTCCGCAGGATCGGCGTCCTTCGCATCGCGCTCCTCGCCGTCGCGATCGTTGCCGTCATCGCGGCCCTGGCGCTCCCGGCCCTCGCCGCCTCGCCGAACCCGTCCGGGCCGAGCACGCCCGGCGAGAAGCCAGGCAAGGGCCCCAAGGCGTCCCACGAGCCCGCGGTCGCGGTCACGCTCCGCGGGGTCGTCGGCACCGTCACCTCCGCGGACGGCGAGGCCGGCTACACGATCACCGCCGATGGGAAGACGGTCCGGCTCGAAGCCGGTCCGGCCTGGTTCTGGGGCGACAAGCACCCGCTCAAGGCGTTCGTCGGCAAGACGGTCACGATCACCGGCGAGCGATCGGGCGACGAGGTCGACGTCGCGACCGTCGACGGAACGGCGATCCGGGAGGCGGGGCGACCGCCTTGGGCGGGCGGCTGGAAAGCGGTCGGACAGACGCACCCGGGCTGGAGCCAGGACAAGGCGGATCGGTTTGCCGAAAAGGCGAAGGCGCGTGGCGTGGATTGCTGGCCGCCCGGGCTGTGCAAGGAACACGGCCCCGGCGCCGAGGACGAGCCGACCCCGACACCCTGACCGCTCGGGTCAGTCCCCGCCCGGCGCCAGTCCCCGCCCGGCGCCAGTCGCCGCCCGGCGCCAGTCGCCGCCCGGCGCCTCCCGGGCTCCCGGCGTAGATTCGTTCCGGAGGTGAACGCGATGGCGAGCACCATCGGGCTGAGCGTCAAGATCATTCCCTGGGACGATCGCGAGTTCGTCCGCGCGGTCGAGGCGGCCCGCGACCAGGTCCACGACGAGGGTCTCGTGATCAACGGCCCGGCCGCCGCCGCCCGTGCCGAGGCCCTCCTCCGCGGCGCCGGCTATCCGGATGCGTGCGTGAACTGCGAGCGGACGATCGAGGAGGCGATGGCCCACGTCGCGCACTGGACGGTCCGCCGCGACGGGCCTGCCGCGTGACGACCACGCCGGTCGCGTCCGAGGCGCGCGCCTCGGCCCTGGTCGACGAATACGTCGCCCGGACGCCGCGCTCGCGGGAGCTGTTCGAGCGGGCGACGCGGTCGCTCCCCGGCGGCTCGACCCGGACGACCGTGTACAGCGCGCCGTATCCGCCGTACGCGGCGTCGGGATCGGGGCTGCTCGTCACCGACGTCGACGGGAACGTCTACCGCGACTTCCTCGGCAACTACACGTCGCTGATCCTGGGTCACGCGCATCCGGCCGTCGTCGCGGCCGTGGAGTCGCAGGTCCGCCGCGGATCGGCGTTCGCGGCGCCGACCGAGGTCGAGATCGAGCTCGCCGAGGAGATCCGGCGCCGGGTGCCCTCGATCGAGCGGCTCCGGTTCACGTCGTCCGGCACCGAGGCCACGATGTTCGCGATCCGCGCGGCTCGGGCGTTCACCGGCCGGCAGCTCGTCGCCCGGTTCGATCATTCGTATCACGGGACCCACGACCAGGTGCAGGCCGGGACGCCGGGCGTCGTCGACGCCGTGTCGGGGCTGATCCTCGACCTGCCCTGGGGTGACCTCGACGGGGTGGAGCGGACGATCGGCGGCCGATCGCGCGAGCTGGCCGCGATCATCGTCGAGCCCGTCCAGGGCGCCGGCGGCGTTCGCGCGCCGGAGCGCGGCTTCCTCGAAGGGCTGCGGGCGGTCTGCGATGACGCCGGCGCGCTCCTGATCTTCGACGAGATCATCTCGTTCCGGATCGCGCCGGGCGGCGCCCAGTCGGTCTACGGCGTGCGGCCGGATCTGACGACGCTCGGCAAGATCATCGCCGGCGGCTACGCGCTGGCCGCGTTCGGCGGCCGCGCGGACATCCTCGAGATCTTCGACGCGCGGCGCGACCGGGCGGTCAGCCACGGCGGCACGTTCAACGGCAACCCCGTCGCCGCGGCCGCCGGGCTCGCCACGCTCCGCGAGCTCACGCCGGATGTGTACGACCGGATCAACCGACTCGGCGACCGGTTGTCGGCGCGGCTCGGCGCGCGGATCGCCGCGGAAGGGCTGGACGCCCGGGTCGCCAACGTCGGCTCGCTCTTCCAGGTCTTCCGCCGCGACGCCGGCGCCGCCTTCGCGCCGGGCGCCGGGGAGCCGTCCGAGCTGTACCTGGGCCTCCTCCTCGCCGGCGTCCTGATCGCGCCGCGCGGCATGGGCGCCATCCCGACGGTCGCGACCGAGGCGGACGTCGACGAGCTCGCCGAGACGGTCGCGGACGTGGTCGCCCGAATCGAGGCGTCGTAGGAAGGAGTTGGGGTGGCCTACGGGGCTCGAACCCGTGACCTCTGGAGCCACAATCCAGTGCTCTGCCGATTGAGCTAAGGCCACCACCGAGCGCTGAGCGGCGAAGCCGTCGGCGCGGTCCCGGAGTCTACCCGATCGCGGCGTCGGGCTCGACGTGCGTCGGGCGACTCGGATTTGGATCGCTGGCTCGGGCAACGTAAGGTCCACGGGGTCGTGGAGCGTGACGACTCCAGATTCTGAGTCCGCGGCGCGGCTCGGACGCCCGTGAATGGCGAAAATGGAACCTTTCCGCGACGGCGTCCCCCTACGCTCTGAACCCGGCCACCTCGGCCGGGGAGGGCAGGTGTCGAGATGCACGACCTGGTGGAGCGAGCGAGGCGGGGCGATCATGACGCCTTCTCCGCGCTCGTCGACGGGTCGGTCGGCCGACTGTATGCCGTCGCCTGCCTGATCCTTCGTGACCGAGATCGTGCCCACGATGCCGTCCAGGAGGCGTTCGTCGTCGCCTGGCGTGACATCCGGGCCCTCCGCGACCCGGACCGCGTCGACGCCTGGTTCCGCCGCCTCGTCGTTCGCGCCTGCTACCGGCAGGCGCGGGCCGACCGGCGCCGGACCGTCGTCGAGCTCCGGGTCGTCGAGGACATGCCACCGGTGACGCCGGGTCCCGAGCTGACGGTCGTCGACCGGGATCGGCTCGAACGCGGCTTCAGCCGGCTGGGCTCGGATCACCGAACCATCCTCGTGCTCACCCATTACCTCGGCCTGCCTCTCACCGAGGTGGCCGCGACCCTTGGCATCCCGATCGGGACGGCGAAGTCCCGACTCAACCGCGCGCTCGCCGCGATGCGAGCGGCGATCGACGCGGACGATCGACCGAACCTGGTCGAAGAGGGACGAACGGCATGAACGACCCGCGGTCGACCGATCGACTCCTCGCCACCTGGTTCGAGTCGGATGCGCCCACGTCGGCGCCCGAAGCGCTGAAGACCGATATCCACCGCGCCACGGCCCGGATCCGGCCCCGGCCGGCCTGGCTCGCGCGCATGCGAGGGACGGACATGAATGTCATCGAAGGCGGCGTCGGACGCCGCAGTCCAAGGCTGGCTCCAGCCCTGGTGCTCCTGGCCCTGCTTCTCATCGCGATCCTGGCGGCCGTTGCGGTCGTCGGGTCACGTCCACCGGGCGATCGGCTCGCGGCCGTCCCGTCGGTGGCTCCGTCGGGCGCGCCGACATCGTCGGCCACCCGGGCGCCGTCACCCTCGCCGTCCGCGACGCCGACCCCGCTGGCCGACGCGACCATCGCGTTCGACTACCCGGTCCTCGAAGTGATCGCCGGGAACGACGCGATGTGGGTGTCGGTCTCGGGCGAGGACACTCATGAGCTTCCGCGCACGATCCACCGGATCGACCCCGGCACGACGACGTCCACGGTCGTCGTCGACTCGATCGGCGCCGACGACCGGAGCCCCGTGAGCATGGTCCAGGCAAACGGCTCCATCTGGGCGGTCGCGAACGCGGGCAACCAGATGCTGCGCTTCGACGCCACGAGCGGCCGGCTTGTGGGCACGATCCCGCTCGGCGAGTTCCCGATCGAGCCCGCGGTCGGCTTCGGATTCGTCTGGTCCGAGAACTATCGCGACGGCTCCGTGACGAAGATCGACGCCACGACCGGGAAGGTCGCCGCGACGATCACGATCGCCGAGTTCCGCGGCGAGGGGCCGCGAAGCATCGCGGCGGGCGAGAAGCTCCTCTGGGCGGTCACGCCGCGCCAGGACGTCCTCGTCGGGATCGATCCGGCGAAGAACCGCGTCGTCAAGACGATCGACCTTGCCGCGGACCTCCACTGCGGCGTCGCCGCCGTCGGCGGACGCGTGTGGGTCGCCAGCTGCGACCCGAAGCCGCTCCAGGTGTTCGACGAGGCCACCGGAGCTCCACAGGGTGTCTTCGGCGGCGCCCCGGGCATCGGCGTGCCCCTGTTCGCAGCCGACGGCGTCGCGTGGATCCCGACCGGCGACGACGTTCCGCCGCTGTCCACCAAGCTCATCGGTATCGACCTTGCGACGCTCCAGACGAGCGAACGCCCTGTCGTGGACCTTGGCGTCCAGGCCGGCGGCGAACGGTGGATCACCGTCGGTCACGGCTCCCTGTGGTACGCGACCGGAAACAACGTCAACCGGCTCTCGCTCGACGTCTTCGGCTCGAGCTGACCGCTACCTGCAAGCCGCCGGACGCCCGGGATCCCGAGCGTCCGGCGTCGCTCCTCGCCCTCGCCCCACGGCCCGGGCGCACCGCGTGCGACCGACGTTGACCCGGCAACGACCCAGCGCGTAGGATTCGCGCCACAACTGAAGACTCTTATCAAGAGTGGCGGAGGGACCGGCCCTGTGAAGCCCGACAACCGACCGGCAGCGATGCCGGCACGGTGCCAAATCCGGGCAGGTCCTCCTGCGAGATAAGGTCCCTCCAGGCCCTTCCTCCGGGAAGGGTCTCTCGGT
>DASSMI010000013.1:0-8077 GCA_035688935.1 Candidatus Limnocylindrales bacterium | reverse complement strand
CGTCGTCGCGCTGCTCCTGATGTACGTCCTCCAGACGTTCGTCAGTCGGACCCGTCTCGGGCGGGCGATGCGCGCGACGGCGCAGGACCAGCAGGCAGCCCAGCTGATGGGCGTCAACCTCAACCAGACGATCGCGATGACGTTCCTCATCGGCGGCGCCCTCGCGGGCGCGGCCGGCGTGTTCCAGGGCCAGTACCGCGGCTTCGTCCGGTTCGATGACGGCTTCAACGCCGGACTCAAGGCGTTCACCGCCGCCGTGCTGGGCGGGATCGGCAACCTCACCGGCGCGGCCCTCGGCGGATTCCTGATCGCCTTCTTCGAGGTGTT
This sequence comes from Candidatus Limnocylindrales bacterium, assembly GCA_035688935.1. Taxonomy (GTDB): domain Bacteria; phylum Chloroflexota; class Limnocylindria; order Limnocylindrales; family CSP1-4; genus CF-46. Next base: position 7,750 of record DASSMI010000013.1, on the reverse strand, counting down.
CGCCGCGGCCAACGGTCAGCAGCGCTGGTCGCAGGCGATCGTCTTCGTCATCCTGATCGTCGTCCTCGTCTTCCGGCCCTCCGGCCTCCTCGGCCAGCAGCTGGGAGAGCGGGCATGACCGCTCGACGCCTCCGCCTGCCGGCAAGCAACCCGCAGCTCGACCGGATCCGGACGCTCGCGGGCGAGCACCGCAGCCTCGCGATCGTCGTGGCGATGGTGATCGCCGGGATCGTCCTGCCGATCCTCGCCTTGGTCCCGCCGTTCAGCGGCTTCCAGCAGCTCGACGTCTGGATCGGCGGCTTCTCGAACGCGGGGGTGTTCGTCCTCCTCGCGCTCGGCCTGAACATCGTCGTGGGCCTCGCCGGGCTGCTGGACCTGGGCTATGCGGCGTTCTTCGCGATCGGCGCGTACACGTACGCCTACGGCGCGTCCCCCTTCACCCATCTCCACGCGCCATTCATCCTGATGCTCGTCATCTGCGCCGTGGTCGCCGCGACGTTCGGTGTCCTGCTCGGCGCGCCGACGCTCCGCCTCCGCGGGGACTACCTGGCGATCGTCACCCTCGGCTTCGGCGAGATCGTCCCGATCGTGTTCCTCAACTCCGACAAGTACACGAACGGGACGAACGGCATCGGCGGCATCTACAAGCCGGACATCCCGCTGGTGACGTTCGATCTGTTGAACCCGTGGCCGTTCTATCTGCTCATGCTCGTGATCGTCACGATCGTCATGGTCCTCGCCTACCGCGTCCAGGAATCGCGGATCGGTCGGGCGTGGATGGCGATCCGCGAGGACGAGCTGGCGGCAGCGAGCAACGGCCTGAACACCGTCACGACCAAGCTCCTCGCGTTCGCGCTGGGCGCGTCGACCGCCGGTCTCGCGGGCGCATTCAACGCCGCGAAGCTCACCAGCGTCGACCCCGGTCAGTTCCTCTCGACGGTGTCGTTCACGATCCTCGCCATGGTCGTCCTGGGCGGGATGGGCAACATCTGGGGCGTCGCCCTCGGCGCGTTCGTGATCTACACGATCCAGGTCGTCCTGCTGAAGCAGCTGAACGCGTTCTTCGAAGGCCTGCCGTTCCACATCCCGCTGCTGAGCGACCTGAACTTCGTCCAGTACCAGTTCCTCCTCTACGGCCTGGCCCTCGTCTTCATGATGTTGTTCAGACCCGAGGGGCTGTTCCCCAGTCAACGCCGCAAACGGGAGCTCCATGCCGCTGACGCGGCATCGACGGAGGCCGGTGCCGCAGCCGCGCTCGAGGAGTCCGCGCTGTGAGCGACATGCGCCAGCCGCTCGAGACCTCCTCGGACCCGGTCGCCGAGACGCGCGACGACGCGGCGGTCGAGGAGGCGCTCACGGCGGTCGAGATCGATCCCGAGGCGGCGGCGGCCGAGGCCGAGGCCATCCTCGCGACGGCGACCGCGCCGCTCAGCGACCGACCCAGCGGGAACATCCTGACCGCGAACAACGTGACGAAGCGGTTCGGCGGCCTGATCGCCGTCAACGACGTCAGCTTCACGATCCCCGAGGGCTCCATCGTGTCGCTCATCGGGCCGAACGGTGCCGGCAAGACGACCTTCTTCAACATCATCGCGGGGATCTACGACCCAACCGCCGGGCGGATCGCGGTCCGCGACCGGACGATGGTCGCCCGGCCCATCCGGGCGTGGCTCGAGCCCGTTCTGTGGGTCGCTCCCGCCGTCGTGGTCGGCATCATCAGCGCCTTCGTCGTCGCCGCGGCGAACAACGACATCGTGGGGTTCATCGGCGGCGGGCTGACGCTCGCGGCGCTCGTGACGATGCTCGTCTCGGCCATCGCCCGCCCCGACTGGTACCAGCGGCTCCTGATCCGCCTGAGGATCTTCCGGAGCGCGCGTCCCAACGACATGGTCAAGGCCGGGATCGGCCGGACCTTCCAGAACATCCGCCTGTTCCAGAACATGACGGCCGAGGAGAACGTCCTCGTCGGGATGCACATCAAGCTCGAGGCAACGCTCTTCGACGCGATGTTCTCGACCCCGAAGAACCAGCGCGACGAGGCGAGGGCTCGAGCACGGGCCGCTCAGCTCCTCGAGCTCGTCGGTCTCAACGGCGTCGGGGGTGAGCTCGCGAAGAACCTGCCGTACGGCGACCAGCGCCGGCTCGAGGTCGCCCGCGCGCTCGCGAGCGATCCGTCGCTCCTGCTGCTCGACGAGCCGGCGGCCGGGATGAACCCGCGCGAGACGTCGGACATGATGGCCCTGATCAACAAGCTCCGGACGGACCTGGGCCTGACGATCCTCCTCATCGAGCACGACATGAAGGTGGTCATGGGGATCAGCGACCGAGTCACGGTCCTCGACCACGGCGAGATGATCGCTGAGGGCACGCCCGAGGAGGTTCGCAAGAACCCGCGCGTGATCGAGGCGTACCTGGGAGCTCCGGCGTCATGACCGCCACGACGACGAACCCGGCCGCGGCCGTCCCTGGTGGGTCGCCCGAGCCGCTCCTGCGGCTCGACAACGTCCACACGTACTACGGCCAGATCCACGCCCTCCAGGGAATCTCGATGGAGGTCAACCGGGGCGAGATCGTGACGTTGATCGGCGCGAACGGCGCCGGCAAGACGACCACGCTCAAGACGGTCTGCGGCCTCCTCCACCCGCGCCAGGGAACGGTCTCGTTCGATGGCAAGGACGCCTCCAAGACGGACGCCCACGAGCTCGTGAAGGCCGGCATCGGGCACGCGCCCGAGGGTCGCCGGATCTTCTCCCGGCTGACCGTTCTCGAGAACCTCCAGATGGGCGGCTTCACCCGACCCGCGAACGAGATCGCCGACGACGTCGAGCGGGTGATGACCCTGTTCCCGCGGCTCCGCGAGCGGACCTACCAGCAGGGCGGGACGTTGTCGGGCGGCGAGCAGCAGATGCTCGCGATCGGCCGGGCGATGATGTCGCGACCGCGGCTGCTGCTCCTCGACGAGCCGTCGCTCGGGCTCGCGCCGATCCTCATCCAGGTCGTCTTCGAGACGATCAAGGAGATCAACGCGGCCGGCACGACGATCCTTCTCGTCGAGCAGAATGCCCTCCAGGCGCTGAACATCGCCCACCGGGGCTACGTCCTGCAGACGGGCACCGTCGTCCTCTCGGGCGACGCGAAAGAGCTCACCCAGAACGAGACCGTTCGCAAGGCGTACCTCGGCGAGATCTGACGCGACCGGACGCCGTCCGGCGCGTCTCGCGCCTCGACACGTCGGGAGGCCCGCGTGGCGGACGACGATCGCCGCATCGTGGACCGGGATCCCGGTCCGGGTCCGGATCGCGCCCGGCGCGGTTCCGCGACGCCCGTCGTCCAGCTCGGATCGGCGGGCCGCGCTCCGTTCGTCCTCGCCGGGCTGACCGCCGCCTTCCTCGTCGTCGCGATCGTGAAGCCGTGGCCGGCCGCGACGAGCCCAGCGGTGGAGATGGTCCGGGCCTCGCCGACGCCGACCGCGGCGCCGTCCGCGGATCCGCTCGAGGTCGTCCGCCGCGAGTGCCAGGAGCCGCCGGGCTGGCGCACGTACACCCAGGAGCGTTGGTCGGAGGGGACGCTCCACGCCTGGACGACGGTCACGCCGGCCGAGGGCCACCACGCCCCGATCGAGGACGGGATTCCGACCGTCCCGTATGGCACCGAGGTGCTCGGGCTCGGGTTCTGCACGCCGTACACGACGGCGGGACAGCGCCCGCCGGACGGCGCCGCGGTTCACGTCTGGCGTGTCGAGGGGGCCGAGGAAGTCGGCGGGACGCCGCGGGCCGAGCTGCTCATGGTGACGTCGGCCGTCCCCGGGCTGGACCTGCCCTACGGCGCCCTGTTCGGTCCGCCGATCGGGAACCCGCGATCGGACCCGGGCCACTGGGCGCCGGGGCGGTACGTGTTCGAGATCGTCGGCCCCGGCGCCGGGTACGACCGGTGGTGGGCCGTCCAGATCGATCCGCCCCTCCACCCGATCGCCTCCGCGGGTCCGGCGGCGAGCGGACAGCCCGTACCATGAGCCGATGGACCTGGGTCTCGGCGGACTCCGTGCGCTCGTCGGCGGCGGCTCGAGCGGCCTCGGACGCGCCATCGCGGCAGAGCTGATCGCCGAGGGCTCGCGCGTCGCGATCGCTGCCCGTGGCGGCGACAAGCTCGATCGTGCGGCCGCGGAGCTGGGCGCCGAGGCCATCGCCGCGGATCTCTCGCGAGCCGAGGACCCGGGCGAAGCCGTTCGCCGGGCGGTCGAGACCCTCGGCGGCCTCGACCTGCTCGTGGTGAACAGCGGCGGGCCGCCCGGCGGGACGTTCGAGGACCTCGACGAGGCGACCTGGACGGCGGCGATCGACGGCGTCCTGTGGTCGGCGCTCCGCCTGATCCGGTCTGCCCTCCCGGCGCTGCGCACGTCGGAGTCGCCCGCGGTGCTCGTGATCCTCTCGAGCTCCGTCCGCGAACCGATCCCCGGCCTGACGACATCGAACGTGCTGCGGCCCGGCCTCTCGGGACTGATCAAGTCGCTCGTGCCGGAGATCGCGCCGATCCGGGTCAACGGGATCGCGCCCGGCCGAGTCTCCACGGATCGGATCGCCCACCTCGACGGCCTGCGCTCCGAGGCAACCGGACGCTCACTCGACGACGTCCGCGCGGAGGTCATCGCGCGGATTCCGCTCGGCCGCTACGGTGATCCGGCCGAGGTCGGCCGCCTCGGCGCGTTCCTCTTGTCGCCGGCCGCGAGCTACGTCACCGGCGCGATCGTGCCGGTCGACGGCGGGATGGTCCGGTCACTTCCGTGAGGCGCACCCGCCGGTGAGGGGGCGTCGTCGCCGGCCGACGGCGCCATGCCCCCGCGGCGTCTCGGTCGTGCTCCTGGCCGTCCTCGCGCTCGCGGGCTGCGGCCCGGCGATCGCCCCATCCGCCTCGCGACCATCGGGTCCGTCGCGCACCGCTGGCCCGGTCGGTCTCGATTGGTCGACGGCAACGGACGTTCAGCGGCCGGAGGGCATGGACGCGGCGCCGCCATCGATCCCGCCCGTCACCGGGGGAGGGCTCGGGCATCCCGGGCATTTCGCCGGCCAGGGCAATGTCATGGACGTCACCCCGACGGGCAGCCGTCTGGTGGCGATCGGCTATACGGTGCCCGCGTTCCGCGGTGCGACGTGGATCACGACGGACCGCCAGACCTGGACGCTCGCCGAGCTGGCGGGAGGCGACCAGCCGACCGTCCCAACCGCGATCGCGCACGAGCCGGACGGCGCGACCGTCGCGGTCGGACGCGCCGGTGGTCGTGCCGCCGCCTGGTGGACCGCCGATCCGCCTGCCTGGATGGCGGTCGGCGGCGGCGACGCATTCGTCGAGCCACCCGAGACGCGGATGACGTCCGTGGTTGCGACGGATCACGGGTTCGCCGCCGGTGGATGGGCGGGCCTGATCACGCAGCCGGGCCATCCCCGGTTCTGGACCTCACCGGACGGGCGGACGTGGTCCCGAGCGGGCGACGCATCGAGCCGCGACGACGGCCGGGTCGCGGCGATCGCCGCGGGCCCGGGCGGTCTCGTCGCCGTCGGGACGATGGGGCCATTCGGGCACGCCACGGGCGGCGCCGCCTGGCGGTCGGGCGACGGCGGGACGACGTGGACGCGGATCGACGACCCGGATCTCGCGATCGGCGACCTTCGGTCCGTGACCGCGAGCGGCTCCGGCTATGTCGCCGTCGGGACGACGCTCGATCAGACGGCGGCCGTCGTTCTCGTGTCCCGTGACGGCCGGGCGTGGGACCGGATCGAGGACGACACCCTCACGTACCACGGGCTCGGGGTCACGATGTCCGATGTCGTCGCCGGCGCGGACGGCGGTCTCGTCGCGGTCGGCCACTTCCTGTTCGGTCAGCAGTACGGCCAGGGCACGGCATGGACCTCGCCGGACGGTCGCACCTGGACCCGGATGCCGGACGAAGCGGCGTTCGGCCAGGCCGAGCCACTCGCGGTGATCCCGGACGGCGGGGGTTACGTGGCCGTGGGCACCGTCGGTGCGCCGGACAACTTCATTCCCACGGTGTGGCTCAGCCCGGCGCGCTAGAACTCGCGGCGTTCCCGGCTGATGTCGTAGACGGCCCGGCTCAGGACGGCCAATCCCAGCGCCGCGATCCACAGGCCATAGGCTCGCTGCGGGAACAGCGCCTCGAGGTTCGCCGCACCGAGGTCGACCACCCGGATCGCGAGCGCGAGCCAGCCGACGATCACGAGGACCAGGAAGCTCAACGATCGGTCGAGCCGGACCGGGACGTCGCCGGCCGCATATGGCAGCGCGAGGAGGGCGATGACCGCGAGCCCGACGAAGAACACGATCACCCCGCTGCCATCGAAGGCGTTGCCGCTCCGGGGCGGCAGGCCCAGATCGGCCGACGTCCCCCACCACGGCAGGAAGCACGCTACGACGATCACGATCGCGGCGAGCGCGGCGAGGCGCCGGCCGGCGCCGAGCGGTCGACGGTGCATGGTCAGTCGGGGCCCGGCTCGATGCTCGAGTAGACCTCGGGGCGGAGGACGCCGACGAAGCGGAGGTTGCGGTAGTACTCGCCGTAGTCGAGCCCGTAGCCGACGACGAACTGGTCCGGGATCGTGAACCCGACGTAGTCCACCGGGATGTCGACGAGCCGTCTCGCCGGCTTGTCGAGGAGCGTGCAGATCCGGAGCGTGCGGGGGTTCTTCCCGCGGAGATACCGGATCAGGTAGTTCAGCGTCAGGCCGGTGTCGATGATGTCCTCGACGATCAGGACGTCCTCGCCCTCGATCGTGGCCGACAGGTCCTTGAGGATCCGGACGAGCCCCGAGGACTCGGTGGTGGTGCCCCCGTACGAGCTCACCTCCATGAGATCGATCCGAACCGGCGACGGAATCGCCCGCATCAGGTCGGCCATGAACGGAAGCGAGCCCTTGAGCACCGAGACCAGCGTCAGCCGACGGTCGCCGTAGTCGGCGCCGATCCGGGCGCCCAGCTCGGCGACCTTCGCGGCGATCGCGTCCTCGCTCACGAGGACCTCGCCGACGTCCGCGGTCAGATCGATCTTCGTCGCCGTCACGAGTCGAGCTCCGAGGACGCCGGCTCGACGATCGGCCCATCCGCCGGCTCGGCACCGATCGCCCCGCCGGCGCCGGCCCGGTCGTGGACGACCTGCCCGGACGACCCGCTCAGCGCGTCGACCATCGCGAGGCGGCCGAACTTCAGCATCAGGGCCTTGAAGTCGCGGGCGTAGAAGAGCTTGATCCGGAGATCGGGATACAGCTCGCGGATCCGGCGGAGCTTCCGGTTCTTCTTGCGGACGAGCTTCTGGCGGAGCGTGGTCATCTCGAGGTACAGGTCGAGATCGGGGAGCCAGAAGTCCGGCGAGAAGCTCTCCGCCACCTCGCCGTCCAGGTTCCAGAGGATCGGAAACGTGTGCGGCTCGTACTCCCAGCGGATCCGGTAGAAGTCGAGGATCCGCGCCATCTCGGCTTCGCTCGCGTGGGCGAACGCCGGGAGCGCCCGATCCGGGTCCGTCGGCCGATCGAGCATCTCGACGTCCAGATCGATGGCGGACGACGCGCCGAGCGCGGTCGCGGCGACCGGCTGACGCGGCCGGTGCCCGCGGCCACCCGTCCCGCGGCGGCTGTTCCGTCGGCGCCGGCGGGCCGGCGCGGCGGTCTCGCTCGGGCCGACCGTCACCGGCTCGACCCGGCGGCGGGCGGTTCCCCACCGTCGACGAGGGCGGCGAGCCCGCCTC
>DASSMI010000012.1:0-11332 GCA_035688935.1 Candidatus Limnocylindrales bacterium | reverse complement strand
CCGATCCCGATGGGCTACCTCGACGGGCTGGGCGACCTCCAGACCCAGCACTCGTGCATCCTCCTCCTCGACGTCACCGAGACGTGCAACCTCCACTGCCCGACCTGCTTCGCCGCGAGCGGCCCGGGGATCAACAAGCACGCGCGCCTCGACCATCTCCTCGCGACGCTCGACACGGCGATCGAGCGCGAGGGCGGCAAGGTCGACGCGCTGATGCTGTCGGGCGGCGAGCCGACGGTCCATCCGGCGATCCTCGAGCTGATCGCCGCAGCGACCGAGCGGAACGTGACGCGCGTCGTCCTGAACACGAACGGCGTCCGGATCGCCCGCGACGACCGGTTCATGAGCGCGCTGGCGAAGCTCCGCGAGCGCGTGGAGGTCTATCTCCAGTTCGACGGATTCCGGCCCGAGACGTACCGGTTCCACCGCGGTGAGGACCTGCGCGACGTCAAGGCCGAGGCGATCCGGCGTCTCACGGAGGCCCGGATCTTCACGACGCTCGCCGTGGCCGTCGCAAAGGGCATCAATGACGACGAGACCGGCGCGATCGTGGACTATGCGTTCGCCACCGACTACATCGGCGGTGTCGCGTTCCAGCCGATGTTCGTGACGGGCCGCGCGAACGCGATCGATCCGATGGACCGGTCGACGACCACGGGCACGATCCGGCGGCTCGGCGAGCAGACCGGCGGCCGCGTGGGGCCCGACGACTTCATCGCCCTGCCGTGCAGCCACCCGGACTGCTCGTCGCTGACGTACTTCGTCCGGGGCGACGACGGCGGGTACCGCTCCGTCGTCCAGATGATCGGCCGCGAGCGGCTCCACGAGAACATGGTCGTCCTGGGCAACCGGCTCGTCCCGGACGACGCGCTCTGGGAGTCGCTCACCGGCCTGCTCTCCGAGACCGCGATGGTCAGCCGGCCGGAGCTGATCGACTACCTGCTCGACGTGTGCGAGGTGTGCGACCTGGGCGTGTCGGGGTTCGTGAAGACGATCGGCCGCTGGTTGACCGATCGGGGCGCGATCCCGGTCGAGCACATCGCGAAGCGCGTGAAGCGCCTCTCGGTCAAGACGTTCATGGATCCCTGGACCCTCAACCTCGAGCGCCTCCAGCAGTGCTGCGTCCATGTCGGCTCGAGCGACGGCGGGGACCCGGTCCGGATCCCGTTCTGCGCGCGCCAGATCTTCGGCGACCTGCGGCGGAGGACGAGCGCCGGCATGGTCCCGGCGCGCGAGCTCGCCGTCCTCGACGCCGGGCCGGGCGGGCTTGCCGCGCGGGCCGCGCGCCACCGGGAGGTGCCCGCATGACCGCAACCGCCGCCCCCGAGCCGCCCGTTGGGCCGCTGACCTACGTCCGGCCGCCGCTGACCCGCCCGCAGAAGTACGAGAGGCTCGCGTTCACGTTCTGCCGGCTCGGGACGACCGGCCTGATCGCCTGGGCGCTGGGACCGCCCCTGTTCGTCCTGATCGTGTCGGTCGTCGCGATCGGGCTCTACCTGAAGTCGATCAGCCTGGGCGTGAGCTGGACGAAGTGCCTCCTCCGGAAGCCGTCCCTCGTCGTCGCGTTCTGGGCCGCGGTCGCGGCCGCCGACGCCTACTGGCTGTTCGTCCTGGGGAGCCGCCCGCTCATCTGACCGGTGCCGGCTCGCGGGCACTCCCCGTCGCCCAGGCACGGACCGGGTCGCGGCGGATCTTCAGGGTGTGGGTCCGCGGGAAGTCGTCCTCGGGCCAGAGTCGCCAGCCGGCGATCCGCTGCTGCGGGCCGAGTGCCGCGTTCGCGGCGCGGACGGCGGCGTCGACCACCGGCGCCGCGCCCTCGGCGGTCTCGACGCCGACGCCCCGGAGGTAGACGATCGCCTCGATCCGGCCGGGATCGGTCTCGACGACGACGGCGTCGCGGATGCCGGCGACGCGGAGCGCGTTCTCGATGTCCTCGGGGTAGACCTTGAACCCGTTCGGCAGGACGATCCGGTCCTTCGTCCGTCCGCTCAGGACGAGCCGGCCGCCCTCGTCGAGGTGCCCGATGTCACCCGAGTGGTACCAGCCGTCCTCGTCGATCGCCCGGGCCGTCGCCTCGGGGTCGCGCCAGTAGCCCTTGAACAGGGTGGGTCCGCGGAAGAGGACCTCGCCGTCGTCGGCGATCCGGAGCACGACCGGCGGAACCGCGCGGCCGACCGTCCCGAGGCCGTGGTCGCGCGGGGTCGTACAGGTCCCGAACCCGTTCTCGCTGCTGCCGTAGCCCTGGACGACGACGACTCCAAGGTCCTCCCAGGCCTGTTGGAGCGCCGGCGGCAGGAACGCCCCCGAGCTGACGAACAGGCTGAGGCTCCCGCCGAGCCGGCGGTGGACGCTCCGGAACATCAGGCGGCGGGCGCGATAGGGGAGGTGGCGGGCGATCGCGCGCAGGCGGTCGAACAGCTTCCGGCGGCCGGCTCGGTCGGCCTCGCGCTCGATCGCGCTCCAGAAGAGATCGAGCACCTGCGGCACGACGATCATGCTCGTGACGTGATGCGCGTTCAGGGCCGCGAACAGGATCCGCGGGTTCCGGCTCCGGACGTACAGGATGTCGGCGCCGACGCTGAGCGCGTAGATCAGCCCGATCGCCTGCTCGAACAGGTGGCTCAGCGGCAGGACGCTGATCACCCGATGGTCGAGCGGCGGGATCACGTGATCGATGGCCTTGATCGTGGCGAGCAGGTTGTCGTGGCCGATCATCACGCCCTTCGGGGTGCCGGTCGTGCCGGACGTGAAGATCAGGTCCCAGACGTCCTCGGGACGGGGACGCGGCCACGTCGCGACGACTTCGAGGGCCGAGTCGGCGTCCGCGGGACGGTCCGGGAGTGCCGTCAGCGCCTCGACCGTCGTCGTCGGGAACGCGTCGAGCCCCGCGCTGCTCGGATCCGGGGCGTCCGGGCCGGTCCCGAGGATCAGCCGCTTCGGCTCGGCACGCTCGACGATGCCTCGGATCGCGTCGACGCTCATCCGCAGGTCGAGCGGGACGAGGATGAGGCCGGCCCGCATCGCGCCGAGATAGACCGCGGGGAGCGCCGGGCTGCTGGGACTCCACGTGAGGATCCGGTCGCCGGGCTGGAGGCCGAGCTCATCGCGCAGCCGCCACGCCGCGAGCCGGCTCCGCCGGTCGAGCTCGCGATAGGTCCACGTCGTCTTCGTGCCGTCGTCGTGCCACAACCCGAGGGCGGGCCGATCGGCGAACCGCTCGATCGCGCCGTCGAGAAGGTCGAGGAGCGTCTGCGGCTCGGAGGCGACCATCCGCGGATGGTAAGTGGCAGTGAAGACCGGAATCGGATGTTTGGCGCGTGGACGCGATCCGCCTCGGCCTCCAGCTGCGTGCCCTCCGGATCCGACGACGCTGGCGCCAGCTCGACGTGGCGGTGCGTTCGGGCCGCTCCCGTAGCGTGGTGGCCGCCATCGAACGTGGCGAGATCGGGCGGATCCAGATCGACACGCTGACGGCGGTGGCGACCGCGCTCGATGCCCGGCTCGATCTGGTGCTCCGTTGGCACGGTGAAGGGCTCGACCGGCTGCTGGACGCCGCCCACGCCCGCCTCGTCGACGCCATGGTGGGGTTGCTGCGGAGCGCTGGATGGGAGGTTCGCGTGGAGGTTTCGTTCGCCATTGGCCGCGAACACGGATCGATCGACATCCTCGCGTTCCACGCCCCGACGGGCCGCCTCCTCGTGATCGAGGTCAAGTCGGTCGTGCCGGACATCCAGGCGCTCCTTCACGGCGTCGACCGGAAGGTTCGGGTGGCCCTGCGCATCGCCAGCGACTTCGGGTGGACCGTTCAGGGGCCCGTCGCCCGGCTCGTCGTTCTGCCGGAGTCCGCCACCAGCCGGCGGCGTGTCGCACTGGTGGCCGCCACGTTCGACGCGGTCCTTCCGGACCGCGGGGTGGCCGCCCGCCGGTGGATCCGGAGGCCGGCCGGGACGTTGGCGGGGGTTCTGTTCCTGCCGGATTCCGTCCGGGGCGGCGTTCGCCGATCGACGACCGGCGTGATGCGGGTCAATCGTGCTCGGGGCTAGCGGTCGTAATCCCCGGATGTCTTCGGCCGCGTCGTCCGGCGACGAATCACTGGCGAACGTCGCCGGGGGGAGAGTCCGGCGATTTCCGATGCCAGCGGGTGTGATTGACCCCTCGGGACCCCTCGGCTATGCTCCGGCGGCCCTGTCACCCGGTGGTCGAGAGGCGACCCCACGAGCGTGCAGGGCGATCGGCGTCGCCGGCGGCTCCGCGTGGCGCGATCGAGACGAGACCCGAGCCGGAGGAGGTGAACCGGGATTGGCAGAAGTCCGTGTGGGTGAGAACGAGACGTTCGAAAGCGCCCTGCGCCGCTTCAACAAGAAGATCCAGCAGTCCGGCATCCTCGCCGAGGCTCGCCGGCGCGAGCACTACGAGAAGCCGAGCGTGAAGCGAAAGCGCAAGGAAGCAAAGCGCAAGAAGAACGCCCGAACGCAGGCCGGCTGAGCCCTCAGCCCGACCCGCCCCCAGGGTGTTCCCCGCGCCGTCGGCGCGCCCAGGCCCAGCCGCTGCCGCGGCGTGGAGCCGGTGCCACGACCCGCCCCGCCCCGAGGTAGCCATTCCGGTGTCCCTTCGAGATCGGATCCAGACCGACATCACCGCCGCGATGCGGTCGGGTGACGCGCTGCGTCGCGATGTCCTGCGGATGGCCCAGAACGCGATCTACGCGATCGAGAAGAGGGATCGCCGCGAGCTCTCGGACGACGACGTCGTGGGCGTCCTCACCCGCGAGGTGAAGACCCGCCGCGAGTCGGTCGACGCGTTCCGGAAGGGCGGCCGCGACGACCTCGCCGCGAAGGAAGAAGCCGAGATCGGGATCCTGTCGGGATACCTCCCCGAGCAGCTCGACGACTCCGCGCTCGAGGCGCTCGTCGCCGAGGGCGTGGCCGCGACCGGCGCCCAGAGCGCCCGCGACCTCGGCAAGGTCATGGGCTGGCTCGCGCCGAAGACCCGTGGCCGCGCCGACGGCCGGCGCGTCTCCGAGCTGGTTGCCCGCGCCCTCGCGCGAGCCGACCTCGCCGGCCACGACGCCTCCCCGCACGGCGCGGCCTGACCGACTCATGCTCACCCCGCGACCGGCCACGAATCCCGCGGTGTTCACGCCGCGCGACCTGCGTCGGCTGGCCACGGGCGCCGTCATCCTCGTCGTGGCGCTCACCGCGATCTTCGCGCTCGACCTCCTCCCGCACCGGATCGAGGTCGCCGTGAACGACGTCGCGACGGCTGACATCACGGCGCCGCGGACCCGCTCCTACGTCAGCCGGGTCGCGACCGACAAGGCCCGCGACGAGGCCCGCCGGACGATCGAGCCGGTCTACGACTTCTCCGACGACAAGGCCGACCGGATCGCGACCGCGCAAGTCGCGGCCTTCGAGCGCCTCGTCCGGCCGATCGATTCGTCCTTCGACCCGGACCTCACCGCCGAGAGTCGCCAGGCCCTCCTGAACTCCGTCGCCGGCTTGAGCGAGGACGCTCGCGCGACCCTCGAGGGGCTCGACAAGGACGCCTGGCAGACGGTCAAGGACGAGGCGTCGCGCGTCCTGGACGTCACCGAGCGCCAGCAGATCCGGGACACGGGCGCGATCGAGGCCGTCCGATCGGGGCTGTCCGGGCAGATGGTCGGCCTCGAGAAGCCCGAGCGCAGCCTCGCCGCGGAGCTGATCGCGCCGCTCGTCGTCCCGAACTCCTCGTACAGCCAGGAGCTCACCGCCGCGGCCACGGCACGGGCCGTGGACGCCGTCGCCGACGTGATCGTGGACTATCGCCTGAACCAGGTGATCGTCCGGCGCGGCGAGAAGATCACCCCGGAGATCCTCGAGGCGATCAACGAGTTCGGGCTGACCGAGTCGCGGCCGGACATCGCCCGGCTCGGCGGCTGGCTCCTCCTCGCGGTCCTGATCGTCGGGATCCTGCTCGCCTGGGTCTGGCGGTTCCGGCCGCAGCTCTGGCACCGGACGAACGCGCTCGTCCTCATCGGACTCGTCGTCGTCGGGATGACGCTGCTCCTGAAGGTCACGGCGGGCCGGGCCGGGCTGCCGTTCATCCTCCCGTCCGCGGCCGCCGGGATGCTCCTGACGATCCTCCTGGATTCGGGCGTCGCCACGATCGTGATGGCCGCGCTCGCCCTGATCGCCGGAGCCGTCAACGGCAACGAGATCGAGTTCGCCGCGTACCTGTTCTTCGGGGGGATGGCCGGGATCATCACGATCCGCCGCGGCGACCGGTTCCAGGTGTTCCTGCAGGCGGGGCTCGTCATCGCGATCGTCAACGTCCTCGTCGTCGCGATGTTCGGGTTCCTCGGCAGTCACGACGCCCGCGGCGTCATCGAGCTCATGGGCGCCTCGGTCCTGTCGGCCGCGGGCTCGGCGATCGCGGCGGTCGGCTCGTTCGCCGTGCTGGGCTCGGTCTTCGGGATCCTGACCGTCTTCCAGCTGCTCGAGCTCGCGAACCCGTCCCAGCCGCTGCTCCGGCGGCTCCTGATCGAGACGCCCGGCACGTACCACCACTCGCTCATGGTCGGGAACCTCGCCGAGCGGGCCGCCGAGGCGATCGGCGCCGACCCGCTCCTCACCCGCGTCGCCGCGTACTACCACGACGTCGGGAAGCTCGCGAACCCGCTCGCGTTCATCGAGAACCAGGCGGGCGGCGAGAACGTCCACGACCAGCTCGACCCCGAGACCTCGGCGCAGATCCTCAAGCAGCACACGGCCGACGGGATCGACATCGCCTACAAGGCTCGGCTGCCGAAGACGCTCATCGCGTTCATCCCGCAGCACCACGGGACGGCGATCATGAGCTACTTCTTCGCCCGGGCGAAGGGGCTCGCGGCCGAGCCGTTCGGCGGCCCCGGCACGGCCGAGGGACAGCGTGCTGCGGCCGCGATCGACGAGCGGAAGTTCCGCCACGCCGGTCCCAAGCCGCAGACCCGGGAGGCGGCGCTGATCATGCTCGCCGACGGCGTCGAGGCGTCCGTCCGGTCGCTCGCCTCCCGCGACGAGCCCGCGATCCGGGCGATGGTCGCGCGGATCATCGACGAGCGCCTCTCCGACGGCCAGTTCGACGAATGCGACCTGACGCTGCGCGACGTCGAGAAGATCAAGGAAGCGTTCGTGGAGCAGCTCCTCGGGATGTACCACCAGCGGATCGCCTACCCGCAGAACAAGGTCGTCGAGCTCGAATCCCGGCGGAGCGCGGGGACCGGCACCGGCGCGTGATCGCCCGGTACCTCGGCCCGTGGCGGGTCGACGTCCAGATCCGGCCATCGGTCGTCCGGCCGATGCCCGCGCCGATCGTCGTCCTGGCCCGAGCGATCGCCGCGGCGCTCGATGCCGCCGGCGCGCCGGACCCCGCGTCGATCGGGCTGATCCTCTCCGACGACGCGGAGCTCGCCTCGCTCAACGCGACCCACCTCGGTCACGAGGGCCCGACCGACGTCCTGTCGTTCCCGCTTCTGCCGCCCGAGGCCTTCCCGCCCCACGACGCCGGCGACGACCGCGGTCCTGGCCCGCGTCCCGCCGACGCGGCCTTCTTCGCGGGACCGCCCGGCCGGCGGACGCACCTCGGCGACGTCGTCGTGTCGGTCGAGCGCGCGATCGATCAGGCGATGAGCGGACACGGCGGCCAGACGGGCGACATCCGGTGGTCGGCGCGGGATGAGCTCCGGCTCCTCGTGACCCACGGTGCGCTCCACGTCTGCGGCTGGGACCATGCGGACCCGGCCCAGGAAACGGCGATGCGCGCTCTCGAACAGCGGCTCCTCGCCGACCGCTGACGGTTCGGTCGAGGGGGGGCGTCAGGCGGGCGTGGCCACAGCCGAGGAAAGCCGGACCGGCGGCCGCGATCGCGCCGGCGTCCCGGCCCGCAACGATCGGCCGAGCGCCCGGAACGCGGCGCGGAGCTCGAGCGGCGTCAGACGGCCGTAGTCGACCACGATCGCGCGGTCGGGGGCGGGCGTCAGGCGCTCGGGTCCGAGCGCGGCGATCGCGATTCCGTCGTCCGCGGCTCGCTCCACGATGGCCGAGGCCGTCCAGCGCGGATCCTCGACGGTCGCGATCAATCGGGTCCCGCCGGCCGCCTCACGCGCGTCCAGGAGCCAGCCGAGCTCGGTCTCGATCGCCGCGAGGGCCGCGTTCTGGCGGTCGAGGAGCTCACGTCGAACACGGGCGAGGTGGCGATCGAGGAGGCCGTCCGCCAGGAACCGCCCGAGCGCGCGCTGCTGGACCGGCGATGCACCGGGGTCGAACGCGCCGAGCTCGTCGACGAACGGGCCGACCAGCGCCGGCGGCAGGACCGCGTAGGCGGTCCGGATCCCGCTGTGGAGGAGGGTCTCGAACGAGCCGACGTGGATCACGCGACCGTCGTCGTCGATCCCCTGGAGGCAGGGCCCTGGTCCCACGCGGAGGACGAGATCGTCGAGGCGGCCGTCCTCGACGACGAGGACGTCGTGCGTCGTGGCCCAGGCCAGCACGCGGAGGCGCCGAGCGAGCGGCATCGAGGCGCCGCTCGCGACGGACACGGTCGGCGCCACGACCGCCACCCGAGCGTCGGCCGGGAGGCGATCGGCGAGAAGCCCTTGGCGGTCGACGGGCACGCCGACCGCCGACCCGCCCGAGGCGAGGATCGCCCGGCGCACTCCCGGATCGCCCGGGTCCTCGACAGCAACGCGCCCGCCCTCGGCGAGGAACAGCCGGCCGATCACGCCGAACCCGATGACGGCACCGGACAGGATGACGATCTGGTCGGGCTCGCAGCGTGCCGCGCGCGTCGCACGGAGATGCGCGGCGATCGCGGCCCGCAGCCGCGCGTCACCGGCCGGATCCGCGATCTCGCCACCGTCCCGCCGCTCGGCGACCCGTCGGAACTCGTCGCGCAGGAGTCGCTCGAGCGTCGCCCCGACCGCCAAGCCTCCGTCGCCCACGCCGCTCCATCCCGCCGCCGCGGACGAGCGGAGGTCGAACCGCGGGCGAAGCGCGTCCCCCGCGGCCGCCGGTCGCACCGGGAAGGCCCGCCCGCCGCCGAGCGAGCGAAGCGCGCGCGGCCGCCCGTCCGAGGGACGCCGCTCGGGGGCGACGATCGTTCCGAACCCGACACGCCCGACCAGGTACCCGTCGGCCGCGAGCTGCTCGTACGCGTTCGACACCGTGAGCCGTCCGATCCCGAGCTGCCCGGCGAGCGCGCGAACGCTCGGAACCTGCTGCCCCGCCCGGAGCCGTCCCGCGTCGATCGCGTCGCGCAGTGCAGCGGCGACCTGCCGGTAGAGCGGCTCCGGGCTCGTGCGGTCGAGCTCGATCGGGAGGGTTGGCGGCATCGGCGGCGCGGCTCGGCGTTCGGGTTCCGTCACCCGTCAGTAGCCGGCCGGACGCGCCTCGGTTCACCGCGGGCAGATGAAGAAGCCGGCGTCCCTCTCGGAACGCCGGCTTCGACCGGTTCAGCTGGGAACGATCGTCAGCGGAGCACGACGAACGCGTCGAGATCCACGCGCGGGTGGCCGGCGGTGCCGACCACGACGACCTTGATCTTGTGGGTGCCGGGGGCCGACCACGAGAACTGGTAGACGAGCTGTCGGTACCTGGTCGTCGTGGAGTACGTGCTGATCGTCGCCTTGAAGACGCCGTCCACGTAGACCTTGAACGACCCGCGCGACGCCGCCTTCGTCGAGACGATGGCGATCGATCGGGCGTTCGTCGCGGTGAACGTCGCGTACTTGCCGGCGGTCGAGGAGTACTTCGTGCTCCCGCCCGAGAAGGACGAGCTCGACGATGAACCCCATCCGGTCGAGTAGACCGTCGCTGACGTGTTGGACTGGTAGAGCGTCGGCCGGAAGGCGCCGCCGGTGCGGACCGCACTGGCGTTGCCGACGGCATCGATCGCGGTGACCCGGTACTGATAGAGGTGGCCGACGAGCAGCGGCTGCGTGATCGACGTGCCCGCGGTGGTGACGCCGAAGAATCCGCCGCCATCGTCCGAGCGCTCGACAAGGTAGCGCGCGACGCCGCTGTCGGCGTCGGTCGACGCGCCCCAGGCCACCTTCACCGGCACGGTCGCGCCGAGCGTCGCCGGCGGAACGAGGCTGTGGGTGATCGTGCCAGGCGTGGACGGAGCCACGCCGTCCGAGGCGACGCGGAGCACCTCGGTCCGCCAGGAACCGCCCGTCTCGACCAGCTCGTGCTGGATCCAGACGGCACCGGCCGCCGACGGATCGGCAGCGACACCGATGAAGTCGCCCCAGCGCGTCCCGGTATACGCCTCGTCCGAGGCAGAGATGTCCTGGTACGGGTAGATCCCACTGCCGGCGAGGACCGCGCCCATCACGGTCGTCGGATAGACCGAGGTGGGGTCGGTCTTCGTCGCGGTGACGAAGACACTGCCGTCCGCGTTGATCCCCACGCCGGGGTTGAAGAAGTGGGTGCCGGAATCCGCGCCAGGCACATCGGTCACGGCGCTCGGTCCGGCGCCGCTTGCCGCGGTGCTGACGACCGTGTAGCGGGCCATCGCCCAGTGGTTCACGCCGTCGTCGTAGTCGCCGGTCGCGACGAACCAGAGCTGGCCGCTCCGGTAGACCGCATCGCTGGGACGTTCATCGGCCGCGTTCGAGATCGCGACGGCACCTGGCTGGACCGGGTCCGGTGGCAGCGTGAACGGGGCGCTGCCGCCGTCCGTCAGGTCCACCGCGGCGACCAGGTTGAAGGTCGCAACCGTGCCGGTCACCTCCAAGTAGATCGGGTCACCCGTGATGAAGTCCTCGAACACGACCGGGGTGTTCGCGGCGGACGACAGCATCTGTGCCGGCCGGAAGTGGCCGAAGGTGGGATCGTCGAAGGCCGCGCCGTTCAGCGAGAGGGACGTCCCCGCGATGATGTTCGACCAGTCAGCAACGAGGATCGTCGGGCCCGCGTACGAGGCGCCGGTGTCGAAGTCGTCGGAGGTCAGGACGATCCGCGTCGCGGAGCTCGAAATCCCCGGATAGTCCGGAAGGAACGAGCCGTAAATGGTGTCGAGCGAGTAGACGATCCAGCCGCCGGTCGGGTCGGACGTCTCGGAGACCGCCAGCCGCAGGCCGTTGTCGGTGAAGTCGCCTCGGAACGTCGTGAGGACGCCGACCCATCGGCTGTGGAACGCATCCCAGATGATCCGGGGATCGGAGTCGAAGCGATCGACCGGCACGGCGAACAACGCCCAGGTGGGCTCCTGCATCAACAGCGTCCCCGCGCGATTCGTGACGCGGACCATGCCGTTCGTCGTCGTGACGACGTGGCTCGGACCAACCGCGATCCACGGATCGGGCGGCTCGCAT
>DASSMI010000011.1:0-7765 GCA_035688935.1 Candidatus Limnocylindrales bacterium | reverse complement strand
TCGCTTGATCGCCTCCTCGATGGACGCCGACCCGCGTGACATCACGACGGCGCCTGTTCTGACGGTTTCCTTGATCCCGTATGTCCGGACGAGCGAGAGGAACGTGTCGATCTCGGACTCCGGCCCCGTCACCTCGACGATGACCGACTCCCCCGCCAGGTCGACGACGCGCCCCTTCGAGAGCTCGACGAGCTTGAGGATCTCGGCCCGATTCGCATCGGTCGCCCGGATCTTCACGAGGGCGAGCTCCTGGGCGACCACGGGGTCGGCCGTGACGTCCTGGACCTTAAGGACGTCGATCAACCGGTAGAGCTGCTTGGCCGCCTGCTCGACCGCGACGTCGTCGCCGTGGAGCGTGATCGTCATCCGGCTGACGTCCGGCTGGTCCGTCCGCGACACCGCCAGCGAGTCGATGTTGAAGTTCCGCGCCCGCATGAGCGACGACACGCGGTTCAGCACGCCCGGCTTGTCGAGGACGATCGCGATCAGCGTGTGCCGGCGGGTCTCGCCGCCGCCCGGCAGCGCTCGAGGCGGCGGGGCGGCGTGGGCGTGACCCGAGGTCGGTGGCGCCACGCCGTTGGAGCTGGGATCGCCGCTCACTCGTCCGCCCCGCCCCACTTCTCGATCAGGTCCGACAGGCCCTTGCCGGCCGGCATCATCGGGAAGACGTTCTGCTCCTCGGCGATCTCGAACCAGACGAGCGCGGCGCCGTCGACGGCCTGGGCGGCCCGGATCGCGTCATCGACCTCGTCCGGCGTGGACGCCTTGAACGCCGGGATGCCGAACGCGTCGGCGAGCTTCGCGAAGTCGGGCCCCGGCAGGTGGGCGGAGTGGTAGTTGCCGGCGTAGATGATCTCCTGCCACTGGCGGATCATCCCGAGCTTCTTGTTGTCGAGGAGCGCGATCTTGACCGGGATCCGGTCGGCGACGAGCGTCATCAGCTCCTGGAACGTCATCTGGAAGCCACCGTCGCCGGTGATCGCCCACGTCTCGCGATCCGGTGCACCGAGCGCCGCGCCCATCGCCGCCGGGACGCTGAAGCCCATCGTCCCGAGCCCGCCCGACGACACGTGCGTGTTCGGCCGCCGGAACCCCGCGTAGCGGGCGAGCCACATCTGGTTCTGGCCCACGTCGGCCACGTACGTCGCGTCATGGTTCGTCAGCTCGCCGATCCGGGCGACGACGTAATCGGCCGTCAGGAGGCCGTCGCGCCATGCGCCCGAACCGTGCCACGATGAACCCTCCGACTCCCGGCGCCACTCCGCCAGCTCGGCGAAGTAGTCCGCGCGCGTCGCCGGATCGACGGCTTCGACCATCGGGAGCAGGGCCGACAGGACCCGCTTCGCATCGCCGACGATCGGAACCTCGACCGCGACGTTCTTGCCGATCTCGGCGGGGTCGATGTCGACGTGGACGATCCGCGCATATGGCGCATACGTCCGGACGTTGCCGGTGACCCGGTCATCGAAGCGCATCCCGATCGCGAACAGCAGGTCGGCCGACTGGATCGCCTTGTTCACGTGCTTCCAGCCGTGCATCCCCATGTAGCCGTAGCTGAGCGGATGCGTCTCGTCGATCGCGCCGATCCCCAGGAGCGTATGGGCGACCGGGATCTGGGCCTTCTCGGCCAGCGCGACGAGCTCGCCCCAGGCCTCGGCGTGGAGGACGCCGTGGCCGGCGAGGATCACCGGTCGCTTCGCCTTCGCGAGCTCCGCCGCGGCGAGCTTGAGCTGACGACCGTTCGCGTCGAGGTTGGGGCGGAACCCGGGCAGGCCCGCGATGACCTCCTCGGTAGTGGGGTGCGGCGCCTGCGTCTCCTGCTGGAGGGCGTCCTTCGTGATGTCGACGTGGACCGGCCCGGGCCGGCCGGTCCGGGCGATGTGGAACGCCTCCGCGAGCACGCGCGGCAGGTCGTTCGCGTCCCGGACGAGATAGTTGTGCTTCGTCATCGGCAGCGTGATGCCGTTGATGTCGATCTCCTGGAACGCGTCCTTGCCGATGAGCGCCGACGGGACGTTGCCGGTGATCGCAACCATCGGGACGGAGTCGAGGAGGGCCGTCCCGATCCCGGTGACGAGGTTCGTCGCGCCCGGCCCCGATGTCCCCATGCAGACGCCCACCTGGCCCGTGACCCGCGCGTAGCCGTCGGCGGCGTGGGCACCGCCCTGCTCGTGCCGGACGAGGACGTGACGGAGCCCGGGGTAGTCGCCGAGGACGTCGTACAGCGGCAGGATCACGCCGCCCGGATAGCTGAAGAACACGTCGACGCCCTGGAGCAGGAGCGCCTCACAGACGACGTCCGCGCCGATCCGCGTCCGGTGCCGCGGCCGCGCGTCGTCGAGCATCGCCCGCCGGGCGGCCTCGACCGCGGCCGCGTGGGCCGTGCCATCGCCCGGGATGTGGCTGTGGCGTTCCTTCGCCGACGGCGTGCCGCCGGCCCCTCGACTCGGCGGCTCGGAGGTCCGCCCCTTCGTCATCGTCATCGATCCCTGCCTGCCCTCGATTGGTCCGGTTCGATCGGTGATCGGTGGCGCCGGAGCGCCCCGTCCACCCGCGGGCCAACAAAAAACCCTCGCCTCCCGGCGAGGGTCCCGTTGGTCCAGGTGGTTCGTGCGCCTAGCGCCCGTCCCTCCGTGTTCCTCCGTTCTCCCGCCGGGAGCCGGTAATGAGGAGCCCAAGGAGGCTCTCGAGGCCGACCACGAGGGAGCGAAGAAGGGAGAGGAGCGACCCGTCCGACAGGCCGGTGTCGTTCAGTGGCAGCTGGACGCGACGACCGTCCGTCGTGACGACGACGGCGACGTGGCGTCGATTGCGACCATCGAACAGACCCAACGCGGTCTCCCGAACGAAACCCGGCCGACCCGGGCGGTTCGCGCAGTCTAGAGAACGATCGGTGAACATGCAACCACCCGGACCTCACCGGACGCGCGGGACGAGGCACGGCCCGCGAGCCGGCGGTGAACCGCCGCCGCCCGTCCCGCACGCGCCGAGACCGCCCATCCCGGACGCGACGAGACCGCCGGTCTCCCGGCGGTCTCGGTGCTTCCCCCGGCCCTCATCGGGCTCAGTTCCAGCGGTGCCCTGCCTCGAGCACGATGGCAGAGCTGGCAATGGCCGAAACGACCAGGAGGAGGCGGAAGGCCTGAGCCTTCATCAGCCGAGCCATCCGGTCAGTCCCAGCGCACGCCGGCGCCGATGGTCAGGGCCATGGAGGCGAGGATCGCCAGGGCCCAGGTGAAGCGCGCCAGGTTCGCCTTCACGGTGCGACTCCTTTCGAAGTCTCGAGCGCGTTCGTCACCGGTGATCGGCAGCCGGGCGGTCTTCGGGCGAAGATCCCTGGCTTTGCGTCCCCGCCTCACGACGGGTTTGCCCTGGACGGTCTTCCGGGACGGTGGAGCAAGTGCCCACGACGCGACGATCCCCCCGGACGGACCACGTGCACATGACCCATCGGTCCCGATCTCGTTCGCGATTGCGGGTCAGTGCGCGCGAGCACCGGGTCGACTGGGACGGGCACCCGTCCTCCGGAACAGCGAGACCGCCGGTCGCCCGGCGGTCTCGGTGTTACCCCCTGCCCGAACGACTCGGGCATCAGTTCCAGCGGTGCCCTGCCTCCAGAACGAGCGCAGAGCTGGCGAGCGCGGAGAGGATCAGAACGACCCGGAAGGCCTGAGCCTTCAACGTTCGAGTCATCGGATCAGGACCAACGCACGCCGGCGCCGATGGTGAGAGCCAGTGACGCCAGGAGCGCCAGGGCCCCGGTGAAGCGCGCCAGGTTCGCCTTCACGCTTGACTCCTTTGAGTCGTGACGGATGCGTTCGGTGATCGGCAGCCGGGCGGTCTTCGGACGAAGATCCCTGGCTTTGCGTCCCCGCCTCACGACGGGTTTGCCCTGGACGATTGGGCCGAACCGAGAGCGCTTGCCCTCGACCTCACCATCGCGTCGATCGGGCCACGTCGACATGACCCGGGGGTCCTACCGGCGCCTGTCTTGCGGGTCAGTGCACCGGCGCAACGTCCGCCGCCCGGACGCTCCGGCCGCGGAGCATCGTCGCGACGATCAGCCAGACGACGCCGATCCCCAGGACGACGTCGCCGATGCTGAACACGTTCGTGAACGGGAGCCACGGCGGCAGGGCGAACCGGTCGATCAGCCACGGGAACGCCGGCTCGGGCACGAGCGAGCTGTTCGTATAGACCGTCGATGGCCCCTTGCCGATCGAGGCGAGCGCTTCGGCCGTGGACGGCATGTAGCCGCCGTTCGCGAGGATCGCGGCCATGTTGCAGACCGCGCCCGCGACGATCAGGGGCATGCCCGGGATCGACAGGTTCCGGAGCACCGCGGCCCCGACCATCAGCGTCGAGGCGACGTACAGCGGCGGGCCGGCAGCGCCGATGACGCTCGACACCTGGACGCTGAAGAGCGCGACCTGGCTGAGGAAGCCGATGAGGATGAGCGGCCACCAGCGGATCCGGATGTCGCCGAGCGCCAGCGGCCGGCCACCGAGCGTGAGCCCGAGCGCGAGGCCGATGAGGACGGCGTACAGAATGAACATCGGTCAGGCGTCTCCCCGGATGGCGGTCATGACGGCGTGGCCGGGCTGGCGGCCCGGCTCGGGGTGGTCGTGCGACCGCGACGATGCTCCGCGACGTCGGCCCGAGTCGTCACCTCCGGCAGGAACCGGCGCGCGATCGCGTCGCCCGAGCCGGGTCGCGCGAACAGGTAGCCCTGGCCGAGCTCGCAGCCGAGCGCGCGCAGGGCGTCGAGCTGGACGCTCTCCTCGATGCCCTCGGCAATGACGCTCAGGCCGAGCGTGCGGCCCAGGGCGACGATCGCCTTGGCGAAGGCCCAGTCGTCGGAGCCGGCGTCGCCGGTGCCGATGAACTCGCGGGCGATCTTCAGGATGTCGACGCGGAACCGGCGCAGGTAGCCGAGCGACGAGTAGCCCGTGCCGAAGTCGTCGATCGCGATCCGGATGCCGAGGGCCCGAAGCGCGTCGAGTCGGGCGATCGTCGTCTGCGTGTCGTGGAACATCGCGCTCTCGGTCAGCTCGAGGACGAGGTACTCGGCCGGGAAGCCGGTCTCGGCGAGGATCTGCTCGAGGTCCTCAACGAAGTCCACCTGCTGGAGCTGGGCCGCCGACAGGTTGACCGACAGCACGAGCCGATCCATCGACCGCTCCTTGCGCCACCGCGCGGCCTCGTGGCAGCTCTCGAGGAGGACCCATCGGCCCAGCGCGAGGATCGAGCCGCTCTCCTGGGCGAGATGGATGAACTCGTCCGGACCGAGGACGCCGCGGGTGGGGTGGCGCCACCGGACGAGCGCCTCGACACCGTAGATCCCGCCGTCGGCCAGGCCCACGATCGGCTGGTAGTGGACGAGGAGCTCGCCGCGGCCAACGCTCTTCGACAGCTCCGACGCGAGCGCGTGGCGCTCCACCAGCGCGGCGTGCATCGTGGGTTCGAACACCGCGTAGCGGCTCTTCCCGTCGGCTTTCGCGGTGTACATCGCGACGTCGGCGTTGCGGAGCAGCTCGTCGGCACGCTGGCTCTCGCCGCGGGCGGCCGCCATCCCGATGCTCGCGCTCACGGCGATCTCCTGGCCGTCGATCTGGAGCGGCACCTGCAGCGCGTCGAGGAGCCGCCGGCAGACCGCCACGCTCCGCGCCAGGTCGTCGTCGTCCTCGAGGAGGAGGGCGAACTCGTCGCCGCCGAGGCGGGCGGCGAGGTCGCCCGCCCGGACGCAGCTCCGGACGCGGTCGGCGACCGCGACGAGGAGCTGGTCGCCGGCTCGATGGCCGAGCGTGTCGTTGACGACCTTGAAGTCGTCGAGGTCGATGAACAGGACGACCGGCCGCGGGCCCGATCGGTCGCCGCCGAGGCGCTCGTTCACCTGGTCGACGAAGAGGCTCCGGTTCGCGAGGCCCGTGAGCGGGTCGTGGTACGCCTGGTAGCGGAGCTCCTCCTTGAGCCGCGACAGCTCCGACAGGGATTGCTCCAGCTGGCCGTTCTCGAGGGCGATCGCGGCCTGGTTCGCGAGCGTCTCCAGCAGCCGCAGGTCGTCGTCGGTGAACGAGGTGCCCTCGGTCAGGCGGTGGCCGATCAGGAGCGACCCGATCACGCCCGACTCGCCGCGGAGCGGGGCGACCATCGCC
This sequence comes from Candidatus Limnocylindrales bacterium, assembly GCA_035688935.1. Taxonomy (GTDB): domain Bacteria; phylum Chloroflexota; class Limnocylindria; order Limnocylindrales; family CSP1-4; genus CF-46. The sequence continues at coordinate 1,610 of DASSMI010000011.1, read as the reverse complement.
TGGCGTCCGCCCGAGCTGGATCGTCCCAGGTCGAGGTCGAGCCCGAGGTCGAAGAAGAACGCCCCGGTCTCGGTCTGGACCCGGCCGAAGACCGGATCGTCGGCATCGAGCGAGACCGGCTCCATCGCCGACGGCTTGCGGCCGTCCCGGCTTCGCGTCCGGAGGGCGTCGCCGCTGCCATCACGCGGGAACAGGAGGACCTCGGCGAGCTCCGCTCGGAACATGTCGCGGGCGTAGTCGAGGAGCGCGACGATCGCAGAATCGAGCTCCGGCGAATGCTGGAGGATCCGACCCGACTGGTACAGGAACTCAAGCCGCTCGCCCTTCTCGCGCTCCGACAGGTAGGCGCGGTAGGCGAGGAACACGGTCACCAGCGGGACGACGAGAAGCCAGGTGAGCTGCCAGTCGACCCACAGGATCGAGACGGCCAGAAGCGCGAGGCTCGTGTTCGCGACCGCGACGAGCCCGCCGAACTGGAGCATCTGCGGAAGCTTCTGGAACTGCGGGGCGCCGCCCGACAGCGAGATCGCGGTCGCCACGCACAGCGACGACAGGACCGTGGTGGTCATCGTGGCGGTGAACGCGGCGAACCAGTCGGCCGGGCTCGGCGTCCCGAGGTGCGTTCCCAGGATGTGGAACACGGACAGGCCGGCCGCGCCCCCCAGCCCGAAGTTCACGACGTTGAAGGCGAGCTTCAGCGGCGCCTGGCGCGCCCAGGCGAGGGCGAGCCCGGACCCGACGAGGAGCGCGAGCAGGTAATCGGTCGGGTCGAGGAGGAACAGCCCGATGACGGCCGGGAACTCGCTCAGCGAGAACGAATGCTGCTCCCGGCGGAAGCTGACCGGGACGACCTTGATCTCGGCGAGGCAGAACCCGGCAGCGATCACCGGCCACGGGATGACGACCGGCGGGACGGCGATCGTGCGGCCGCCGACCACGCCGACCTCGAGCATGACCGCGAGCAAGGCGAGCCCGAGGCTGAAGAGCCAGACGCGGGCGACGGGCGGAATCAACGGACCCGTTCGGTGCGACGCGTCATCGTCGGCGACGGAACGGCCGGCTTCGGCAGCGGACCTCGCTCGGACCGCCGAACGGCGGTCCGCTTCCCTCATGGATGTGCCTCCAGACTGCCCCCCGGGGCAGGTCTGTTTGTACGGGACTAGCGGGGAGCGCTGGACTGGTTCCGAGGTCCCGTGGGAGGCATGACGTTCGGCGACCGGCGCATCGCGGCAGCGATCGCGATCGCGACACCGAGGCCCACGAGGACATCGCCGACGCTGAACACGTTCGCGAGGGGAACGGCGGCCGGGATCGCGAAGATGTCGGTGAGCGCTCGGAGGGCGGGCGTGGCGACGACGGCGCTGTTCGACGGGCCGTCCAGGGCGATCCCGGCAACCGCGAGGGCGGTCGGATCGGCCGGCATCACGCCGCCGTTGGCCGCGATCGCGGCCAGGTTCGCGGCGGCGCCCGCCGCGATGACCGGAGCCCCCGGGATCCGGACGTTGGCGATGACGACGACGAGGACGGCCGCGGTCGACAGGAGGTACGCGACCCGGCCGGCGAGATCCGGAATCGCGGCGCCGATCGGAGAGAACAAGAGGACCTGGACG
>DASSMI010000010.1:0-2677 GCA_035688935.1 Candidatus Limnocylindrales bacterium | reverse complement strand
TGCACGACCGAGTACCCCGCACCCGACGAGGAGGTCAACCTCCGGGCCATGGAGACGCTCCGCTCGACGTTCGGCGTCGAGGTGGGCTACTCGGACCACACGACCGGCATCGAGGTGGCGATCGCGGCGGTCGCGCTCGGGGCAACCGTGATCGAGAAGCACGTGACGCTCGACCGGACGCGGCCGGGGCCGGACCACCGGGCCAGCCTCGAGCCCGGCGAGCTCGCCGAGCTCGTCCGCGCCGTGCGCCGGATCGAGCGGGCGCTCGGCGACGGGATCAAGCGGCCGGGTCCGCGCGAGCTCGCGAACCGGGCGATCGCCCGGAAGTCGATCGTCGCCGCGCGTCCGATCGCGGCGGGCGAGATGCTCAGCGCCGACAACCTCGCGACGAAGCGGCCGGGAACCGGGCTGTCGCCCATGCTCTGGGACGAGCTGGTCGGGACGGCCGCGCGACGCGACTACGCTGCCGACGAGATGATCGAACGATGACCACGCTCGCCCGTTCCCTCGTCACGATCGACGGCACGATCCGGGATGGTCTTGCGGCCCTGGACGGGGGAGCGGGCCAGATCGCGCTTGCGGTGGACGCGGACGGCCGGCTGTGCGGCGTGCTGACGGATGGCGACATCCGACGGGCGCTGCTCCGCGGCGCGACTCTCGATGCGCCGCTCGCCGGCATCGTCACGCGCGAGCCGGTCACGGTGGGCCCGAGCGACCGCCGCCCGGAGGTCCTCGAGCTGATGCGCGCCCGGCGGATCAGCGCCATTCCGGTGGTGGACGCCGACGGATCGCCGATCGCGCTCCATCTCCTCCACGAGTTCCTCGAGCGAACCGTCCGGACGAACTGGGCGATCGTCATGGCCGGCGGCCAGGGCGCCCGCCTGCGGCCGCTGACCGACACGGTCCCCAAGCCGATGCTCCGCGTCGCCGGCCGGCCGATCCTCGAGCGGATCGTCCTCCACCTCGTGGGGATGGGGATCCGCCGGATCTTCCTGTCGATCAACTACCTCGGAACGGTGATCGAGGACCATTTCGGCGATGGGAGCGCGTTCGGAGCGACGATCGAGTACCTCCGCGAGGAACGGCCGCTGGGGACCGCCGGTGCGCTGGGCCTCCTCCCCGAGCGACCCACCGAGACGCTCCTCCTCCTCAACGGCGACCTCGTGACGAACGCGAACCTCGACGGCCTGCTCGCCTTCCATGCCGAGCACCGGTTCGACGCGACGATCGGCTTCCGGCGCTACCTCCACACCGTGCCGTTCGGCTGCATCGAGCGGGACGGCGATCGCGTGACCGCGCTGGACGAGAAGCCCACGCTCGAGCGCGAGGTGAATACCGGGATGTACGCGCTCGAACCCTCCATGGTCGAGCTCGTCCGACCGGGCGAGCCGGCCTCGATGCCCGACGTGATCGGCGACGCGATCGCGCGAGGGATGGCGGTCGGCGGGTTCGAGATCGAGGACGACTGGGTCGACGTCGGCCAGCGGGAGCAACTCGTGCGAGCCCGCGGTGGCTGAGCCCGCGCCGCTGACCCTCCGCGACGTGCCCGTCCTCGTCACCGGCGCCGACGGGTTCATCGGCAGCCATCTCGTGGAGCGGCTCGTCGCCGAGGGCGCCCGCGTCCGGGCGTTCTGCATCTACAACTCGCGCGGATCGGCCGGCTGGCTGGACGAGGTCCCGCCGGAGGTGCGCGCGGCGATCGACGCCCGCCTCGGCGACATCCGGGACGCGCGGTTCGTCGAGCGCGCGACCGAGGGGGTCGAGGTCGTCTTCCATCTCGCGGCGCTGATCGCGATCCCGTACTCGTACACGGCGGTCGAGTCGTTCATCGACACGAACGTCACCGGCACGATGCACGTCCTCGAGGCGGCCGGCCGGAGCGGGGTCCGGCGCGTGATCCAGACGTCGACGTCCGAGGTCTACGGGACGCCCGTGGTCCTCCCGATCACCGAACGGCATCCGTTGAACGCGCAATCCCCGTATGCGGCGTCGAAGGTCGCGGCGGACCAGCTCGCGCTCGCCTACCACCGGTCGTTCGGGACGCCGGTCGTCGTGCTCCGGCCGTTCAACACGTTCGGCCCGCGCCAGTCGGAGCGAGCGGTCCTGCCGACGATGCTCCGCCAGCTCCTCGCCGGCCGGCGCGAGATCCGTCTGGGCCGCCTGGACCCGCGGCGTGACCTGACCTACGTCGCGGACACCGTGGATGGCTTCGTCCGGGCGGCGACGGCGGACGGCATCGACGGCGAGACGATCCAGCTGGGGACCGGCCGCGCGGAGTCGATCGGCGAGCTGTTCGAGCTCGCGAAGCGCCTGCTCGGCGTCGACGCGACCGTCGTCGAGGACCCCGCCCGCCTCCGTCCCGACGCAAGCGAGGTGATGGTCCTCCGCTCGGACCCCGCGAAGGCCCGCGAGCTGTTGGGCTGGGAGGCGACGACGAGCCTGGAGGACGGCTTGCGGGCGACGATCGATTGGCTCCGGACCCAGCCGGAACCGGCGGAGGTGGACCGTGTCCAGCTCTGACGGGGAGCGGATCCCACTGGCCGAGCCGTCGATCGGCGGCAACGCGGCGCGCTACCTCCAGGAGTGCCTGGACACGAACTTCGTGTCGTCGGTCGGCCCGTTCGTGGAGCGGTTCGAGCGCGACTTCGCGGCGAGCGTGGGCGCCCGATACGCGGTC
>DASSMI010000009.1:0-7800 GCA_035688935.1 Candidatus Limnocylindrales bacterium | reverse complement strand
ACGGCTCGGTCGGCGACGACGTCCTCGTCACGATCATGGCGACCGGTCTGAGCGCGCGCGAGGCGCCGGTCGACGAGCCGGCGAGCGAGACGCCACCGGGGAGGGAGCGCCGGCGCCGCGGCGCCCGGACGCGGGATCGTGATGCGGCGCCCTCGGCCGTGACGCTCCCGGGATCCGCGGCCGCGATCGTCGCGCCGCCCGCGGGGTCAGACGGAGGAGGCCTCGCCGAGCCTTCGGTCGGGTTCCGCACCGTCGACGCCGACGACTTCGAGGTTCCGAGCTTCCTGCGCCGGCCGCGTCGCCGCCCGAGCTCGCCGCCGGCCGCCTGACCCCGCGGTCAGCGGGCCGCTGCCGCGAGCGCGCCTTCGGTGACCTCGCCCTTGTGCGCGGCGAAGGCACCGAGGACCTCGGACTTCTCGCGATCCGGGACACCGACCGCATCGAGCGTCCGGCCGAGCTCGGCGGCCACCTCGTCGAACTCCTCGGGGGTGATCCGGAAGCGCCGGTGCGCCTCTTCCAGGCCGAGCGTGTCGTGGCCCGGATGCGTCGCGGTGTACTGGAACGGGCCGCCGGCGACGTTGCAGACCCACAGCGTCCGCATGAACTTCAGGCCGGGCAGCCGCGCGAGCTGCTCGGTGTGCCACTGGGCGAGCGCCGGGTTCTTCGAGTGCTGACCCACGATCGGGTTCTGGACGATCGCGTCGCTGAAATGGTCGACGACCGCTGCGATCGCGAACACGCCACCGAGCCGCTCGTACAGGCTCTTCTCCTCCACCACCGCACCTCCCGTGCGTTCCGGCGCGGGTCGCGGACGCCGTCCTGGGCACGTCGGCCCACCGCCTGAGGTTTGGCGATACGTCGCCCGCGCCGTCGCGGATTGGCCCGTCCGGGCGTCAGGCCGAGGCCGGCGCCCGTGGCGGCTAGGCGCGGAGCACGACGACCGGCACGCGCTCGGACTTGCCCTTCAGCTCGAGGTCCCGGTGCTCCAGCCGGGCGTCCTCGAGGCCCGCCGTCGCGGCGGTCACGTCCGAGACGAGGAGCTCGCCCGCGGCCGCCGCCGAGGCGAGTCGCGCTGCGACGTTCACCGGGTCGCCGAGCGCGGTCATGGTCGTCGACGGCCCATCGCCCACCGCGCCGACGTAGGCGATGCCGCTGTGGACACCGATCCCGATCGGGAGCCACGGACCCGCCGGGTCGCCATGACCGGTCGCGCGGAGCAGGTGCTGCGCCGCGGCCACGGCCCGGACACCGTGCTGGGCGCCGGTGAACGCGGGCACGAAGATCGCGAACACCTCGTCGCCGACGAACTTGTCGAGGATCGCCTCGTGCTCGAACAGGACCCGAGCGGCGGTGTCGTAGAACCGATCCAGGAGCCGCCGGAACTCGGCCGGCCGCATCTGCTCGGCAAGGCTCGTCGAGCCGCGGACGTCCGCGAAGAGGAGGCTGCACTCGATCTCGGCGCCACCGTGCTGGTGCTCGAGGAGCGTGAAGCAGGCCGAGCAGTAATAGGGATTCTTCTGCCACGGCTTCCTGCCCATCCGCCGGGCGACGATCGCGCCGGGGCCCTTGAACGGCGCGGCGCACAGTCGGCAGCGCGGGGAGCCCGGAAGACGGCTCATCAAGCCGTACCCGTCCCGATAGCGCGGGTCCGAGCCGACGAGGATCCCGCGCCAGATCGCCTCGGTCTCGGGTGGGGTCCCGTCGGGGACGTCCAGCGGATGACCCGACGGTTCGAGCGCGCTCATCGCCCCCCCAGTGTAGGCCCCGACCCGGCGTCGAGAAGCCTGCCGCCTGAAGCTCCGACGAGCTCGCCGCGGCCCGAGTCGCATGCACCGAGTCGCACGGCGTACGGGTCCGGATTCGTGCTTCTCTGAACGACTCCGTCAGCGTCGGCCGCGGGCAACAGCGGAGGCCGCGTTCGTGTCGAACGCGCGCAGAACCAGCGAGTGCTTCACGCCGACCGAATCCGTGAAGACGACCGGGTCGCCCTCGGCCACCTCGGATCGGCCGTTCCGGTCGCGGATCGCGAACCCGCCGCTGCGCAACCGGCGGATCCGGACCTCCGCCTTCGAGGTGCGATCCACGACGAGTCCGGTGACGTTCCGAGTCCCCGGCGCGCGGGTGAGCGTGATCCCGAGGGTGGACCCGTGGCCGATGTTCGCCGTGTGGACGACGTCGACGACCGCGATCACGTATCCCGGGACCCGACCCCGCGCGAGCACGATCAGGCCCGCGATGATGAGCAGCGCCAGCACGCCGAGGATGCCCGCGAACACGGGGAGCAGCCGACCGTTGCACTCCAGGATCGAGTTGCACGGCCGGACGATCTCGGAGAGCGGCGACGGCTGGCTGAGCCCGATCGCGTTCTCCGCGATCGCCCGGCAGACGTAATCGACGCCGTTCGTCAGCTCGGTCACCTGGGCCGTGCCGCCGCCGGTCGCCAGATCCGCCTTCGCCGGCCAGGTCGATCCGGAGTCCGGCGAGCACTCGACCGAGTAGCCGGTGACGCCTGGTGGATCGCTCGGGATCGAGACGTCGACCGCCGCATTCTCGGCCTGGACGATGGGAGCCGCCGGTGGCGCAGGGATCCCGAGCGGCGTCACCGATCCGGCGGGCGTCCACGCTCCGGCGACGCCGTCACCGACCGCCGCGACCTCGCACGTGTAGCTCGTGCCGTTCGTGAGGCCCTCGACGGTGGCGGAGGTGTCGGTCGAGACGCCCTCGGTGGACTCGATGTACGGGCCGTCGCCCGATCGGCAGCGGGCCTGGTAATCGACGATCGGCGCGGTCGAGCCGCGGCCCGACGGCGCCGCCCACGAGATCTCCGCCTTGCCGTCTCCGGCGACGACCTTCAGGCCGAGGATCGGTGCCAGCTGGGGCGGGGGAGTGGGCTTGGGGGTCGGCGTCGGCGCGACGGTGAACGTGCAGGTCGTGTCCTGCAGGGCCCGGCCGACCGCATCGCCGGCCTCCTGCGGCGTCGGGAACGTCACGGTCGGCCACACGAACGACGCGCCGCTGACGCAGTCCGGGATGCCCTTCACGACCCGCAGGTTCTCCAGCCCCGCGGTCAGACCGGCGCGGAGCTTGGGATCGAGACCCATTCCCACGGGCAGGAGCGCGAACGCCGAGCGGCTGCCGAACAGCCGGTCCCTCGTCGGGATCACGCGGCTGGCGGGCACGCCGTCGACGTCGTGACGCCCGTCCGTGAACAGGATCAGCGCGGGCCGGACCGAATCGGCCGGGAGGTGCGTCGCCGCTCGCTCCATCGCGGCGACGTAGTTCGTGTCGGCGCCGATGCTGTTCGTCACGGCCGGGATCGGCCCGCGGCGATAGCCGCTCGCGATCAGGCGCAGACAGTTCGCGAACTGGGCGACCGCGGCCGGGCTCTGGAGCAGCTTCAGCCCCGTGCAGCGCGGATAGTCCTGCGCCTTCGACGCGAACCGGACGAACGAGACGGTGGCGTCGCCCGCCACGAGGTCGTCGCGGATCTCGTCGACACGGGTCGCGATCCGCTCGAGCGCCGCGGCGAACTGGTTCCGCGTCGTCTTGGCGCCGAGGATCGAGTTCGAGTAGTCGAAGACCAGGACGACGTCCGAGGGATCTGCGGCGGCGCGTGCCGTCGGCGCGATCCCGCCGACCACGACGAGCACGGTCATCACGACGGCCGCGAGCGCAGACGCTCTCGACCCGAACCCCCTGATCACGCTCGAGCGATCCTCCCCGGTCTTCGATTCCTGACGCGACGTCCCGTGCGATCCGCGATCGACGGGGCTGAACTGTACCCGGAGACGAGAAGTCGCACGCAATCCCCCGGACGGCGCCGTTGTGAGGCCGTTTCTACCGTTTCCCGGCCCGACGGTAGGTGCGCGGTGCGCTCGCGCACCTACGGTGCGGCCATGAAGACACGAACGGTCGCTCCTCGCGCGGCGGCCCGTCCAGACCTAGACGTCCCCGGGATCCGGCGCGAGGGCCGGATCCTGACCGCTCGGCGCTCGCTCGGTGCCGCCATCGCCACGGCTGCCCTCGTCGGGGCGATCGGCGCCTGCTCACCGAGCGCCTCGAGCGTGCCGCTCCCGTCGGTCAACCTGAGCGCCCTGCCCAGCGTCGACGCGTCGGCCATCGCGAGCGCGGCGTCGGGCGCGGCCCTGACGGCCCTCGACACCGTCGATCAGGCGATCGCGGCGAACCAGTCGTCGAACACGCTGACCGCCGACGAGGCGAGCAGCCTGACCCAGCTCACGTCCGCCCTGCGGACCGCGCTCCAGTCCGGCGACACGAGCGGCATCCAGACGGCGCTGAACAACCTCACGACGAAGGTCGATTCGTTCGCGTCGAAGCTCAGCTCGTCGCCCGCCGGCAAGCAGCTGACCGACGCGATCACGAGCCTGAAGGCCGCGATCCCCACGAGCTGATCGCGCCTCGACCCTCGAATCACGACGACCCGGGCCTCTGGTGGACCCGGGTCGTTCGCTGTGCGGCATCGATCAGCGCCCGGGGAGCCACCCCGGGCGGTTCGGACCCGCGACCCGCTTCTGCTCGGTCGTCGCCCGGTCGGTCCTGATCGCGGCCGCCGGGTTCGGTGCGCCGGGGAAGAGGTCGTCGCCGATCGTCGCCTTGAACGTCGGTGGCACGCGGACGTGCGTCGCCTGCTCGAAGTCGTAGGCGAAGCCCAGCAGCTGCGGCTCGGACCAGCGGCCGCCGATGAAGCTGATCCCCACCGGCAGCCCGTGGACGTACGCGGCCGGAACGGTGATCGAGCCGTAGCCGGAGACGGCTGCCGCCGTCGACGACCCGACGAAGTACTCGAAGTGCCCGTCGAGGTCGCCCTCGTCGGGGTTGTCGTTCGTCGGCCAGGCCGGACCGTTCGTCAACGCGATGATCGCGTCGAGATCGTTGTCGGCCATCACGGTGTCGACTGCGTCCTGGGTCGGCGGCGTCGTCGCGGCGCGGAGGTCGGCACATTCGGCGTCGCGGCCGTTCGTGCCCTCGGCAAGCTCGAAGACGAGATCGTTCCAGGGGCCCTCGAGCTCGGGATGGGCCTGATCGAAGGCGATCAGCTCGGCCAGGGTCTTGGGATACCCGGCCGCCGTATACGTCTGGAGATACGAGGCGATGTCGGTCTTGAACTCGCACAGCAGCGCCGGGAATTCGTTCGTGAACGCGGCCGTCATGTCGATGTCGGTGTGGTCGACGACGGTGGCGCCCTGATCCTCGAGCTCGGCGATGACGTCGGCCAGGATCGGCTCGACGACGGGGCCGGTGAGGCTCGGGTCGTACGTGGTCTCGCGCCAGACGCCGATCCGCGCGCCCTCGAGCGCGTGGGTGTCCAGGAACTGGCGGTAGTTCGCGAACGCGTGGCCGGTCTGGTCGGCCGTGGCCGGGTCGTTCGGGTCGACGCCCGTCAGCGCCCCGAGGAGGACCGCCGCGTCGGTCACGTTCCGGGCCATCGGTCCGGCCGTGTCCTGCTCGGCCGAGATCGGGACGACGCCGGCGCGACTCCAGAGACCGAGCGTCGGCTTGATCCCAACGATGCCGTTCGCCCCGGACGGGCAGACGATCGAGCCGTCCGTCTCCGTGCCGATCCCGACCGTCGCGAGGTCGGCGGCGATTCCCGAGCCCGTTCCCGAGCTCGAGCCGCACGGGTTCCGATCGAGCACGTACGGCATGTTCACCTGGCCGCCGATCCCGCTCCACCCGCTCGATGACGGACCGGACCGGAAGTTCGCCCACTCGCTGAGGCCGGCCTTCGCGATGACGATGCCGCCGGCCGCCCGGAGCCGCCCGATGATGAAGGCGTCACCGGGCGAGGAGCCGGCGAGCGCCCATGAGCCTGCGGTGGTCGGCATGCCGCGGGCATCGACGTTGTCCTTGACGAGGACGGGGATCCCGAGGAGCGGTCGATGATCGCCGCGGCGGCGGAGCGCATCGGCTCGTCGCGCGTCGGCGAGCGCGGTCGGGCTGACCTTGATCACCGCGTGGAGGCGCGGGTTCAGGCTCGCGATCCGGTGGAGGTAGAACTGGACGAGCTGCACCGAGGTCAGCCGGTGTCGGTTCATCAGCGCCTGGAGCTGCGGGATCGTCGTCGCGTCGACGTTGATCCCGGCGACCCGTGTGTTCGTGGCCGGTGGGCCGGCCGCCGCAGCCGGCGCGGCGGCGCCGGCCACCCCGAGCGTGAGCGCGGCGCTCGCCGCTAGCGCGAGGAAACGCCGAATCAGGGAGCTCCGAATCGGGCTGCGCATCGCGAGGCCTCCTCCACGGGGTCGGGTGGACGGGAGCGCGGAACGGTGGACAGGGCGCCGGCCGAACGCTGGGTTCAAGCTGAATCAAACGCCCGGTGTCAAGCCGCTGCAGGGACGTCGCTATGGTGCGTCGGTCGGCTCCCGGTGGCCGTCGGGATACTCGCGGAACTCTGTGCCTGGGACTGCGTCGAACTCCATTCCTCCCTGTTCCCACGGGTACGAGAAGCAGATCCGCTGGCCCCAGACTCGATACGTCTTTCCGTCGTTCGGGTCGGCGAACCAGTCACCGATCGGGATCGGGTCCCTCGAGATGACGAACCAGCCCACCTCGTCCGGCGATCCGCGGTCGATCTTCAGCGCTCGCAACGTCGTCCAGCCCGCGTATGCGACCGGCGCGCCGTTCGTGCAGGCGACCGCGTCGAAGAGCCCGGGTGGCGGATCATCGAATGGAAACGGCGTTGGCTGCGGCGTCGGCTCGGGTGGAGGGACCAGCGCGGGATCGAACGCGAGGATCCGGTCCACGACCAACCGATCGAGGCAGATCTGGCGGGCCTTCGGCCGGCAGTCTTTCGCGCGCGGATCATCGAAGTGACCCGCGACGACGATCGGAACGGGGGGAAAGCGCTGTCCATTGACCCGTGGCAGCGAGAACAGCGCTTGGAGACCCGGCACCTTGTTTTCGAGATACGGCGTCAGCCACGGCCCGATCCCCTGCGTAACAAACCCGTGGGGATCGATGATCTCGATCGGCTCATCGAGCTCAGTGATGCCGTATTCCCGGTCGGTGCAGTAGATCTCGAGATCGCCCGTCGGCGCGTCGGGCGCCGCGCAGCTGTGTCCTACCGAGGCGTCCGACCAGAATCCGCGAACGATCACGACCGGATCGCTGAGCGTCCCGTTCCGATGCTGGCGGATGGCCTCGGACACGGTCAGGACCGGGTGGCCGTCGATTGCGTCCGGAACGCTCGGAGCGGGGCGGCTGGCGGTCGGGACCGCCGTTGGACCCGGAAGCGCGTCGGACGCAACGGCGGTGTCCGGGCCCAGCGACGTGTTTCGATTCGCCAGGAGGGCGGTGATGACGGCGACGATCGCGATCATCCCGATGATCTCGACGACGCCCCGCGTTCGTCGCATCGACCAACCCCCTCCGACGATCAGCTCTTCCGACAGTATCCCGCCAGTCGTCGGAGCGGTTCAGCCGATGGCGTCAGTCACCGCCGTCGTCGCTCTCTTCACCGCCGTCGTCGGACTCGTGGTCCTCGTGCTCGTCGCCCGAATCGGCATGGTCGGAGTCGTGCTCGCCGGCCTCGTCCTCGCCCTGGTCGTCGGCATCCTCGCCCTGGTCGTCGTCGGCCTCGTCCACGGCTTCGTGGTGCTCGGCCGCGTCGGGGCCTTCGGGGGCTTCGACCTCGGTCTCGTCCGCGTCGTCCGCGTCGTCGTCCTGCTCGGTCGCGTCCTCGCCTTGCTCGTCGGCGTCCTCGTCATCGAGGCCGAGCAGGCCCTCGAGCACCGCCGCCTCGCCCGAATCGGCATCGACGAGCTCGGCGTGGAGCATCGCGAC
>DASSMI010000008.1:0-7568 GCA_035688935.1 Candidatus Limnocylindrales bacterium | reverse complement strand
GCCGCGCCGTCCGGTGGTCCGGTCGAGCTCGAGCAGGAGCGATCCGGACGCCGCCGCAGCCGCATCGAGTGCTTCCTGTGGCCACGGCGCGCGGCCGAGATTCGTGTGGACGATGACCCCGGTCGCGTTGATCGTCGGCTTCGCGGGGATGCCCGCCCACGTCCGGAGGCGGCCCGACAGCTCGTCCGCGAGGGCGTCGAGCGAACGGGGATCACCGCCCTCGGCCAGCCGGCGGCGCTCGTCGTCGAGGACGCCGCGGGCGGCTTCCGCGAGCGCCAGGTGGTCCTGGCCGGCCGGCCGCCGCGGCCGGACGGCGGCAAGCAGGTGCTCGACCGACGGCGGATGCGGTGCCCGGTCTGCGACCAATCCGGCCTCCTGTGGGGCGCTCGTGCGGAGCCCTGGCGGGAGCGCATGGGAGTCGAACCCACCACGCCGCGCCGAGCGCAGCGTCACCGATTTTGAAGACCGGGAGGCCCACCGGGACCTATCCACTCCCCTGGAGGCGATGGTAATCCCGACCGATGAGTTTCCCGCGCGGCCGTCGTCAGGATGGTTGGCGCCGGCGATGCAGGCTCGATGAGCATCGCCGGCGCCTCCGCGCCGAGCGGGTCGCGCCGATCGAGTCCGTATGATCGCCGGGTGACCACCGCCGTCCGCCTTCCGCCGATCCGCCTGACCGAGCTGACCGACTGCGGCGGTTGCGCCGCGAAGCTGGGAGCGGACCTCCTCGCCGAGGCGCTGAGCGGGCTCGGTGCGCAGGACGCGCCCGATGCGCTTGTCGCCGGTCTCGCCCCGGCCGACGACGCGGCCGCGTACCGGATCAGCGACGACCTCGCGGTGATCGGGACGCTCGACTTCTTCCCGCCGCTCGTCGACGACGCCCGGACGTTCGGCGAGATCGCGGCCGCGAACGCGCTGAGCGACGTGTTCGCGATGGGCGGCCGCGTCCTCTTCGCGCTGTCGATCGCGGCCTTCCCCGAGGAGCTGCCGCGCGACGTTCTCGCGGCCGTGTTCGACGGCGCCGCCTCGAAGGTCCGCGAGGCCGGAGGAACCCTCGCGGGCGGGCACACGATCCGGGACGCCGAGCCGAAGTACGGCCTCGCCGTCATCGGCGCCGGGCATCCGGACCGGCTGCTGCGGAAGGGCGGCGCGCGGCCCGGGGACGCGCTGGTCCTGACGAAGCGACTCGGGACCGGGCTGATCGTCAGCGGGAACCGCCAGGGGCGCGCGGCGGCGGCTGGCGTCGAGGCCGCGATCGACCAGATGCGGCGCCTGAACCGGGCCGCCGCGGAGGTCGCCGTCCGCCACGGGATCGCGGGCGCCACCGATGTGACCGGCTTCGGCCTGCTCGGCCACGGCCTCGAAATGGCCCGCGCGTCCGGGACCTCGTTCGTGTTCGAGGCGGCGGCGCTGCCCGCGCTCGAGGGGGCGCTCGAGCTCGCGCGGGCCGGCGTCGAGACGGGCGGGGCAGCCCACAACCGGCGGTTCGTCGCGCCGGCGCTCATCGTCCCCGACGGCGTCCCCGAGGACGCGGTCACCCTCGCCCACGATCCGCAGACGTCGGGCGGGCTCCTCGCCGCGATCCCCGACGGCCGGCTCGCGGCCGTCCGCGCCGATCTCGACGGCGCGGGCGTGGAGCACTGGGTGGTGGGTCGGGTCGAAGACGCCGGCGGCGCCGAACCCACCGTTCGCCTCGCGTGATCGTCGCGCTGATCCCGGGCTACAACGAGGCCCCGCGGATCGGCGCGGTCGTCCTGGCGACCCGTGAGCACCTGCCGGTCCTCGTCGTCGACGACGGCTCGAGCGATGGGACGGCCGAACGCGCCCGGGAGGCCGGTGCGGTCGTCGTCCGACAGGAGCCGAACCAGGGGAAAGGCGCCGCGCTCCGGGCCGGCTTCCGGCGGGCCCTCGCCGACGGCGCCGACGCGATCCTGACCCTCGACGCCGACGGCCAGCACGACCCGGCCGAGATCCCGTCGTTCCTCGCAGTCTGGGCGGCCGCGGCCCCGGGAGCCAAACCGGACCTCGTGATCGGCGCGAGGAACTTCCGCTCGATGCCGCCGCTCCGGCGCCTGTCGAACGTCCTCGGGCGAAGGGCCTTCTCGTGGGCGGTCGGACGGCAGATCCCCGACAACCAGTCCGGGTTCCGGCTCGTCTCGCGGCGCCTGGCCGCCGCGACCGCCGAGAGCGAGGAGACCGGCTTCGCGTTCGAGGTCGAGCAGATCACCACATGTCTCCGGATGGGCGGCCGGATCGAGTGGATCCCGATCCGGACGATCTATGCCGGAGCGCCATCCCACATCCGCCCGATCGAGCACCTCCGCGAGTTCGTCGGAATCGTCCGACGCGCCCGGCGCGACGTCGGACGGCCGCTCGGCTGAGCGGCGACCCGGCCAGTGGAAGCCTTCGTCGGCTCGTTCGCGATCGTCTTCGGGACGGCGTTCGTCCTGCTCGCGGCATGGGCGATCATCCGGGCGCTCCTCGTCCGGTCCGGACGCTGGGGTGCCGAACGTGTCGTGGATGCGGTCCGCCGTCACGATCCGGTTGCCGGCGTCGCGGACGGCGCGAACGCGTGGTCGTGCGGCCGCTGCAAGTCGGTGAACCGGCCGGACGCGACCGTCTGCTACTCGTGTCGCGGCGCCAGGTCCGAGGTGGAGCACCTCCAGGGCCGCATCTAATCCATCGTCCGGTCGCGCGCCCCGTCGGCGCGCGATGCCGTAGGTTTGCACCGTGAGTCGCGAGGTGGAGGACTTCAACCGGCGCCTGTTGCGCGCCCGAGACGCGATGGATCGGGCGTATGCCGACCCGCTCGACATCAAGGCCGTGGCGGCCATCGCCCACGTCTCGGAGGCCCACTTCATCCGCAGCTTCCGGGCCGTCTTCGGCGAGACGCCGCACCACTACCTCCAGCGACGCCGCGTCGAGCGCTCGATGTTCCTCCTCCGCGAGACGGACCGGAGCGTGACCGACATCTGCCTCGACGTGGGGTTCAGCAGCCTCGGAACGTTCAGCCGGACGTTCCGCGAGATCGTCGGCGAGACGCCGTCGGCCTACCGCGACGGGCACGGCCCGATGATCGCGCCGAACTGCTTCCAGCTGGCCGCCACCCGGCCCTGGTGATCTGAGCAGTTTTGGAGAAGCCGTCTCGGACGGGCTCGGCCTAGGATCAGGTCACTCCACGTTCTGACCACGAAAGGGGACCGAGACATGGCGACCGCCGAGAGGACGAACACCCAGGCGCATCTGGACGGCACGGGCTTCAGCGCCGACGAGAAGGCCGCGATGCGCGCTCGAGCCAAGGAGCTGAAGGCCGAGCAGAAGTCGAAGGACCTGCGGGCCGACGGCGAACGCGACCTGCTCTCGAAGATCGCCGAGCTGCCGCCCGCCGACCGGGCGATGGCCGAGCGACTCCACGCGCTGATCACCGAGGCGGCTCCCGACCTCGACCCGAAGACCTGGTACGGGATGCCCGCCTGGGCCCGCGACGGCAAGGTCGTGTGCTTCTTCAAGCCCCAGTCGAAGTTCAACGCGCGCTACGCGACGTTCGGCTTCGAGGACGCCGCCCGGATCGACGACGGCGCGATGTTCGCGACCTCGTTCGGCCTGTTCGAGCTGACGAAGGCCGATGAGGCCCGGATCGTCGCACTCGTGAAGAAGGCCTGAAGGCGATGCTGAACACGCTGAAGGTCACGTCGATCAAGGTCCTCGACCAGGACGAGGCGCTCGACTTCTACGTCAACAAGCTCGGCCTCGAGGTCGGCCAGGACTTCCAGCAGGGCCCGGTCCGCTGGCTGACGATCCGCGTCCCCGGGGACCTGAAGACCGAGATCTATCTCGAGAAGCCGGCACCGCCGGTCTACGACGAGGCGACGGCCGAGCAGCTCCGCGAGCTGATCACGAAGGGCTCGATCGGCTGGATCGCGTTCGAGACCGACGACGTCCGCGGGCTCTACGAGACCCTCAAGGCGCGCGGCGTCACGGACTTCACCCAGGAACCCACCGACCACTTCTACGGGACCGACATGGGCGTGCGCGACCCGTTCGGGAACGCGATCCGGATCCTCCAGCCGGCGAGGGCGGACGCCACCGCGTCCTCCTGATGCCACCGGGCGTCGTGGGCCACCACGTGACTCATTTGGGCCAGTGATGAGCGTGGGTCGACGCGGAACGGGCGTGACCCACGCTCGTCGTGCTCGGTCCGGGTCATCACGTGACCCGACCGGTCGGACCGGTGACCGCCATCGGACTCCGCGGCGTTAGACTCGGCCGGTCAACGTTCGCAGGAGGCACTCGTGCCGAACAGCTACGTGCGTCTGACCCAGCCCCTCGTCCGCGACTCGAAGGACGCGCCGCTGCGCCCCGCGAGCTGGGACGAGGCCCTGGCCAAGGTCGTCGAGGGCTTCAGGGTCGCGAAGGCGGCCCACGGACCCACGACCTTCGGCGTCTTCTCGTGCTCGAAGGCGACCAACGAGGTCAACTTCGCGGCGCAGAAGTTCAGCCGGGTCATGCTGGGCAGCAACAACATCGACAGCTGCAACCGGACCTGACACGCCCCGAGCGTCGCCGGTCTGGCGACCGTGTTCGGTGCCGGTGGCGGCACAAGTTCATACCGTGAGGTCGAAGAGACGGACCTGATCGTCCTGTGGGGCAGCAACGCCCGCGAGACGCACCCGATCTTCTTCCACCACCTCCTGCGCGGCGTCCGCAACGGCGCGAAGCTGTACGCCGTCGACCCGCGCCGGACGAGCTCGGCCCAGTGGGCCGACGTCTGGCTCGGCCTCGACGTGGGCTCCGACATCGCCCTCGCCAACGCGATCGGGCGCGAGATCATCGCGGCAGGCCTGGAGCACGAGGCGTTCATCGGGCACGCGACCGACGGCTTCGAGGCATACCGGACGCAGGTCGAGCCCTACACGCTCGAGTATGCCGAGCGCGAGACCGGCGTCCCCGCCGACGCGATCCGTGAGCTCGCCCACGCCTTCGCCAAGGCCGACAAGGCGATGATCTGCTGGACGCTCGGGATCACCGAGCACCACAACGCCGTCGACAACGTCCTCTCGCTGATCAATCTCGTCCTCCTGACCGGGCACGTGGGCCGCTGGGGGAGCGGCGTCAACCCGCTCCGTGGCCAGAACAACGTCCAGGGTGGCGGCGACATGGGCGCCCTGCCGGATCGGCTGCCCGGCTTCCAGCACGTGGAGAACGCCGAGCTCCGGGCCAAGTTCGACAAGGCCTGGGGCGTGACGATCCCGCCGAAGCGCGGCTGGCACCTGTCCGGGATGTTCGACGCGATGGAGCGCGGCGAGCTGCAGGCGGTCTACGTGATCGGCGAGAACCCGGTCCAGTCCGAGGCCGACCAGCGCCGCGCGAAGCATCTCCTCGAGACGCGCGACTTCCTCGTCGTCCAGGACATCTTCCTGACCGCGACGGCCGAGATCGCCGACGTCGTCCTCCCGGCTTCCGCGTCGTGGGCCGAGAGCGAGGGGACGGTCACGAACTCGGAGCGGCGCGTCCAGCGCGTCCGCAAGGCCCTCGAGCCGCCGGGGGATGCCCGCGACGACCTGTGGATCATCGAGGAGCTCGCCCGGCGGATGGGCGCCGACTGGGGCTGGCACACCGCCGAGGACGTCTGGAACGAGGTCCGCTCCCTGTCGCCGGTCCACGCCGGAATGTCGTACAGGCGCCTCGAGGAGCTGGGCGGGATCCAGTGGCCGTGCTACGACGAGAACCACCCCGGCGAGCTGTTCCTCCACAGCCGGCTCTGGGAGGACCCCGTGCCGGGCAACCGCGTCCCGTTCGTGCCGGTCGAGCACGACCCACCGGTCGACAAGCTCGACGACGACTACCCGATCCGGCTCACGACGGGCCGCCGCCTCGACTCGTACAACACCGGCGTCCAGACCGGCGGCTACCGCTCGCCGCTCCGCCGCGGCGAGTCGCTCGACATCTCGCCGGAGGACGCCGCGGCGTACGGGCTGGCGGACGGCGAGCGGGTCCGCGTCGTGTCGCGGCGAGGCCAGGTCGAGGCGCCGATCCGGATCGACGACTCGCTGCGGCCGGGCCTGACGTTCATGACGCTCCACTTCCAGGACGACGTCGCGACGAACCTCCTGACGATCGACGCCACGGATCCCAAGAGCGGCACAGCCGAGTTCAAGGCGACCGCGATCCGGATCGAGAAGCTCGAGTCGCCCGCGCTCGCCGGCTGAGGCGCGAGCGACGCGATCCACTCGGCCCACGGCGTCGTACCGATGCCGTCCGATCTGCCCACCGGAGGAGACTCATGCCCAGGATCGTCGACACCCCGGACGCGCCACGCGGCAACGCCAGCGGCCCGTTCCCGTACAGCCAGGCGACCGTCGCCGGTGGACTCGTGTTCATCGCCGGCCAGGGCCCGTTCGACCCGGCCACCGGGGCGATCGTCGGCGAGACGATCGAGGAGCAGACGCGCCAGGCGATGCAGAATGTCGAGGCGATCCTGAACGCGGCCGGCAGCTCCCTGGCGAAGGTGGCGAACGTGCTCTTCCTCCTCACGAACCCGGAGGATTTCGCCGGCTTCAACGCCGAGTGGGCGCGCTGGTTCCCCGCGAACCCGCCGGCGCGCTCCGGCGCGAAACACCCGCTCGCGGTGCCGAACCTGCGGATCTCGCTGTCGGTGACCGCCGAGGCGTAGCCGCCGCTTCGCTACTCGCTGAAGGCCGCGCGGAACCGCTCCAGCGCGAGCTCGTCCGTCTCGGACGGCCGCGCCTCGAGGGCGACGACGCCCGTGTACCCAGTGTCACGGAGTGCTCGAGCGACTGCCGGCCAGTTGACCTCGCCCGTTCCGGGCTCGTGACGGCCCGGCACGTCGGCGACCTGGACCTCGCCGATCCACGGCGCCGCCCGCCGGATCAGCTCGATGAGATTGCCTTCCCCGATCTGGGCGTGGTACAGGTCGAGCAGCATCCGGACGCCGGGCCGGTCGAGGGTCTCGACGAGGGTCAGCACGTCCTCGGCACGGCCGAACGGCGTGCCGACATGGTCGACGACCAGGTTGAGGTTCTCGAGGCAGAAGGTCACGCCGTTCGCCTCGGCGAGGCCGGCGAGCTCCGCCAGCGCCCGGTATGCGTTCAGCCACATCCGGCCGCTGATCACGGTCTGCGGGTGGAACGGCAGCCCGGCCCGCGACCGGTCGAGCTCCGCGCCGTGGAGGACGAGCCGCGGACAGCCCAGGCGGGTCGCGGCCTCCACGGCGAGCTTCGCGGTCCGCACGACCTCCCGTCCGCCGTCACGGTCGTACAGGTCGCCGTGGACGTAGCCGGTCATCGTCGACCAGGTCGCGCCGGTCGCCGCGGCCGCCTCCAGGTCCTTCGTCGTCCAGTCCCACATCTCCACCTGGTAGCCCAGCTCGTGGAGGCGCCGGACGCGGTCGATCCAGGGAAGGCTCGCGAACAGCATCTCGCTCGAGGCGGCGAGCGGGAACATCGGCGTGGCCATCGCCGGAACGATAGCGGCCGGCGGCCTACACTCGACGCATGCCCATCCCGGCCCGGATCAGCATCGTGACCCTCGGCGTCCAGGACGTCGCC
>DASSMI010000007.1:0-5435 GCA_035688935.1 Candidatus Limnocylindrales bacterium | reverse complement strand
CCGTCAATGCGCTCGAGGAGCGGGCAGCCGAGCTCCTGGGGAAGGAAGCGGGCCTCTTCGTCTCCTCCGGGACGATGGGCAACCTCGTCTCGCTGATGGCCCACGTCCCGCGCGGCGGCGAGATCATCGCCGGCGCCCAGAGCCACATCGTCCGCGATGAGGCGGCCGGACACGCCGTCGTGGTGGGGGCGAGCGTCCTCCAGCTCCGTGACCGCGCCGACGGGACGCTCGATCCCGCGGAGGTCGCGGCCGCGTTCCGCGATCCGACCGACCCGCACCACCCCACGACCGCGCTCGTGACGATCGAGAACGCCCACAGCCACTCGGGGAACCAGCCCGTCTCGGTCGAGGACACCGCGGCGGTGGCGACGGTCGCTCACGAGCGCGGCGTCCCCCTCCATGTCGACGGGGCGCGGTTCTTCAACGCCGTCGTCGCGCTGGGGGTCGCGCCCGCGGACCTCGCGGCGCCCGCAGATTCGGTCACGTTCTGTCTGTCGAAGGGCCTGTCGTGCCCCGCCGGCTCGGTCGTCGTGGGCTCGTCGTCGTTCATCGGCCGGGCGCGTCGAGCGCGGAAGCTGCTCGGCGGCGGGATGCGCCAGGCCGGCGTCCTCGCCGCGGCGGGGCTGATCGCGCTCCGGGACGGGGACGCCGGGATGATCGCGCGACTCGCCGACGATCACGCCCACGCGCGCCGGCTCGCCGGTCTGCTCGCGGAGATCCCCGGTGTCCGGTCCCCCGGCGACATCGCCCAGCCCGGACCGGACGACGAGCCGCTGGATCCGGCCCGCGTCCGGACGAACTTCGTCCTGTTCCGCGTCGCCGGCGATCGCGACGCGTTCATCGACGCGTGCCGCTCGCGCGGCGTCCTCGTCGACTGGTATCCCCACGGCCAGATCCGCGCCGCGACGAACAGCGGGATCGGGGCCGATGACATCCCGCGGATCGCGGCGGTCGTCGAAGAGGCGCTCAACGAGGTCGCGCTCGTCGCCAGCCACTGAGCGACGAAGCGCGTCGCGGCGCGGTGGCACGATCCGGCTCGATGGGCGACACTCACACCTCCCGGCCGGGCCCATCTCGCCCGGCCATGGACGCACTGCCCGACGAGATGCGGACCGGGCGGAGCACGAGCCAGCGACCCAGGAGGGACTCGTGACCGGAACCCTGGAGGACGTCGTCCTGACCCGTCCGTCGGCGGCCCACGCCGGCCCGCTCGACGATCGGCTCTACGACCTCGTCGAGACGCGCTTCCGCCGTCTCGTCCGCGACAACCCGCTGATCGGGACGTACTTCGGCATCCACACCGAGGACCACCGGCTCGGGGACGCCACCCGCGACGCCGTCCTCCAGCAGCTCGCGGCCGACAAGGCGCATGTCGCCGCGGTCGACGCGCTCGACGTCGAGGGCCTCTCGGCGGACGCCCGCCTCGAGCGCGAGCTGGAGCTCCACAACGTCCGCCGCGAGATCTTCGATACCGAGGAGGTCCGGACCTGGGAGCGCCGCTCGACCGCGCTCGACGTCATCGGCGACGCCCTCTTCCTGATCTTCGCCCAGGACTACGCCCCGCTCCCCGATCGGCTCGCCGCGATCGCCGGCCGCCTCGAGGCGATCCCGACCTTCCTCGATCAGTCGCGCGACCGGGCCGCGGTCCCGCAGGTCCGCGCCTGGCAGGCGCTCGAGATCGAATCCGCGGCGGACCTGCCGTCGTTCTTCGACGAGATCGTGGCCGCGGCCGGCGAGCTTCCGGAATCGGAGCAGCGACGGCTGGCGGCCGCCGCCGATGCCGCTCGGGCGTCGATCGGCGAATACGCGGCATGGCTCAAGACGTCGCTCGAGCACGGCACCGACGACTGGGCGCTCGGCGGCGATCGGTACGACGAGCTCGTGGGGCTTCGCGCGTTCGACGGGCTGGACGCCGACGCGATCCTCGAGATCGGCGAGGACCAGCTCGAGGGCCAGAAGGCCGCCCGGATCCGGGCGGCCGCCGAGATCGACGATCGCGCGACCGAGGCCCAGGTCGTCGACCGCCTGAAGTCCGATCACCCGACCACCTTCGAGGAGGCCCTCGAGGCCTATCGCGACGCGATGCTCCGGTCACGCCAGTACCTGATCGACCACGACATCGTGACCGTCCCCGACGACGAGCGGATCGACGTCATCCCGACGCCGGAATACCTCCGCAACGTCATCCCGTTCGCGGCCTACTTCTCACCGCCGAAGTTCGACGCCCATCCGAAGGGCATCTACATCGTCACCCCGTCGGTCGGGCACGACCCGCACGCCATGCGCGAGCACAACTTCAGCTCGATCAGCAACACCTCGATCCACGAGGCGTACCCGGGTCACCACCTCCAGCTCCACGTCGCGAACTCCCATCCGTCGCTGACCCGGATGATGACCGACGCCCCCGAGTTCACCGAGGGCTGGGGGATGTACTCCGAGCAGATGATGCGCGAGCAGGGCTTCGACGCGGCCGCGAACTTCCGGCTGAACATGCACACCGACGCGATCTGGCGGGCCTGCCGGATCATCCTCGACGTCCGGATGCACCGCGGCGAGATCGGGATCGAGGACGCGATCCGCTTCCTCGTCGAGGAGACGAGCTTCGAGGAGGCGAACGCCCGAGCCGAGGTCCGCCGCTACACGTACACGCCCACCTATCAGCTGTCGTACCTGCTCGGCAAGGTCCTCCTCCTCGGCCTCCGCGAGGACGAGGGGCGCCGGCTCGGCGCGGCGTTCTCGCTGCGCGACTTCCACGACTCGCTGCTCGTGAACGGCTCGCTCCCGATCAGCTTCCACCGCCGGATCCTCGCCGAGCGCGCCGCGGCCACGGCAGGCGGCGAGGCGGATCGGTCCGCAGGCGGCCCCGGCGGGGCGAGCAAGGCCGCGCGGCGCTGACCGCGTGCAGGTGATCCCGGCGATCGACCTCGATCGCGGCCGGTCCCGGGTCGTCTTCTGGCCGGGCGCGTCCACGGGCGTCGGCGCACCCACGGATCGCCCCGAGCGGATCGCCGAGAGCTTCGTCGAGCGCGGCGCGCGGCTCATCCACCTCGTCGACTTCGAGGGGGCGCGGAGCGGCCGTCCCGGCAACCTCGAGGCGGTCGGCGCGATCGCCTCGCGGGTCGCGGTGCCGCTCCAGGTCGCGGGCGGCGTCGACTCGGCCGATGGGATCCGCCTCGCGTTCGCGGCCGGCGCCACGCGGGTCGTGACCTCCATGGCGATCGCCGACGATCCGGCGGCCCTGGCGGCGGGTCTCGAGGTCGCCGGCGCGTGGCTGGCCGTCGGGATCGATCCGCGACCGGAGCGGCTGGCCGCGTTTCCCTGGCACCGAGCCGGCACGCCGACGCTCGATGGCGTCGTCGGCGAGCTCGCCGAGCGCGGCGTCAGCCGATTCGTCCTCGCCCACGGTGGCCGGACGCCCGACCTCGCCGTCCTCGGCCCGGTCGCGGGCCGAACCGACATCGACGTCCTCGTGGCCGGCGGAGCCGGCGATCTCGATGGCATCAGGCGCCTGCGCGACGCCGGGATCGCGGGCATCATCCTCGGCGAGGCGCTCCTGTCCGGGGCGATCGACTTCACCGCCGCCCAGGAGGCCGCCGCTTGAGCCCCGATCCGAACCGTCAAGCCCGCGCTTCGCGCTCGTCGAAGAAGCGGCGAGCGGTCCAATCGGGCGCGGTTGCGCGGCCGAGCGCATCGAGCGGCGGCCGCCGAACGGCCGACGGCCGTGTCCGGCGCGGGACCGCGACACCACCGGGCGGCGGGATCCCCGGCGCGTGGCTGGCCGTCGGCGCGGTCGTCCTCTTCGCGATCGGCGTCCTCCTCGCGAGCGGCACGATCGGCGGCGGCGCCACGCCGTCGAGCCCCGCCGGCTCTCGTGCCGCGGCCGCATCGGCGGGGGCTTCGGCGCCGATCGCGGGGTCGGTCGCGCCACGCGGCACGAACTGCCCGACCTCGCAGCCGCCCGCCGCGCCCGCCGGCCAGGTGCGCGTCGTCACGATCCAGACCGCGAAGGGCTCGATCGAGATCACGCTCAAGGCCGACCTGTCCCCGATCGCGGTTGGGAACTTCGCGGCGCTCGCCGCGTGCGGGTACTACAACGGGGTCGTCTTCCACCGGGTCGCCACGCTCCAGGACGGCACGCCGTTCGTCATCCAGGGCGGCGACCCGACCGGGACCGGCACGGGCGGTCCGGGCTACACGATCCAGGACGAGCCGGTGACGACGCCGTACCTTCGCGGCACGGTGGCCATGGCTCGGACGAGCGCCCCCAACTCGGTCGGCTCGCAGTTCTTCATCGTGCTCGACGACAAGGACCAGCCCGTCCTGGCGGGCGCGAACACCTACCAGATCATCGGATCGGTGACGAAGGGCATGGAGACCGCCGACGCGATCTACCAGGCCGCCGGCGGCGTGGAGGCCCCACCGAACCCGGTCGTCATGGACTCGGTGACGATCGGCCCGCCGCTGCCCGCCGGGTCGGGCTCCGCGCCGGCCCCATCCGCTTCCAGCTCAGCCAGTCCCAGCTAGGAGGGTTCCCGCATGACGAGCGCCACGATCGCCACCGAGAAGGGCGACATCGAGGTCGATCTGTACACGAACGACGCGCCGAAGGCGAGCCAGAACTTCGTCGATCTCGCGAAGAAGGGTTTCTACGACGACGTGATCTTCCACCGGGTGATCCCGGGCTTCGTCGCCCAGGCCGGCGATGGCGAGCACGGCAAGAAGTCGTCGCTGAACGCGGGTCGCGTCGGCACCGGCGGCCCCGGCTACAAGTTCGAGGACGAGCCGGTCAAGGGTGACTACGTCCGGGGTGCGCTCGCGATGGCCAACGCGGGACCGAACACGAACGGCAGCCAGTTCTTCATCTGCCACCAGGACCTGACCGGGCGGCTGCCCAAGAACTACACGCTGTTCGGCCAGGTGACGAAGGGGATGGACGTCGTGGACCAGATCGTGTCCGCGCCGCGCAACGCGCGGGACCTGCCCGACGAGCCCGTGGCGATCACCGGCATCACGATTCACGAGGGCTGAGCCGTTCGTCCCGCACGGATCCGGCCCGAATCCGGCCGGTTGCCCGGGTCGCTGTTACGCGAACGAAACGAACGTTAAGGAATTTACACCACGCGTTGCGTCAAAAGTCTTGGCTTCACGAGAGGCGACGCGTAGCATGAGCGCTGCGCTGCTTGGTCAGCCAGCTGCCCCAGCACCAGGGTCATGGGTAGGTAGGGTCAGGGTAGTCGGTGCAGCCGACGTGATAGATGCCCTTGGCGCGTGGCGGGCGTCCGGTTCGCCGGACTTTCACCGGGACAGCAACGAGGCGGCTCCTTCGGGAGCCGCCTCGATCTATCTCCGCGGCACCGGCGGACCACCCGATGGCTGCGTTGCCCGGTCCGCGCCTCGCTCACGCACCTTGAAGTGCGCTCGCTTCGGCTGCTCCC
>DASSMI010000006.1:0-22784 GCA_035688935.1 Candidatus Limnocylindrales bacterium | reverse complement strand
GCGCCCGCTGGGGAACGCGGATCCGTCTCGCGATCCTCATCGCCGTCGCGCTGCTCGTTGCCCATACCGCGATCTATGCGGCGGAGGACGGGCTCGGTGCGGCGTACGCCGCCGCCATCGCTCGGGACGGACACGGCGACTGGTGGCTCGCCCTGAGCGTGGTCGTCCTCGCCCTGGGCCTTGCGCTCGGTGGGTGGACGGTCGGGCGGGTGCTCGGTCTCGAGATCCGAGCGCGACGAGCTCGCCCTCGCCGGCGCGAGGAGCCTCCGTTCGCGCCTGAGGCAGTCGGGATCGCCCGCCGGCTTGTCCCGCTCGTGCTGGTTCTGTTCGGGATCCAGGAGAACATCGAACAGCTCGTCGCCCATGGCCGCGTCCTCGGGGTCGAGGCCGTCGTGGGGCCGGCCCACCCGCTCGCCATCCCGGTCTTGGCGCTCGTCGCCCTGATCCTCTCGATCGCCGGCGCTGCCGTGCGCTGGCGGATCGCCACGCTCGAGCGCCGCGTCGCGAACGGGCGGTCCCCCGTCCGCCGACGGATCGGCTCCGACACGATCGGCTCCGCCTGGCGAACGGTCGGCGCGCTCGCCCCGTGGCGCTGGATGTCGGACCGCCTCGATGCCGGCAGATCCCCGCCGTCGTTCCTCCCTGCCTGACCCATCCGCCGGATCTCCCGGATCCGGTGGCAGCCCGGGCCGCTCGAGCCCGACCGAGGAACACCCGCATGTCTCGACATCGCCATCCGCCTGCCCGTGCCGCCCGCGTGGCGGCGACCGCGATCGCCGCGCTCGCCCTCCTCGCCCTGCCCGGCGCGGCCGCCGCTCACGCCGAGCTCGACAGCATCACCCCGGCCGACAAGGCGACCGTCGACGGGCCGCCCAGCTCGATCGTGGCCGTCTTCACCGAGCAGCTCGATCCGGCGAAGAGCTCGCTTGCCCTCGTCGACGCCTCCGGCGCCGTGATCGCCAAGGGCGGCACGGTCGATCCGAACCAGACCCTGACCCTGAACGTCGACGCCGCGAAGATCGCCCCCGGCGTCTACACCGTCCGCTGGACGTCGGCGTCCGCTGACGACGGCGACCTCGACCACGGCACGACGACGTTCACTGTCGCAGCGGCGCCATCGGCTCCGCCCAGCGCGATGCCCACGGCGTCGTCCGCCGGCCCTTCGGCCGCGCCATCGCTTCCGTCGATCGGGCCGTCGCCCTCCACGGCGCCGACGACACCGGCGTCGTCGACCTCCGACGCCGTGATCCCGATCGTCGTGGCGCTCATCGTCCTTGCCGCGCTCGGCCTCTGGCTGCTCCGCGGACGCGCCCGCGCGGGCCGCTGAGATGATCCCGTCCCGTCGGGCCGGCCGCCTCGCGCTCGCCGTCCCCGCGTTCGGCGCGATCGGCCTGGCCGCGCCGGCCGCGGTTCTCGCCCACACGCTGAACAACACCTACCAGAGCCGACTGCCCCTGATCGTCTACCTCGCCGGTGCGGCGATCGCGGTCGGTCTGTCGTTCGCGTTCCTCCTGATCGCCGACGTCCGGGCGGAGCCGCCGAACGTGACGGCCGGACGGGTGCCGCCCCGCCCGCTCCGCTGGCTCCTCCGCGGGATCGGGCTGATCGGCTGGCTCTGGATCGTCGCCCAGGGGATCGCCGGTGGGAACGGCTCCGGCGACATCACGACGCTCTTCCTGTGGGTCTACGGCTGGGTCGGGCTCGCCGCCGTGGCGGCGTTCGTCGGCCCGGCCTGGCACTGGCTCGACCCATTCACGACTCTCCACGATCTGGGCGCGGGCGTCCTTCGACGGCTCGGCGTCGGGAGCTGGGCGACGGCCGAGTATCCCGCGGGCCTGGGCCGCTGGCCGGCGGTCGCCGGGCTCGTGTTCTTCGTCTGGCTCGAGCTCGTCGGCAACGGCGCGGGCCCGCGATCGCTGTTCATCGTCGTCGTGGGCTACACGGCGTTCACGCTCGCGATGATGGCCCAGTTCGGGCGTGACACCTGGCGGGCGAACGGCGAGACGTTCTCGGTCTGGTTCGGGCTGCTCGGACGGCTCGCCCCGTTCACGCTCGTCGGGGATCCGGGGTCGGATCGGGTCGCTCGGCGGCCGTTCGCGTCCGGCCTGCTGCTGGGCGGCTGGCGGATCGAGGACCTCGTCCTCGTCGGCATCGGCGTGGCCTCGATCCTGTTCGACGGCCTGTCACAGACCCAGCCTTGGTTCGACGCCTTCGGCGCGCCCGGCGTCGCGATCAAGACGCTCCAGCTCGCCGGGTTCGCGGGACTGATCGTCGTCGCCGCGCTGCTCGTGTCCCGCCTGGTCGGCCTCGCTGCGACCGCCGCCGGCCTGCTGCCGATCGCCGCCGGCTACCTCGTCGCCCATTACTTCACGTACGTCCTGATCGACGGCCAGCGGATCGTCGTCGCGCTCGCCGACCCACTCCAGCAGGGCTGGGACATCGGCAACCTGGGATGGGCCTTCTTCGAGCCGTCGTCGGCGTGGCTGCCACCGGGTCTCGTGTGGACGGTCCAGCTGGCAGCGGTCGTCGGCGGCCACATGCTGGGTGCCTGGGCCGGCCACGTGGTCACGGCGCGGACGTCGGGCGCGGCCCGCGGCGAACGCCGCCACCGCCAGCTCGAGGTCCCGCTCGCGGTGATCATGGTCGCGCTCACGACGCTCACGCTGTGGTCGCTCGGCCAGGCGCTCGTCGTCGAGGCGCCGACGAACGCGAGTGCGACGGCGGCGACATTCGCGGTGCCGGCGACCCAGCCACGATCGATCACGCGGTTCTCCCCGCTGCCCCTCTCGTCATCCACGAGCTGGTCGGCGACCACGAAACGCGGCTGACTCCGGCTGATCTCGACCCGTCCCAGGAGGACGGGGCGGCGGCGAGCCTCTTCCGCGACGGGATGATCCGGTTCATCACGGAGCGCTCATCCGGTTCGAGTGTCCTGGGATGCCCCTGGGACGGGCGGCTCGGGCCCATCTCCATCTGGAGAGCCGAACGCTCGCACCCGCAGCCCGTCGGACGGGTGGGACTGGCCGAATCAGCCGTAGCCGGCTCGGATCGTGGTGGCTCGTGAGCCGAATGTGCCTGATACGCCCGCCGGGCGGGAACCGGGGCAGGACCTCAGCCGATGAGGCCGGGCAGGTCGCGCATCTCGGAGAACACGGTCGTCCGCTCGCCCTCGAGCGCGGCCGCGGGGGTGACACCGCCCGCGTACGCGAACGCCCACATCCCGGCGGCGCGGGCGGCCGAGACACCGTGGCGCGAGTCTTCGACGACGGCCGTCCGCTCCGGCGCGACGCCCATCGATCGGGCGGCATGAAGGAACAGGTCGGGGGCTGGCTTGCCGTGCTCGACGTCTTCGCCGCTGAAGATCCGCTCGCCGAACCGGTCGCGGAGACCGGTCAACGTCAGGTTCCGGCGGATCTTCTCGTGGCCGCCACTCGAGGCGACGCAGGTCGCGTAGCCCGCAGCCTGGATCGCGTCGATCGCGTCCGCGACCCCGTCGACGGCGAGGAGATCGGCAGCGAAGGCCGCCAGATAGCGCTCCGAGAACGCGTCCCACTCGGTGCCGATGTCGCGCCCGAGGTGCTCCTCGATCTCGCGGCGCATCGCGACGTCGGTCTTGCCGACCCAGCGCTCGATGACCTCGGCCTCCGTGATCGGCCAGCCGAGCCCGGCGAGGAACTCGACGTCCAAGGCGATCGAGAGACGCTCGCTGTCGACGAGGACGCCGTCGCAGTCGAAGACGACGAGATCGAACCGCCGGGCCGCGGCCGTCACGCCGGGACGGGGACGGGTTCGGCCCGCGGCGGTTCTCCGGGCGTCGGCACCCAGTCGGCGAGCGAGCGCACCGCGGCGATGTCGGCCGCGATGTCCGGATCGAGCGCCTCGGCCGCCGCGACGGCCGTCTCGATGGCCGTCAGGCAGAGGATGCCCTCGGCGGTCGCGGCGAGCCGGATCTCGGCGGCATCGCGGACGGCGCCCGAACGCGGCGTCGGCGTGTTGACCACCAGCCGGACCGAGCCCGACGCGATCAGCTCGAGGATCCCGACCTCGCCACCCGAGGCGTCCGGACCGGCCCCCAGCTTGGCCACGGGCATCGCGGTCAGTCCGGCCGCGAGGATCGACGCACGCGTTCCCGCGGTCGCCGCGAGCCGGTACCCCGCGGCGTCGAGCGCGCGCGCGAGCCGGGGCAGCTCGGCCTTGTCGCGCTCGGCGATCGAGAGGAGCGCAAGCGGGGCGTCGTCCGGCGACAGCCGGCGCGGCGGGACGAGGGACGCGCCGGTCAGCGCCTTGGCGAGCGCGATCCGCGGATCGGTGCTGATCCCGATGACCTCACCCGTCGACTGCATCCCCGGGCCGACGGACGGGTCGACGCCACGGAGCTTCGCGGTCGAGAACGCCGGCGCCTTCACGGCGACGAAGCCGGGCGACGAGAGCAGCCCGTGCGGCCAGCCGAGCTCGGCCAGGCGATCGCCGAGCGAGATCCGCACCGCCAGCTCGACCATCGGGACGCCCGTGACCTTCGACATGAACGGCACGGTCCGCGAGGCGCGCGGGTTGACCTCGATCAGGTAGACGCCGTCGTCACGGACGATGAACTGGGCGTTGCACAGGCCACGGACGCCGAGGGCGATGACGATCCGCTCCATCGTCTCGACGATCAGCCCCTGGTCGCCCTCGCCCACGTTCTGGGGCGGAAAGACGCCGACACTGTCGCCACTGTGGACGCCCGCCCGTTCCACGTGCTCGAGGAGACCCGGGATCAGGACGGTCTCGCCGTCGCTCACCGCGTCGACGTCGACCTCGATGCCCTCGAGGTACCGGTCGATCCGGACCGGGCGATCGGGGTCGACGACGGTCGCCGCGGCGAGCTGCCGGACGAGGTCGTCGGGCGAGTAGCAGAAGTCGATCGCGAGACCGCCGATGACGAAGCTCGGCCGAACGATGACCGGGTAGCCGATGCGGTCCGCCAATGTCAGCGCCTCCTCGACGCTGTGGGCCATGCCGCCCTCCGGCTGCGGGATCCCGAGGCGGTCGAGGAGTGCGGCGAACCGGGTCCGCTCCTCCGCCTGGTCGATCGTCTCGAGGTCGGCCCCGAGGAGCGGGACACCGCTCGCCGCGAGCGGCGCCGCGAGGTTGAGCGGGGTCTGGCCGCCGTAGCCGACGACGGCGGGGAGCGGCTCGGCCCCGGGCGGGGTCTCGGCCTCGATCACGCTCCGGACGCTCTCCGGGTCGAGCGGCTCGAAGTACAGCCGCGAGCTCGCGTCGAAGTCGGTCGACACGGTCTCGGGATTCGAGTTGATCATCACCGCCGCCCACCCCGCCCGGCGGAGCGTGTCGGCGGCCTGCACGGCGCAGTAGTCGAACTCGATCCCCTGCCCGATCCGGACCGGCCCGCTGCCGATGACGAGCGCCGCGTCACGCGGGACGGGCGGCACCTCCGGCTCCGAGCCGGCGGCTGCATAGGTTGCATAGAAATACGGCGTGTCGGCGGCGAACTCCGCGGCGCATGTGTCGACCATCGCGTAGCCCGGGCGGAGGTCGAGGGCGACGCGGGCGGCTCGGATGTCGTCTTCCGCGATGCCCGCCACCGCCGCGAGCTCGCGGTCGCCGAAGCCTGCCCGCTTCGCGGTCGCGAGGAGCTCTGCGGCGTCGGCGTCGCTCGCGTCGGCGAGGCGCGCGCCTGCCGCGCGCACGTCCCGCTCGAGGGCGACGTTGCGGCCCATCTCGGCGAGGAACCACGGCGCGATCCCGGTGGCCGTCTGGATGGTCGCCTCCGGAACGCCCCGCCGGAGCAGGCCCAGGAGCCGCCACAGCCGCGAGTCCGACGGCTCGAGGAACCGGCGCAGGACGATCGGGGCGGCCGAGCGCTGGGCGAACCGCGTGGACTCGCACGCCTGGCCGGTCTCGTCGACCCACCGGATCGGGGCGTCGTCCTCGGCGTCGAGGGAGCCGCCGTACACCGCCCCGAGGTAGTCGAACGCCGGCGCCCAGCTCGGGTCCTCGCTGAGCGGCCCCACCCCGGCCTGCTCCAGCCCGCGGAGCGCCTTGTTCAGCGCGCTGCCGAACGTCCGGTCGATCGCCATGACCTCGCCGGTCGCCTTCATCTGGCTGCCGAGGGTCCGATCGGCGGACGGGAACTTGTCGAAGGGGAACCGGGGCAGCTTGACGACGACGTAATCGAGGGCCGGCTCGAACGCGGCGACCGTCGTCCCGGTGACGACGTTCGGGATCTCGGCGAGCGTCCGGCCGATCGCGATCTGCGCCGCGACGCGCGCGATCGGGTAACCCGTCGCCTTGGACGCGAGGGCCGACGAGCGCGACACCCGCGGATTCACCTCGATGACGGCGTAGTCCCGCGAGTCCGGCGACAGCGCGAACTGGACGTTGCAGCCGCCCTCCACGCCGAGCGCGCGGATGATCGCGAGGGCCGCGCTGCGCAGCCGCTGGTGGACCGGATCGGGCAGCGTCTGGACGGGCGCGACGACGATCGAGTCGCCGGTATGGACACCGAGCGGATCGACGTTCTCCATCGAGCACACGGCGATGCACGTGTCCTCGGCGTCGCGCATCACCTCGTACTCGATCTCCTGCCAGCCGACCAGACACTGCTCGACCATCACCTGGCCGATCGGGCTGGCGCGGCGGCCGGCCCGGACGATCTCGCGGTAGGCAGACTCGGTTTCGACGATCCCGCCGCCGGTCCCCCCGAGCGTGTAGGCGGGCCGGACGATCGCCGGCAGCCCGATCGTCTCGAGGGCGGTCTCGACGTCCTCGTCGGTCTCGACGATGGAGCTCGGGGCGTACGGCTGGCCGATCCGATCGAGCAGATCACGGAACGCCTCGCGATCCTCGGCCATGTGGATCGCCTCGAGCGGGGTCCCGAGGAGCCGGATCGGGTGGCGCTCGAAGACGCCCGCTTCGGCGAGCTTGGTCGCGAGATTCAGCGCCGTCTGGCCACCGAGGCCGGCGAGCAGCCCCTCGGGCCGCTCCTTCGCGATCACCGCCTCGACGGCGTCGACCGTCAGCGGCTCGAGGTAGATCGCATCGGCGACCTGCGGGTCGGTCATGATCGTGGCCGGGTTGCTGTTCACGAGGATCGTCCGCACGCCTTCCGCGCGGAGCGCCCGGCAGGCCTGGGTGCCGGCGTAGTCGAACTCGGCGGCCTGGCCGATCACGACCGGTCCGGACCCCAGGATCAGGACCGAGGCGGGCTTGTTCCTCGTCATCTCGTCGCGGGCCCGGCGTCTCGCGGGCCCGACAATCGCCCAGGAGGTCGAGCATGCCGGCCATCGTCTACATCGATCGTTCCGTGATCAGGAGTCCCGACATCGCCGGTCTCCGGCAGGCGCTGGCCGGCCTGACCGAGTTCGTCCGCGAGCGCGAGCCGCAGCTCCTGCTCTACGGCTTCGAGATCGACGAGCAGACCGCCACGATGCGCGTCATCGCCGTGCATCCCGACGCGGCCTCGCTCGCGCTCCACCTGTCGATCGGCGGACCCGAGTTCCGGAAGGTCGGCGCGTACATCGAGCTGCAGGAGATCCTCGTGTTCGGAACGCCGACCGACACGGTGCGCCAGCAGCTCCTCGACAAGGCGGCGATGTTGGGGACGGACGCCCGGGTGCATGTCGGCGAGCTCGCGTCCGGCTTCGACCGGATCTCCGCGATCGGCCGCTAGGAGCGTCATCGATTCCTCGCCGCCTCCACGAACCGGTCGAAGACGGCCAGGGCGTCGAGCGGACCCGGCGCCCCCTCGGGGTGGTACTGGACGGTCTCGATCGGGAGCTCCGCGTGGCGCAGCCCCTCGACGGAGCCGTCGTTCAGGTTCAGCTGGCTGACGTGGAAGCCGGAGCCGGCCGGCAGCGACTCGCCGACGACCTGCACCTCGTGGTTCTGCGCCGTGACCTGGACGAGTCCCAGGTCGACGTCCCGGACGGGGTGGTTCGCGCCGTGGTGGCCGAACCGGAGCCGCGTCGTGTCGGCGCCGGCGGCCCGCGCGACGATCTGGTGGCCGAGGCAGATCCCGAGCAGCGGCCGGCCGTCGTCGATGATCGCGCGCGCCAGCGCCACCGGGCCCTCGAGGCGCGCCGGGTCGCCGGGGCCGGGCGACAGGATCAACCCATCGACGTCGCGCGCCAGGGCCACCGACCTCGAGATCGTGTGGGGCAGGATCCGGACCCGGGCGCCGCGCCGGCGCATGGCCCGGACGATGTTCGACTTCAGGCCGAAGTCGACGATCCCGACGAGCGGCCCGTCCTCCTCGGGCGATCCGACGTCGACGATCGACGACGGCGAGACCTGGCCCACGAAGTCCTGGTCCTCCCAGCGCGGCACGGCCCGCGCTCGGTCGACGGCGGCGTCGCGGTCAACGAAGCCGGGCTCCGTGACGATCGCCCGGAGGCTCCCGTGCGTCCGCAGATGGCGCGCCAACGCCCGTGTGTCGACGCCGGCGATCGCCGGGATCCCGTTCGCGCGGAGGAGCGCGGAGAGCTGCCGGACGTCGTCGAGGACGGCGGCCGTGGCGTTCGCCACGACGAGCGCTCGGAGCCACGGCCGGAGCGACTGGTCGTCGTCGATCAGCCGGCCGTAGTTGCCGATGAGCGGGTACGTCATCACGACGACCTGGCCGGCGTACGAGGGATCGGTGCAGACCTCCTGGTACCCGGTCTGCGAGGTGTTGACGACGAGGTCGCCGCCGGCGGTCTCCACCGCGCCGAACGCGATCCCCGGGAAGACGGTGCCGTCCTCCAGGGCGAGGAGCGCCGGGCCGAGCGCGCCGACGCGCGGGTCGACGATGGCAGACGCCCGCGGCTGGGGCGGACGAGCGCGTGCTCCCACCTCGGCGATCACCGCTCCCCCGACATGAAAACGCCACCGGCCCGATCGGCTCGGTGGACGCGCGCAGACACGGTTCGCTGGCCTCCTTTCCGGCCTCACGGGACCGGTTCACCGGCCTCACGGGACCGGCTGTCAAGGACGTCCGAAGGGTAGCAGGATCGGTCGTCCGGCGAACGATCGGCCGCCGGTTGCCCGGTCCCCAACCGCGCGTCGCCTCGCGCTTGCAAACCTCTTGCAACCGGCTCGGATCTGTGACGGCCGCATGTCACCGGACTACGATTCATCGTCCGCCGCCGGACCCGCCTTCGCGTCCGCGGCGATCGGGGGAGCGCGCAGGTGCGCGGAGGTGGTCGCCATGACGGGCGTCAGGATCGCGGAGCGACAAGGTCGGGACTGGATGGTCGAGTGGGCCGAGCCGGACCTCGACCCCGACGGCGAGGAACCCGGCGACGAGGACCTCGTCGAGGTCGTCCGGCAAGCCACGCGGGACGAGTCGCGAGCCCGCCAGACGCGCGAGAGCGCGACGGCGCCGTCGTCACCGACCGAGGGCTGGATGACCGGCGAGCCGACCTTCTGACGGATCCCGGATCGGCCTGGCGGACCGGCGGATGGGCGGGGAGGCCCGGTCGGTCGCGACGCTGCGAGGCACGCGCAACGAACGGCTCGGGGCGGGCCGGCCGGTCGTGACTGGCGTCCGCCGACGATCCGCCCGTGCACGTCATCATGTCTCGTCCGTCGGCCGTCCACGTCCGCCTCGCCGGAGGTTCCGCGCCGCCGGAGCGGCTCCGGCGCCGGCTCCTGACCGCGCTCGATCTCGTCGTCCGCGGGTTCCTCGTCGGCCTCGCGCTCGGGATGTTCGTCGCATCCGAGGGCCACGCGATCACGTCGATCGTCGCGACGGGAATCGCCGCGATCGGGATCGCCCTCGTCAGCTGGCAGCAGTGACCCGCGCCGCGCGGACCGGTCAGCGGTCCGCGTAGCGGATCGGCGCCGTCGGCCGGAACCCCGCGAACCGGTCTGCCCGGCCGAAAAGGCGCGCGAACAGGCTCGGGACCCACCAGCGCAGGAAGTACAGCCGGCACCCGACGCAGATCCCGGTCGCCGCGAGGAGCGTCTGGAGCGCGGCCACGGCCGCGACGAGCAGCCAGCCCAGCGGGGCTGCGCCAGCGCCGAACGCGATGGCCGACAGGCCGATCACGGTCGCGCCGAGCGCCTGCGCGAAACGCGGCGGGTACTCGTGCTCCGTCTCGGCCGGCGGACCGACCCGGAACGCGGTCCGGACGAGACGCCACGCGCGGCCGGGCAGGAAGAGCCGGGTCCCGAACGCGGCCGAGATGCCGAGATTGACGCCGACGAGGATCGCCAGCCACGGTGCGCCGACGACGAAGGCGAGGACGAGGAGGGCGGCGGAGACGCCGGCGCCGAAGCGCTGGCCACGGGGATCGATCTGACGGGCAGGGGGCGTGAGCAGGGACACGAGGGGACCTCCGGGAACCCTTCGGGGATGACGCGGTCGCGGATCGGACCGCGCCATGGACGCAGGAGACGCGAGGACCGGCGTGGGCCGGCCGGAGGTCTTAGGAGACCCGCGTTCGCGCCCGTGCCGGGACTCGCCGGCGACAGGAGCAACAGCCCGGAGATCGGAGGTCGGGGACGCGCGTCATCGCGGCGATGATCGCATGGCCCTCGTCGCGGCGGCAAGCGAGCACCCAGCGGCGACCGCCGCCGACCTCCGTCGCCGGACGGGCGGCCCGACGAACCGCCCTCATCCCACCCTAAGGCCACCGTAATGGTCGCGGCCGAGACTGCGGACAGCTTCGGAACGGGGACCGGAGCGACCGGGGATCGACCGTCACGTCAGGAGCACCAACGACCATGCGCCGCACGATCAGCACCGCCGCAGCCACGCTCTTCGTCCTCGCGATCTCGGCGTCCGCCGTCTTCGCGGCCACGACCTGGAAGTCCGGGCCGACCGTCACGTTCAACGGCACGAGCTCGGTCACCGCGACCGGAGACGTCAGCGGCCTGGGCAACCAGCCGGCCGTCGCGACGCTCGAGGTCCACGGGACCGTCACCTACACCTGCCGCAACAAGGGCGGCGCCGAGGCTCCCGGCCAGAACCCGGTCCCCGCGACGGGCACGGGCTCGCAGGACCTCGGGAACTCGGACCACAACGGCCGTGGCACGCTGAACATCACGGTCTCGCTCGACGCGCCGCCCGCGGTCGTCAGCGGCAAGGTCGCCGGCTGCCCGAACGGCAACTGGAGCGGCGTCAACCCGGTCTCGTCCGGCATCACCGGCGCGACGCTCACGATCGAGCAGGGTGGCTCGACGATCTTCGGCCCGCAGGACTACGACAACCCGAACAACTGAGCCAGCTCAGCGCTGACCAGAGGCCCCCGGCGTGATCGCCGGGGGCCTTCTTCCTGTCCGCTGCCTCGTCGGCGTCGCCGACGTCGATCGCGCGCCGGCCGGACCTGGGACCCGGCTCGTGGCGGTTCCTTTGTCCCATCGACACTCCCGGCCCGGAACAGGGACCCTCCCGCCGATGGCACGATCCAAACGACTTCGCCTCTCCGAGCTCCGCCGGCGATGGAGCGCGGCCGAGCGCCGGGCCGCCGAGGCGGCCCGCGGCGGACCCGAATGGGACGCCGCGCGCGCCGAGGGCGACGAGATCGAGGCCGCCTACATGAGCCGGCTCAATCGGATCCTCGATCGCTCGATCGCGCGCGGCGAGCCGCGGCCTCCGGGCATCTAGAGCGCCGTCCCGCTTCGAGCCGGGGACGGGATCACCGGTTCGGGACTGGCAGAATGCATCCGTGGCGACCTGGGAGTACCGAGCGGAGACGTGGCTGTTCTTCGGCGCCCACCTGGACCCGTGGCCCGGCCATGACGTGTACCGGGCGAAGGTGCTCAAGCACCAGGCCGACCAGCCGGCGGGCAAGGTCCGCGGCGACATCCTGCCGGACGATCCCCAGAACTACGACTACTTCCAGTGGCGGGACCAGGCCGAGAACGAGTACCTCAACGCCATGGGCGGCGCCGGGTTCGAGCTCGTCAGCGTCCACCGACGCGTGGAGGAATCACCCGTGAACCCGTCGCTGTTCTGGCCGACGATCTCGGTTCGGGCGTACTTCAAGCGCGAGGCGCGGCCCGACGCCCCGGACGCGCCGCGCAACCCGATCGGATTCCGGCCCGCGACGTCCGGGAGATAGCCGCGCTCGCCGCGCCGGGATCGCAGACGCGCTAGGAATCCTGGCGCAGGGGCACGCGCGCGGACGCGCGTTCGAGCTCGAAGACGGTGACCTGGCCCGGAAAGCCCTTGAGGGCGCGCCTCCTCGGGCGGGAGAAGCGGAAGCCTTCCTGCGCGCCCAGCTCGCGGACGCGATCGGCGACGAGGACCTGGCCGCCATCGGCTGCCTGGCAGATCCGACTCGCGAGGTTGACCGTCGAGCCGAAGAGGTCGTCGTTGTGATCGACGGGCTCGCCCGCGGCGATGCCGACGCGAACGCGGAGCATCGGGCCGCGGGCCGCGGCGTTCCGCTGATCGAACCCATCCTCGATCGCGAGCGCGCAGCGCAGCCCGTCGGCCACGTCCTCGAACGCCGCCATGATCCCGTCGCCGGTGTGCTTGACCTCGCGGCCGTGGGAGCCCACGAGCGCCCGCCGGATGACCAGGTCGTGCTCGGTGAGCAGCTCCAGGTACGCCGCCTGCCCCAGCTCGTTGAGCAGGGACGTGGACCCCTCGAGATCGGTGAAGAGCACCGTTCGGAACGGGCTCGTGGCGGGAGCGACGTCCGATGGCTCCTCGATCCGACCGAGGAACCGGAGGATGTTGTCCTCGGCCACCCGGATGATCTCGTTCGAGACGAGGCCGTGGGTCTCCCCATGGACCGCCTGCATCTCGTCCGGGCTCGGCGCCTTCGCAAGGCAGAACGCGGCGTTGTTCGCGCCGTCGAACCAATACGAGAGGAATTCGACGCCGTGTTTCGACGCTGCCGCGACATCCATCAGGTGCGCCTGCGCCACCTGCTCGGCGGTGATCCCCCGGACGTCGTGACGGTCCATGTAGAGCGGCATCGCGGGCGCACTCCGTCGCGGAGCATCGCCCCGTGGAAGGGTCCACCGACGGGCTTGTCGGTCATCATCGCATCGGCACCGAGCTGCCGCACGAGCGATCGGCGTTTGGCGCGATCGGCTGTCGGCCCGCGATGGCCGGCGCGGCAGCCGGGATCCCGGAGGCCGCGCCCGCCATCGTCGGTTCTCAGCTCGGCGTCACCAGGTAGTACGTCACCCAGCCGGGCTCGCTCCCGACCGTGATCGAGGACCAGCCCTCGGGGCCGGATGTCCCGGTCGGAACGGTGCGGAGATGGATGATCGACGTGCTCGTCATGCAGATCCCGGCCCGCAGGAGCGGGCTCTCCGACGATCCGACACTCGGCAGGAACGCCTTGTCGGTCGCGTTCGGACAGCGCGCGGGATCGGCGACGTAGTCCGTCGGGGACAGCCCCAGGATCGCCGGGAAGAACCCGATCCCCTTGTGTTCCGGCCCGAGGGCCGGCTGGCCGTCGTGGACGTGCCAGTTGGCCGGCAGGCTGTTCGGATCGCCGGCCGCGAGCGCCCCGCCCGCCAGGATGGCCGTCGCGCCGATCGCGGCGACGACGGCCACGAGACGGCGCGCGATCGTGGGGCGCTCGGCTCGGAGACGGTCGTGTTCCATGTCAGCTGCTCCTTCCGGTCGGCCGCAACGACACCGCGACGTGCTCGACTTCGCGGAAGATGCGGACGCCCGCACTCGCGTCCGGGAACACCGCCCGAACGGCCTCATCGATCCGGGCGGGGTCGAACGCCCAGCCCTCCAGCACGACCCCGATCCCCGACCGATCCGAGAGGAGCGAGACACGCGTCACCCCGAGCGCGGCCAGCTGGCCGACGGCCGCCGGCCCGACGACGGGCTGGCCGGCGTCGTCGCCGGCGACGAGCATCGCGACGGTCATCTGGTGTCCTCGTCACTCCCGCGGATCGCTGCGGGTCGCAACGGCGACGCTAGGCCCGGGCGACGTCCTCATCATCGGGGGATTCCCGTACCCGACCGGCCAGAATCCGGCTCGACAGCTCGGTCCGGTTGCGCGCGCCGGCTTTGGCGAGGATGTTCGTGAGGTGGCGCTCGACGGTCTTGGGGGAGAGCACCAGGGCGTCAGCGATCTCCCGGTTGCTGGCGCCGCCGGCGGCGAGCTCGGCCACCTCGCGTTCACGACCGGTCAGCTCGGCGAACGCGTCCCGGCCCCTTCGCGTCGCACCCCGCCGCCAGGCGCGGACGCCGAGCTCGCGTAGGGCTCGCCGGACGACCCGCCCCAGCCCCTCGGCGCCCGCCCGCTCTGCGTCGTCTGCCGCCCGCGAGAGGATCGTGATCGCGGCCGCGCGATCGCCAGACTCCCGCAGGACCCGACCGGCGTCGAGTCGCGCCCAGGTTGCCTCCTCGAGCTTGCCGGCGGCGTCGAACGCGTCGATGAGCGCGGTGAGGGCCGTCAGGGCGCCTGCGTCCCCGAGCTCCATCGCGATGGCCGCCTGGGCCCGGGTCCGCCAGAGCGAACGGGCGACGTACTCGGGCCCTTCGTACGCCCGCTCCCACGTCGCGAGCTCTGCCTCGGCCTCGTCGACGCGACCGATGCGCGCCAGGGCCTCAGCCGCCACGACCCTCACTTCCCGGGCGCATCGGGGGCACCCGGCGAGGGTCGACGACTCGCGCGCGGCGGCGAGCTCGCGCTCGACCGCCTCGGCTCGACGGCCGCCGTCCTGCCGGGCGATCCAGGTCGCGGCGAAGAGATGGAGCGTGATGGCGAAGTGGGGATCGACCTCCGTGGCGTCCGCCTGCAACTTCGCGAGCGCGCCCGGATCCCCCCGCGACACCTCGATCTCGTGGAGAACGGCCTTGCTCGTGTCCCACCGCCGCCACGGTCGGATGCGCGACTCGAGCGCATTCGTGTCCTCCGCGACGGCTCGGGCCTCGTCGAGGCGGCCGAGTCCGTGGAGCACCCGGGCGTAGCCGAGCCCGGCTTCGATCATCGAGATCGGCAGGATCAGCCGCTGGGAGATCTCCCAGGCCTCTCGGTACCATGCGGCCGATTCGCGCCAGAGGCCAAGCGTCCGATAGGCGAACGCCGAGCGCAGCAACGCTCCCAGACGAGCCTCGTCGCCCAGGCTGCCCGCGACCGCGAGGGCTTCCTCGCCCAGCCGAAGGACGTCGTCTGCGCGTTCCTGCTGAAGCGCCGCGTCGGTCGCGGCCTCGAGGGCCGCGACGAACGCCTGTCGCGTCTCGACGGAGAGCCGGTCCGGACCTCCGACGCCGTCGGCGAGGGCGCGTCCGCCCGCGACGGCTCGGGCTGCCGAGGCCGCGCCCGAGGCGGTGTCGTGCTCGATCCAGAGCTCGAGCTCCGCCTCGACCGTGTCGAGCTCGATCGCCGAGACGGGATCGACCACCCCTTGGCGGGCGCGGGCAAGATGGGCGCGGACGTCGGGTGCGAGACCGAGAACGTACGCGGCACGGGCCGCCTCGAGCTCAGCGCGGAGGCGGACCGCCGCATCCGTCGTCGCGCCTCCCGCGCGCCTCCAGTGCCGGATCGCGAGATGCTGGTCGCCCAGCTCCGCGGCGAGCGTCCCGAGCCCGACATCGAGCTCGATCCGGTCGGGCGCGCCGGGCTCGAGCGAATCCGCGATCGAGGCGAGGCCCCGCAGCGTCTCGCCGTCGATCAGTCGCCGCGTCGGCGACCCGAGGATCCGGACGGCCAGCGCTGACTTCGGCAGACCGGCTGCCGCTCGGTGATCGATCGCCTCGGCGAGACGCTGGAGATCGTCGCCGGCCCCGGATTCGATGTGCTCCGCGAGGCGCGCGTGGAGTCGCCGCCGGGTCTCGATCGGGATGCCGGTCGCTGCGGCCTCCCGGATGAGGTCGTGCGCGAGCCGGACGGAACCGCCGCTCTCGATCGCGAGCCCCCGTCCGACGAGCTCTCCGATCGCGTGGCCGAGACGTTCGATCGGCACGTCGCCGAGGGCGGCAAGATCGCGACGTGGGATCGGACGGGCTGCCACCGTCAGCGCATTGAGCGTCTCGGCCCCGTCGACGGACAGCCCGCGCAGCCGGTCCGTGACGAGGTCGACGGCGTCGGTCGACCCGCGGCCGAGCGCGAGGGCCTCGACCCAGAACGGCGACCCCTTGGCCCGTTGCCACACGACCGACGCCGCCCGGTCGTCGAGCGACCGGTCGAGCGCCCGCGCGAGGGTCACGCCCTCGTCGATGGACAGGCCGCGGAGCTCGATCCAGGCGCGTCGCGCGTCGGGGAGTCGTCCGGCGATGCCGCTCCGGAACGTCGTCGCCGCGGATGACGGCCGTGAGCCGGCGATGACGACGAACGGACGCGTCCTCGACTCCGAAGCATCCAGGAGGTAGTGGATCAGCGCGAGCGACTGAGGATCGATCCATTGGAGGTCGTCGATCACGAGCACGAGCGGGCCGAAGGCGGCCAGTGCCCGGCTGGCCGCCTCGAAGACCGCCAACGCCCCCTGGCCCCGCGATCGCGTGGCGCCGAACACGAGGGCTTCCAGCCGTGGACCGTGAACCGGAACCGCGGCCAGGCGCCGCACGAGCTCGCCCACTGCTGCGAGCGGGATCGTCTCCGTCGGCTCGAAGCCCACCAGCGAGATCGGGGGCATGCCGCCGCCCTCGCCCGCGATCTCGCGGAGGAGACGCGACTTGCCGGTGCCCGGCTCGCCGACGATCAGGACGGCGCCGGGCGAATGATCCCGTGCCGCGCGCCGGACGACCCGATCGACCTCCGCGAGCTCCGCGACACGCCCGACAAACGGGGAGGTCATCCACGCCTCCGGCAACACTCGCCCCCCGACACGCCGTCGGGCACCCGCGACGCTACCACCGGGGTCCAGACCGCCCTAGCGCCTTCCGAGCCTCGCCAGCGCTCGAACGACGATCCCGACGGCGATCCCGGCCATCAGCACGAAGCCGGCGCTCGGGCGCCCGGAGGGGATCGGCCTGAAGACCGCGCCGGCCTCGTCGATCTCGAGGTAGCCGACCGGATCGGCGGCCACGCCGCCGCCGCCGCCCGACCCGGACGCCGGACCCGTCGCGGCCGCATCCGAGCGGCCGCCACCGCCTCCGAACCCCCATCGAACGCGTGCCACGGGAACGACCGTCACGGGGCCATGCCGGATCGGATCCCCGAACACGGTTCCGATGGTCGCCTTCGAGCCGACCGCATCGGCCAACCTCAGCAGGAGGCGGTCGGCAGGCCCGGCAGCAGCCTCCTGGGCCGCGTGTCGGGCTTCGTCGAGAGATGGGCTCGTCATCGGGCGATGGCTCCTCGCGTACCGACGCCGTTCAACCGTCTGGACGCGACGCACGTCGGGTCACTAGGATGCACGGACCGGGGCGAGGCGAGCGAAGCACGACCGCGGACGAAAGGACGCCGCCGTGACGATGACCGACAGGCCGTCCAACCCGAGAGCCGCCCGGCTCAACGGATTGGATGTCGCCGAGCTTCAGGAGTACGTCGCCTCCGTCGAGGGCGACGCGACCCAG
Organism: Candidatus Limnocylindrales bacterium; assembly: GCA_035688935.1. Classification (GTDB taxonomy): domain Bacteria; phylum Chloroflexota; class Limnocylindria; order Limnocylindrales; family CSP1-4; genus CF-46. The sequence goes on along the minus strand of DASSMI010000006.1, from coordinate 5,359 downwards.
GCGGATCGCGACCCGGTCGTCATCGGGACGTGGGTCGGTGGGACGCGATCCGAGATCACGTCTCCGCTGGGCGGCCCGGTCGTCTACATGGGCGGGCCCGACGACCCGAGCGCCATGGGCATGCTCCTGCGAGCGCTGGCCGCATGCGACATCGAGGTCATCGCGACCCGGGCGACCCTGATGGGCATCGAGATCAAGGAGCTCTCGGTCGAGGCTCGCGGACACTTCAACGTCGGCCGATACCTGGGCGTCGACCGTGGCGAGGGCGCCGGACTCCAGCGGGTGTCGTACGTCGTTCGACTGCGAACGACGGCGCCCTTGACGGCCGAGCAGGCCGCGACCCTCGAAGCGGCCGTCGCGGCATCGCCGGTCGGCGACACGTTCGGGCGGCAGGTCGCGCTCGGATTCGAGCTCGAGCTCGCCTAGCGTGCGTCGATCGCGGTGAGCCGGCTTCAGCGCCGCCGATTCAGCGAGCCCGACGAGGTGCGGCCGATCCCGAACGGCCGCGTCGACATCGTCTCGCTCGACGACCGGATCGTGGGGCGGATGACGTACGAGCCCGGCTGGCGCTGGTCCACCGACATCAAGCCGATCGCCGGAACGGCGACGTGCCAGTTCCATCACGTGGGAGTCACGATCTCCGGCCGGCTCCGAGCCCAGATGGCGGACGGGCTCGAGCTCGAGATCGGCCCGGGTGACGTCTTCGAGATCCCGCCGGGCCACGATGCCTGGGTCATCGGCGACGTGCCCTGGGTCTCGGTCGACTTCGAGGCGATGCGGAGCTATGCGCAGGGCTCAACCGACGCTGGGAGGCGGAGGCTCGCGACGATCCTGATGACGGACATCGTCGACTCGACCGCTCGCGCCGTTGCCGTCGGGCCGCGTCCCTGGCGCGATCTCGTCGGGCGCCACAACGAGCTCGCGGAGCAGATCGTCGACCGCCACGACGGTCATCTCATCAAGACGACCGGTGACGGGATCGTCGCGATGTTCGACAGCGCGGAGCGGGCCGTCCGGGCCGGCGCGGAGCTGGTGGCCGCGATCCAGCGGATCGACCTCCACATCCGCGCCGGAGTCCAGACGGGCGAGGTCGAGCCGGGCGCCACGGACGTTCGGGGTGTCGCCGTGCACGCAGCGGCTCGGATCATGCAGATCGCCGGTCCGGACGAGGTGATGGTGTCCGCGACGGTCCGCGATCTCCTCGACGGCACGGACCTGGCATTCGACGATGCCGGCCAACACCAGCTCAAGGGCCTGCCGGGCCAGCGTCAGCTCTTCCGCCTCCAGGGCCCGCGGGCCCGGAGAACGCAATTGGGCGCCGCGCACTGAGGTCCGGGGTCCTGGCGATGGGGCGACAATCGGGCACGAGGGAGGGTGGCGATGCGAACGCGAATGACCGGAGCGATCCTGGCGACCCTGATTGCGATCGGCTGTGGCGGTGGCGCGGCGCCCGAGTCGTCGGCAACGGGGATCCCGGCGAGCTCCCACGATGAGTTCGTGACCGCCGCGTGTGCCGCGTTCGACGCGCTCGACACCGCCATCGGCAATCCCGACACCGGCTCCGGGTCGAAGCTCTCGAAGGCGCTGGATGCGGCCGTGGCGGCCGGGGACCTGGCCAACGCGAATCGGCTGGCCGATCAGTCGATCCAGACCCTGGAGGAGGGCCGGAAGCACCTCGCGATCGCGGGTGGCTGGGCTCCCGGGAGCGCGATGGCCGCGGCCGCGGACCGGTTCTTCGTGGCGACCGAAGCGCTCGTGAACGGCAAGCGGGCCGGCGTCGCCACGCGTGACGTCAGGGCTGGCCAGGTCGCCTTCGAGCAGGCAGGCGGACTCCAGGCGTGGCAGGCGATGATCACCGCGGCCGGTTCGATCCAGCTCCCGCCTGGCACCAGCCCGAAGCCGTGTCCCAACGTGGCGATCCAGCTCTGAGCGGTCCGCGCTCCATCGTGGCGCCGGAGGTCGGTCGGGAGGCGATCGTGCGCCGGACTACGGCGCCGTCAGCTCCCGGGCCTCGGCGACGTCGCAGATCCCCGGCTCGACCGATGCGCCCGCCGTTGCCAGCCGCTCGGCGTCGAGCGCCGCCTTGATCTCCGGGTACGCATCCGACAGGCAGCACGAACAGCTCTCGTACCAGCGACGCATCCCCTCGTCGATCACGGGCAGGCTGCCCGAGATCGGAGCACTGGCGATCACGGCCTCGTCGGCGCGGCCGGCGTAGACGGCGGGCTCGTCGACGAACGCGCGCTGGCAGCCCGCCCGGCAGAAGGCGTACGTCCTGCCCTCGTGGTCGCTGGTCAGGCCGGCCGCCTCGGCGTCGGCGACACGCACGGTCATGCCGCACACGGGGTCCAGCACTCGCTCGGGTCGGGATCCACTCATTCGCTGCAGTCTCCTGGTTCAGGCGGTTGCGATCACGCGGTCGGTCGGGGTCGGCGACTCCCGGCGGAGGTTCAGACGGCGAAGGAGCTGCGCGTTCGCGGCGACGATGATCGTCGAGGCGCTCATCGCGATCGCACCGACAGCCATCGGCAGATCGACGCCCCAACGCACGAAGAGTCCGGCGGCGACCGGGATCGCGATCAGGTTGTAGCCGGTCGCCCAGACGAGGTTCTGGAGCATCTTGCCGTAGGTCGCCCGGGACAGCTCGATCGCGCCCACGACATCGCGGGGATCGCTGCGGACCAGGACGATCCCGGCGCTCTCCACGGCAACATCGGTGCCCGCCCCGATCGCGATGCCGACGTCGGCGGTCGCGAGCGCAGGAGCATCGTTCACGCCGTCGCCGACCATCGCCACCTTCCGGCCACCCGCCTGGAAGCGACGAACCGCTTCAGCCTTGTCCCCCGGCAGCACCTGCGCAGCCACGTCGTCGATCCCAAGACGCTTCGCGACCGACGCGGCGACCGCCTCGGAGTCGCCGGTGATCATCGCCACCCGGAGCCCGAGGCGGTGGAGGTCGTCCACGGCCTCCTTCGACTCGGGTCGGATCTCGTCTTCGAGGGCCACGATCCCGGCGACGGCGCCGTCCACGACGACGTGCAGGACCGTCCGGCCCCCGCGATCCCACTCGGCTGCCATCGGATGTGGCGCGAGGCCCTGCTCGTCCAGCAGCCGCGGACCGCCGACCGACACGTCATGGCCGTGCACCGTGGCTCGCGCGCCGCGCCCCGCGAGCGCCTCGAAGCCGGTGGCCTGCCTTGTCTCGACATGCCGCCCCCGGGCGCCGGTCACGATCGCGCGTGCCAGCGGGTGCTCGGAGTCCATCTCGACCGATGCGGCAAGGCCGAGGACGCGCTCGACGTCGGCCGAGCCCGGGGCGACGTCGACCAGGACCGGCTCGCCCTTCGTGAGGGTGCCGGTCTTGTCGAAGATCACCGTGTCGAGCGTCCGTGCTCGCTCGAGCGCGAGGCGGTCTTTCACGAGGAGTCCGTTGCGGGCGCCCAGCGAGGTCGAGATCGCGATCACGAGCGGGATCGCGAGACCCAGGGCGTGCGGGCAGGCGATGACCAGCACGGTCGCGGTGCGAACCAGGGCGCCCTCGGGGTCCCCGAGGATCCACCACACGAGGAGCGTGACGGCGCCCGCCGCGAGCGCCACGTAGAACAGAAGGGCGGCGGCTCGGTCGGCCAGTGCCTGCGCGCGCGACGCGGAACTCTGAGCCTCGGCGACGAGGCGCATGATCCCGGAGAGGGTGGTCGCGTCGCCGACGGCGGTGACGCGAATCCGGAGCGACCCGCCCGCCGCCACGGTGCCGGCGACCACGCCGTCGCCGGCCTCCTTGGGGATCGGTCGGGATTCGCCGGTGATCATCGATTCGTCGACGTCGGCCGAGCCGTCAGCGACGACTCCGTCCGCGGGGACTCGCGCGCCCGGCCTGACGAGCACGATGTCCCCGAGGTCGAGGTCCGCGATCGGAACATCGACGATGCCGTCGGCGGTGACCCGTTCGGCGGTGTCGGGCAGCAGCTCTGCGAGTGCCGAGAGCGCGCCTCGGGCCTGCGCGATCGAACGCATCTCGAGCCAGTGCCCGAGGAGCATGATCGTGATCAGCGTCGCGAGCTCCCACCAGATCTCGACATCGAAGATTCCGAGCGTGCCCGCCCACGACGTCACGAACGCCACGATGATCGCCAGCGAGATGAGCGTCATCATCCCCGGCTTCCGGTCCGCGACCTCGCCCCGCGCTCCGCGGATGAACACCAGGCCGCCATAGGCGAAGACGATCGTGCCGAGGATTGCCGCTGCGAACTGGTCGCCCGGAAACGATGGGAGACGGTACCCGAACCATTCCTGGATGTCGGCGCTGAGGACGACGACGGGGATCGTCAGCGCGAACGACAGCCAGAACTTGTCGCGGAACATCGCGACCGAGTGACCCTCGTGTCGGTCGTGCCCGGCGCTGTGAGCCCCCGAGCGCTCGTGGGCGCCGTTGCCGGGCGCGCGAGCGGCAGATGACTCAGCGGGTGCCGCGGAGTGCCCCCGTGACGCGTCGTGGTGTTCGTGCCGTCCGTGGTCCATCTCGTTTCATCGAACCTTGCGCTGCGCTCCCGATACCCCCCGGGAGTATACGCGGCGCGGGCCACGAGCGGGGCGGCTCGATCCAGAAATCGGGTGACGCACCAGCGCGAGGCCGTGCCCGAAGGTGGTGATCCACCTCCGGCGAGGCATCCGAGCGACGTGCTGACCCGATCGTACGGCGCCCGGTCAGACCTTTGGCGACGCCGAGCCCGATAACGACGTGCCCGGCTGCTCGTTCAAAGGAGTGGGATCCCGGCCGTCTCCGGTGGGCGAGCCCAGGCTCGGAGCCATCGGGGACGGCCACATGCGCGCCGCCGGCGCAACGGCCCTGGCCTCCGGATCCGCGCCCGTCCCGATCGTCCGGAGCGGCCCCCTTCGGCCTCGAAGATGCTGGTGAGCCGGGAGCTCGAACTCCCGACCGACTGATCAAGAGTTCGCGAAGGGCGTGCGCCTCACGGATCTCGGGTGAAGTGAATCTGCGGCGCGTCTCCAAGAACGTGCTCGCGATGAGTTCGAATTCACGATCGAGCGGCCCGCGCGGAGCGGCGGGCGGTGTGTCAGAGTCACGCGCGGTCGCTGATGCGCCACAATCGTCGCGAGCGGCGTCGCCACATCGTCGCCCCCGAGCGTCTCGAGTCCCAGCCATGTCGCGTGTCGCGGAGAGGGCCGGGTGATGGGTACCAAACGAACGACGCTGACCGGCGTCCTCGCGCTCGTCCTGACGGCGTGCGGGTCCGCCGTGACGCCGCCAGCGTCGTCCCAAACCGTGACCGCGCCGAGCGTATCTGCGGCCGCCACGCCGTCATTGCCGCCGACCGCGACCGCGAAGCCGACGCCGAAG
>DASSMI010000005.1:0-4661 GCA_035688935.1 Candidatus Limnocylindrales bacterium | reverse complement strand
CGAGGACGCGATCCGGGATGCGCTCGCCGGCAACCTCTGCCGGTGCACCGGCTACCAGCCGATCATCGCGGCGGTGCGTCGCGCGGCCGCCGAGATGCGGCGGGATTCCGGTCGCGCGCTCGACTGACCGCGCGGGACGGGGAGGAGAGGGGCGATGGACTTCGACACGGTCACCCCGGAGGCGGTCAAGGAGACGGTCGATGCCGCGATCGAACGGGCCGAGCGGCGCGTGGCGGCCGCGATCGCGTCCCCTGCGCCCGAGTTCGGTCCTGTCATCGCCCGGCTCGGGAACGCGGTCCTCGAGATCTGGGACGCGTTCGGCCACACCGCGACGCTGGCGACGATCCACGCCGATGATGCTGTTCGCGCAGCCGGGCGCGAGGCCGACGAGCGGCTGAACAAGTGGCGGGCGAGCCTGTTCGGGCGCGACGACGTGGGCGCCGCCGTCCGGCGCGTGGCGCAGGCGGTCGATCGGGGCGCGATCGCTCTGACCGACGACGAGCGCCCCGCGCTTGCCCGCTGGGTCGACGAGACCGCGCTTGGCGGCTACGGCCTCGATCCGGTGGCGCGGGCGCAGGTCGCCGCCGACCGGGCGCGACTCGTCGAGCTCGGCACCGCGTACGGTCGCAACGTCGAGGACGACCGGCGCACGGTCGAGCTGAGCGAAGCAGAGCTCGACGGTCTTCCGGCCGAGCTCGTGAACCGTCTGGCCGGCGGCAGCGCGCCGGGCAGCCGGATCCTGACGATGGATGCCACCGATCGCCTGCCGGTCCTCGAGCAGTCGCCGGACCGGGCGCTCCGAGAGCGCGTGGTCCGCGAGTGGTTCCGGCAGGCCGTCGCCGCCAATCGGCCGGTCCTCGCCGAAGCGATCGGGGTCCGACGGCGTCTCGCCCGGCTCCTCGGATACGACTCGTGGATGGCTCGCCAGACCGCCGGCGCGATGGCCGGCTCCCGTGAGGCGGTCGTCGCGTTCGTCGATGACCTCGCGAATGGTCTCGCTCAGGCCGCCCGGGGTCGGATGGCCACCATGACCGAACAGCTCCGAGCCGACACGGGCGATCCGAACGCCGTCGTCGAGGAGTGGGACTGGCGGTTCTACGACGACGCCGCGAAACGCGCGCTCGGGATTGAGGCGTCGGTCGTCGCCGAGTACCTGCCGGCAGACGCGGTCATCGAGGGCCTGTTCGCGCTGACCGAGGACGTGTTCGGGATCCGTGTCGTCGAGACCACGGACGCGCGCGGTTGGCATCCCGACGTGCGCCGCTTCCGGTTCGACGACGTCGCCTCGGGCGAGCCGCTCGGCGAGATGCTCGTCGACCTGTGGCCGCGCCCGGGGAAGCTGCCGGGCGCCTGGGCGTTCCCGATCGACCTCGGGCACCACGATCCGGACGGCCGCCCGCGGCGCCCCCTGATGGGCCTGATCGCCAACCTCACGCCGGCCGGGCCGGACACGCCGAGCCTGCTGACGATGTCCGACCTCGAGGTCCTCTTCCACGAGTTCGGGCACGTACTGGAGGGCGTCCTCGGCTCGTCCGCCCAGGTTCCGGCCGACGAGCGCTGGGTCGGCTGGGACTGGATCGAGTCCGCATCCCAGATCATGGAGCACTGGACCGGTCGGCCGGAGATCGTCGGACGGTTCGCCCGGCATTTCCGGACGGGCGAGCCCATGCCCGAGGCGCTCCTCACCCAGCTGCCGGCGGCGCGCGAGGTCGGGATCGAGACCCAGGCGCTCCGGCTCGCCTGGATGACCCTCGTCGACATCGGGGTCCATGGGCCCGATGACGACGTCGACCTGGATGCCGTGGACCGCGCCGCCTGGTCCGTCCTGCCGTGGCCGTACGTCGACGGTGGGTTCTACCCGGCCCAGCTGACCCACCTCCTGGCCGGCTACGACGGGCTGCTCTACGGCTACCTCTGGGCGCAGGTCTACGGCGACGACATGTTCTCCCGGTTCGAGCGTGAGGGGACGCGTTCGCCGGCCGTCGGGACGGACTATCGGCGCGAGATCCTCAGCGCGCCGTGGACGCGCCCGCAGCTCGAGCGGCTCCGGCGGTTCCTCGGTCGGGAGCCGTCGAACGACGCGTTCCTCCGGCGGAGGGGATTGACCGCGACCCCGGCCCCGGCCGTCGTGGCCTCCGTCGACACGCACGGGTAAACTGAGCGACGGACTCGGCGGAGTAGCTCAGTGGTAGAGCAGGGGACTCATAAGCCCTTGGTCGGTGGTTCGAATCCGCCCTCCGCTACCAACCCGACCTCATCAACGCCCGAGCCGGCGACGGCTCGGGCGTTCGTCAGAAGTGCGGCTGGTTGAGCAGCCAGCCGGCCGATGTCCGGACCAGGTCCCACGACCCGACCCAGTGGCGCGTCGCGCTGTCGCTCCGGTATTCGAGCAGATCGACCGCGACACGGGCGGTGTCGCCTGATCGCGAGACCGTCTCCGCGCGTCGAACGGTGATCCCCGTCGTGGCCGCGAACCGCCCGTCGATGTACCGATCCGGCGGGTAGCGCTGCCGCATCGACGCGGACCAGAGCCGCGCCGCGCCGTCGAAGTCGTGTCGCGCGACGCGGGCGTAGAAGAGGCGAACGGTCTCCGCGGCGGTCCTCTGGGCGGGCGTCGGCGGCGGGGTCGGTTGCGGCGTGGGGGCCGTCGTGGGCGCCGGTGTCGGTCGGGGCGTCGCGCGCGGGGTCGGACGGGGTGTCGGGGGTGCCGTGGGCGACGGGCTCGCGGAGGGCGTCGGCACTGACGACGCCGTCGGGACGACGGCGACCGGCGGCGGCACGGGGCTCGGCGCCGGGGTGACGATGACGGCCGAGGCGCGCGGGATCGCGGGCCCGTCCACGCGGCGACCGGCGAGCGCCGCTGCCCCCAGGAGCGCGACCGTGACCGCGATCAGTGGGACGAGGATCGCGATCGACCGGCGGCGTCGACGCGACGGCGGGGGGACGGGATCGGTCGACGTGATGCGGCCCGTGTAGTCGACTTCGGGCGCCACCGGGCCCGCGAAAAGATCGCTCGGTTCGATCGGGTCGGCTTCGTCGATCGGGTCGATCGGTGAAGCGACCGCGGTGCCGACGGGCGTCCATGCCAGCTCCGATGTCCGCGCGTGCGATCCACCACGCCGGATCCCGCCGAGGTGGGCGACCCGGAACGCCTCGAGAGCGGCGGACAGCGCTTCGGCCGTCGGAAAGCGGTCGGCCGGCGAACGCGCCATCGCCCGCCTGATGATCGCATCGATCTCGGGCGGGACGTCCGCGATCGATGCCGGTGATGGCGGATCCCACACCAACCGCTGGAGCGCGACGGCCGCCGCGGACGAGCCCGCGAATGGCCGCCGGCCGGTCGTCATCTGGTAGAGCACGACCCCGAGCGAGTAGATGTCCGACTCGGGCGTCACCGGATCGCCGATCACCTGCTCGGGACTGATGTAGTCGGGTGACCCGACGACGACGCCCGCCGTCGTGGCGCTGCCCGCGCCCGCGGCTCGGGCGATCCCGAAGTCGGCGACGCGGACCGAGCCGTCGGCGTCGACGAGGATGTTCCCCGGCTTCACGTCCCGGTGGACGATCCCCTGATCGTGGGCCGCCTGGAGCGCGTCGGCCGTCTCCGAACCGATTCGCAACGCCTGACCGAGCGCGAGCGGGGCACCGTCGGCCATGAGCGCTTCGAGGCTCGGGCCGTGGACGAGCTGCATGACGATGTAGTCGGCCCCTGTTGCCGGGTCCGTCCCGAGGTCGTGGATCGTGACGACGTTCGGGTGGTGGAGCTGGGCGGCGTGCCGCGCCTCCCGCCGAAAGCGCTCGACGAAGTCCGGGTCAGCGGCCTGCGCCGGCTTCAGGACCTTGATCGCGACCTCACGCCCCAAGAGCTCGTCCTGGGCGCGGTAGACGATCGCCATCCCGCCCTCCCCGACAGGGTCGAGGACGCGGTATCGGCCGGCGAGAAGCTGAGTGGACGCGAGCATCGCCGCAATCGAACCGGCTGCTGCGGTCGTCCGGGATGGCGTGGCGCGACGGCGGCATCGCGACCGGCTTGCAACAACGCGGCGGCGTCCCGCCGCGAGTCGCCGGCGAGCGCGATCCGTGCGGCCGATTGCAACGAATCCACTGCATGACGGCCGTGATCGACCGGGACTCCCGTCTCATGGGACGGTCACGATCCGACGCTATACTCGATCCGCTGGCTGCCGCGCTGCGGCCGCCACTGATCCGGAGGCTCCGTTGAATCCCAGGTTCTTCCGCAACGGCATCGTGATGCTGTTGCTCGTCGTGGTCGCCCTCGCGGTCGTGATCACGGTCCTCAATCAGACGTCGCCGAACCAGACCGTCGCGTACTCGCAGTTCCTCAGCAACGTCCAGTCGGGCAATGTCCGGCATGTCGTCCAGCAGGGCTCGAACCTCGCGGTGACCGGCGCCGACGGCAAGCAGTACACCGTCGTGATCCCCGGTCTCCTCGCGAACCAGGTCCTGCCCGACATGCAGGCCGCGGCCGAGCAGGGCAAGGTGACGCTCCCGGCCGACATCCTCGAGGCGAAGGACACGCCCGACAACGGCTGGATCTCGATTCTGATCACCGGGCTGCTGCCGATCCTGATCATCGGCGGGTTCATCTTCTTCATGATGCGCCAGGCCCAGGGGACGAATAACCAGGCGCTCAGCTTCGG
>DASSMI010000004.1:0-2338 GCA_035688935.1 Candidatus Limnocylindrales bacterium | reverse complement strand
GAGACGTGGAACCGGATGAGCATCGCCGAGGACCACGGCGAGTACTTCTCGAACGACGAGGAGTTCGTCGAGGAGCTCCTGACCGAGATCGAGACCGCCGGTCGGCCCGGCGCCGAGTCCCGGTTCGCCGAGCGGCGGGAGGAGCGAACGCACCTCCACCAGCAGCGCGTGTTCGTGCTCGCCCTCTGGAAGCGCCTGATGTTCGTCATCCCCACCATGGCGATCTTCGCGGCCTTCTTCACGCCCTCGGGGGGTCTCATCGGAGAGCTCGCGCGGGCCGCGGGCACCGTCGTCGCCGCGCTCCCGGTCGTCCCGGACGTGTTCCGATGGATCCACTCGGTCGTCCCGGTCGGTCCCAACGGGCTCGCGACCGCCTCGGCGACGGTCTTCGCGGTCATCTTCGGCCTGGCGATCATCCAGGCTGCCATGCCCATCGGGCGCCTGTGGGTCTGGGACAGCGCCTGGCGATGGCTCGTCTTCGGTGCCCTCGATACGGGCGTCTTCGTCCTGGGGATCGTCGTCGCCATCGCCGTCCGAGCCTTCGCCCAGAACAGCGCGGGCGCCGGCGTCACCGGGTTCGTCGTCCGGTTCGGGGACACGCCCGTGCTCGTCGCGCTGCTGCTCCTGGTCGGCTCTGCGGCCGCCCTCGTCGTCGCCGGCCCGCGGGCGAGAACGGTCGATGATCGCCGTCCGTTCCCGCTCTGGGTGCGGCTCGGGTTCATCGCCATCTCGTTCGCGATCATCCTGATCGCCCTCTACGGCGTCATCGTCGACGACCAGATCCGCGCGTTCGTCGCGGCCGTCGTCGTCGCGTTCGCGCTCTACCAGGTGCTCGGTCGGATCGGGATCTGGCGCTGGGGTCGCTGGGACGACGCGGAGCGCGCCCTGGGCCGGCGACGGAGCGACGCCGTGTTCCCTCGGTCGCTCGTCTGGGGCGAGTTCCTGCCGCTCGGCGGCGTCGCCGCGATGGTCGCCCTCGGCATCGCGATCGGAAGCACGCAGCTGCTGATCCTCGCCGGTTGGGGTCTCGCCGCGTTCGTGTTCTTCCTCGTCGTCTTCGACGTCGCGATCCGGGACCCCGCCGACCTCGCCAAGGCCCCGGCCGCCACCCGGGAGCAGCTCAGCCCGCCCGGGCAGCCGGCGGAACCGGCACCGGCCGAGTCGTAACGTCCGCTCACGCCGACGCCCGGCGTGGGCGATGATCGGCGGCGTGTCGGTCCGTGCTCGCCTCGTCGCCGTCGCGGCCGCGCTCGCCGTCGTCGCCTATGCGGTCGCGTCGTGGCGGCTGTTCGACCTGATCTCCGCGTCGCAGCCCCATTGCGGGACGGGGCCGGACGGACGCCCGCGGTTCACCGGCAACACCCCCGCGAAGTTCGGAACGGAGGGGCTCCCACCGGAGGTCGGCGGGCGCGTCGACACGGCGTCGTTCGCCATGCCGGCGTACGACGACGTCACGGTCCCGAGCCGGGACGGCAGCATCCAGCTTGCCGCCTGGTGGGTGCCCGGACCGCATCCCGACAGTCCGGCGGTCGTCATGGCGCACGGGGTGGGGAGCTGCCGGCGCGATCCCGTCATCCTCCTGCCGGCCGGGATGCTCCACCGGAGCGGCTTCGCCGTCCTGATGCTCGACCTCCGCGACCAGGGCGACTCGCCGGTCCGGGACGGCCGGTTCACCGGTGGCGACCGCGAGCGCAACGACGTGCTCGGCGGCTGGGACTGGCTCCGTGCGCGCGGCCTCCCGGCCGGTCGGATCGGGCTGTTCGGCGAGTCGAACGGCGCGGCGACCGTCCTCCTCGCGGCCGCCGCCGAGCCGGCCGTCGTCGCCGTCTGGGCCGACAGCAGCTACGCCGATCCGTGGACCGCCGTTCGGGAGGAGGTCCGACGCCAGGGCTTCCCCGAGCTGCTCGTTCCCGGCGCCGTGGCGTGGGGGCTCGCGGCCGGGATCGACCTCGATCGCGCCCGCCCGATCGATGCCATCCGGGCCCTGGCGGACCGCTCGGTGATGCTCGTCCACGGCGCGGAGGACTCGCGCTTCGATCCGCATCACGCCATCGACCTGGCGGCCGCCCTGTCGACGACGCGCCGGTCGGCCGCGCCGGTCGAGCCGTGGATCGTGCCCGGCGCGGATCATCTGCGCGAGTCGTTCGTGGCCGCGGCCGAGTACGAGGAGCGACTGCGCGCCTTCTTCGGCCGGGCGCTCGGCGGCACCGAGCCGCGGTAGGTCAGCGCCGGGCGGCCGCCGCGTCGTCCCGCCGGACCATCTCGGGCAGGCTGGCCGTCGCGAGGCCGCCGAGGATCCCGAGGGCGACCAACCCGAGCCGCAGCGCCCCGTCGGCGT
>DASSMI010000003.1:0-6532 GCA_035688935.1 Candidatus Limnocylindrales bacterium | reverse complement strand
CACTCGTACAGGCCGCTCCGGTAGGCGGAGGCGGCGGGCGTCAGCGTCGTGGTCGCCATCGGAGCTCCCTTACTGGACCGTGAGCGTGCCGTTCATCAGGGCGGGGTGGATCGAGCACTCGAACTTGTAGGTGCCCGCCGGGAGGGCGGGGACCGGGACGTCCTCGACCTTGGGCCCGGGGAAGTCCTTCATGTCGAAGACCTTCTGACCGCTGCCGTCGAGGATGTCGACGTCATGGTTCGTGCCCGTGTCCTTGTTGTCGAAGTGGAACGTGAACCCCGCGGCCGGCGCGGTGAGCGTCGCCTGGTCGAACTTGATGTTCTGGGCCGTGATGTTCACGGGCGGGCCACCGGCCGCGCCACCGCTCGGTGCGGGCGGGGGCGTGGCGTTGGCTGCCTCGACCTGCTTCTGGTACCAGGCCTGGAAGTCGTCCGGGGAGAGGGCGTGGACGTCGAAGACCATGATCCGATGACCGATGCCGCACAGCTCGGCGCACTGACCGCGGTACGTCTGGCCGGCGTCGGTGGCGGGGATCTCCAGGTCGAACTGGTTGACCTGACCCGGCACCACGTCGCGCTTGAACAGGAACTGCGGGACGTAGAAGGCGTGGATCACGTCCGGGCTCTGGAGGTACAGGTGGGTCGTCTGGCCGGCGGGCAGGACCAGGCCGCCGTTCGGGCCCTCGGGGGCGGTGACCCGGAAGACCGGCGTGGTCGTCGTCTCGTTCGCGTCCGCCGGGAGGTACTCGAACGTCCACTGGAACTGGCCGGCGACCGCGCGGACCTTCAGGTTCGGGCTCGGCGAGGTCGCCTCGACGCTGTTCAGCGTCGACCACGACAGGAAGAACAGGACGAGGACGATGACCGTGGGGACGAGCGTCCAGGTGATCTCGGCGAGGTTGTTGCCGTGGGTCTGCGGCGGGAGCGCGTCGTCACCGGGCTTGCGCCGGTAGCGGATCACCGTCCAGATGATCAGGCCCTCGACGAAGAAGAAGATGACCGCGGCGATGACGAAGACGATGTCGTAGAGGTCGCGGATCTCCTTCCCCTCGACCGATTTCGCCTCGGGCGGGAAGAAGCTGTTCCAGATCGACCCGGCGTTCAGGACGACGAGGACGGCGAGCCCGGCGAGCACGACGGCGGCGATCAGCCATCCGACGATCGCGCTCGTTGATGGCCTGCTGCCCGGGGTGGACGACATCGACAGTCCTCGAACTCGGTCGGCGACGCGTGCGACCTCAACGGTCGTCGAGTCGCCAGGTGGAGATTCGGAGCCGGCCGGAGGGCCGCGTCCGACACGGGTCGGAACGCGGACCATGATAGCGGAGCGACCTCGCCGGGCGTGCCGCGGCGAGCAGCCGGCCCGGCCCGGGGACGGCGTCGGCTCCCGCCGGCGAGCCATGCGACGATGACTCCGATGGACGTCCCCGTCTCCGGCCGGATCCGCGCACGCGTCGGTGTGTCCACGGCGCTGACGGCCGGGATCTTCGCGGCGGCGCTCGCGGCGCCGGCACCCGCGGCGGCGCACGGTCCCGCGCCGGCGGAGTCGCCGACGGTCGGGGCGATCGTCTTCGGCTGGACGTTCGAGCCGCTCGTGGTCCTCGTCCTCGCCGCGGCGGCGTTCGCCTGGGTCCGCCTCGTCCGTCGGGTGAACCGCAGCCATCCGACGAACCCGGTCCCGCGTCGCCGGTCGGTCGCGTTCCTGTCGGGGCTGGCGGTGATCGCGATCGCCCTGATGTCGGGGATCGACGCCTACGACACGACGTTGTTCAGCGTCCACATGGTCCAGCACATCCTCCTCACGCTCGTCGCCGCGCCGCTGCTGGCAATGGGTGCGCCGGTGACGCTGCTCCTCCGGGCCGCCAACCCGGACGTCCGCCGGCGGCTCATCCTGCCGGTCCTCCACTCGCGGGTCCTCCGGGTCGTCAGCTTCCCCGTCGTCGCGTGGCTCGTGTTCGCCGGCGTGATGTGGGGCACGCACTTCTCGCCCCTGTTCGATGCCTCGCTCGAGAACCCGCTCATCCACGACGTCGAGCACGCGCTGTACCTCGGCGCGGCCCTCCTGTTCTGGTGGCCCGCGGTCGGTCTCGACCCGAGCCCGTGGCGGATGCCACATCCCGTCCGGGCGATGTACGTGTTCCTCCAGATGCCCCAGAACACGTTCCTGGCGGTCGCGATCCTCGGCAGCAGCGTCGTCCTCTACCCGCACTACCTGACGCTCGCCCGGACGTGGGGCCCAGCGCCGCTCGAGGACCAGCGGATCGCCGGCAGCCTGATGTGGCTCCTGGGCGACACGGTCTTCATCGCGGCCCTCGGCGCGATCATCGCGGGGTGGATGGCCTTCGAGCGGCGACGCGAGGCCGACGTGGACCGTCGCGTGGATCGCGAGCGGCAGCAGATCCGCGAGCGGGAGGCGCGCCTCGCCGAGCGGCTGGCGGCCGAGCGCGAAGGGCAGTAGCCGGCGGTCAGCCGACGGGGAGCGGCGCGTCGAGCAAGGCCCGGTAGCGATCGGGATCGACGTTGCCGCCGGACACCACGGCGACGATCGGGCCGTCGAGACCCGTGACTCCGGCCTCGCCGGCATGCCAGGCGAGCGCGGCGACCGTGAGGGCGCCGGATGGCTCCACGACGAGGCGGCTCCATTCGGCGGCGAGCCGGACGCCCGCCGCGATCTCGGCCTCGGGGATCGTGACGATCGTGTCGAGCAGGCGCGACAGGTGGGCGAAGTTCCGGCGACCGAGCGCGGTCGTCCGCGTCCCGTCGGCGATCGTGCGCGACGAGTCTTCGGGCGACCAGCGGACGATCCGGCCCTCCCGGAGCGAGTCCCGCGCGTCCGCGGCGAGGTCCGGTTCGACGCCGATGATCCGCGTGCTCGGCACGAGCGCCCGGATCGCCGCCGCGACCCCGCTCGCGAGCCCGCCGCCGCCGATCGGGACGAGCACGCCCGCGACGTCGGGAAGGTCCTCGGCGATCTCCAGGCCGACCGTCCCCTGGCCCGCGATGATCCGGTCGTCGTCGTACGGCGGGATGATCGCGAGCCCGCGTTCCGCGGCGAGACGCTCGGCGACCGTCTGGCGCTCCTCGCTCGAGGTTCCGACCACGACGACCTCGGCGCCGTCGGCCTCGACCCGTTGCCGCTTCAGGGCCGGTGCGTCGGACGGCATCACGACGACGGCGGGAGCACCGAGCAGGCGGGCCGCCCGCGCGACGCCCTGGGCATGGTTGCCGGACGAGTACGTGATGACGCCCTTCCGCCGCTCGTCCGCCGTCAGGGACGCGACGGCGGTGTACGCGCCGCGGATCTTGAACGCGCCGATGGGCTGGAGGGATTCGGCCTTGAGCAACTGCCGGGTCGCGGGCGGACCGAACGGGACGAGGGGCGTCCGGATCGCGACGCCGCGCAGGACCGCGGCTGCCGCACGGATCGCGTCGATGCCGACGAGCGGCGTCTCGACCTGGGTCATCCGCCTCGGCCCACGATCCGCTGACAGTCGATGCAGTGAGCCGCCCACGGGAGCGCATCGAGCCGTTCCGACGCCACCGGCTGACCGCAGCGGGTGCACGTCCCGTAGGTTCCGGCGTCGAGCCGGCCGATCGCCGCCTCGACCTCGGCGAGGTGGGCCGCGTTGCGATCGCGGAGCGCCAGGTCGCGCTGCTGCTCGAAGACCTGCGTCGCGGCGGCCGCCTGTGAGCCGTACGTCATCGGGCCCGGCGCGACGATCCCCTCGGCCATCTCGGCCCGGACCCGGTCGCGCTCGGCGATCAGGATCGCGCGCGGGTCGTGGAGGAGGGGATCGGTCATGACGCCCGATCCTACTTCACCGGCCTCGTCGCCTATACTCCCGGGGAGTACCCGAATGGAGTTGTCCACATGGCGATCGAGAAGGATCCGGTCTGCGGGATGGAGGTCGACACGACGACGACCGACCTCAAGCTCGAGCACGACGGGAACACGTACTGGTTCTGCGGCAAAGGCTGCTACCTGGAGTTCCGCGACGACCCGGAGAAGTACCTGGACCCGGACTACGTCCCGTCGATGTGATCGCCCGATAACTGGCAGGTAAGCGCCGCCGGCGACACTGACGGCGGCGTCTTGCGACCGGGCACTCCGCGGAACGGGGTCGAGCGCCTCGACCAGCCGGCGCCGCCGGAGGAGTGTCCCATGATCCCTCGAGCTCTCGCGACTGTTCGGTCCCTCGCCGGGCTCCTCGCCCTGATCGCGCTCGCCCTCGCGGGCGAGGCCGGCCATCGCTGGACCTGAGGTCAGCTCCGTCCGGTCGCGGCAGGGTCCGTCGTGACCCGCGACGCGAGGTACACCGGGATGATCGACAGCAGCAGGACGAGGACGGCCGCGACGTTCACGAGCGGCAGGTTGTTCGGCCGCTGGTAGTTCGCGAAGATCCAGAGCGGGAGCGTCTGCGTCCCCGTCCCGGACGTGAAGTTCGTGACGATGATCTCGTCGAACGACAGCGCGAACGCCAGGAGCGCCCCCGCCAGCAGCGCCGAGCGGATCGCCGGGAACGTGACCCGGCGGAAGGTCGTGAGCGTGTCGGCGCCCAGATCCATCGAGGCTTCCTCGGCCGTCCGGGACGTCCGCCGGAGGCGCGCGACGACGTTGTTGAAGACGACGACGACGCAGAACGTCGCGTGGCCCACGATGATCGTGAGCAGCCCGAAGTCGAGGCCGATCTTCTGGAACGCGGTGTTCAGGGCGATCCCGGTGACAATGCCGGGGAGCGCCAGCGGGAGCACGACGACGAAGCTGAGGGTCTGGCGGCCGAAGAACGCGTAGCGCTGAACTGCGAACGCGATCAGGCTGCCGAGCAGGAGCGCGACGATCGTCGCTCCGATCGCCGCCTCGACCGAGGCGATCAGGGCGTTCCGGATCCCGGCGTTCGAGAACGCACGGGCGTACCAGTCGAGCGTCAACCCCTGGATCGGCCAGCTCGCGACCCGCGCCGAGTTGAACGAGTAGAGGACGATGACGGCGATCGGGATGTAGATGAACGCGAGCGTTGCCGCGGCGGCGATCCGCAGGGCGATCCGGACGCCGCGTGGCAGGAGCATCAGAGCGCCTCGAACGCGCCCAGCCGGCGCGCGATCAGCAGGTACACGAGCATGATCGTCACCGGGACCATCGCGTAGGCGGCCGCGAACGGCTGGTTCCCGGCGATCCCCATGAAGTCGTAGACGACGTTCCCGATGAATTTCGTGTTCGACACGAGCGTCGGCGTGATGTAGTCGCCGAGCGTCAGGCTGAACGTGAAGATCGAGCCGGCGACGACGGCGGGCAGGGCGAGCGGCAGGATCACCCGGCGGAAGCTGATCCACGCGCGGCCACCGAGGTCCGACGACGCCTCGAGGAGCGAGCCGGGGATCCGCTCGAGGCCGGCATAGATCGGGATGATCATGTACGGCAGCCAGAGGTAGGTCTCCACGAGCCAGACCGCCACGTCGCTGTAGCCGGGTCCGCTGAGCCCGAGCGGCGCCAGGGCCGAGTTGAGCAGGCCGTTCTGGCTGAGGATCAGCCGCCACGCGTAGACCTTCACCAGGTAGCCGCTCCACAGCGGCAGCAGGATCGACACGATCAGGATCCCGCGCGTGCGGGCGCCGGCGACCTTCGCCATGTAGAAGGCGATCGGGAACGCGATGACGATCGTCGCGGCGGTCACGAGGGCGGCCATGACGACGGTCCGGATCGCGATCGTCCGGTAGACCTCGGTCGAGACCACCTCCTGGTAGTTCTTCAAGGTCGGCGTCGTGACGACGTTGCCGCTGAACGCGTCGATCGACCAGAACGACGAGACGAGGAACAGCGCGAGTGAGCCCAGGTAGGCGATGACGAGCCAGCCGAGCGGGGCCGCGAGCAGCAGCCCGAGCTGGGCCCGCGGATGTCGGTAGAACGCCGTCGCGATCGATCGCAGCCCGCTCGCCCGGGGCGGCTCGATGCGGTCGGTCGCGGCGGTCACGCGATCGTCCGGGGGGAACGAGGAAGCGACCCCCGGCGGCGCGCCGCCGGGGGTCGTCGGTTCCGAGCCAGGTGGACGATCAACCGCCCGTCACTTCCGTCCAGACCTTGGTCCACGCATCGAAGTCGGTGCATTGGACGTCCGTCCGGCCGTCGAGGCAGGTCGTCGTCGGGGTGTTCCAGTACCAGACGTCCTTGAAGTACGCCTCGTCCTTGGCGTGGAACGTGTCGCAGTGGCCGGCGCTCTGCTTCTCGGCCTCGGCGCAGGCCGCGTCGCTGACCGGCGCCTCACCGAAGTAGACGGTCACATCCGCGTTCGCCTTCGGCGAGATGATGTAGTCCATCCACTTGTACATGCAGTTCGGGTGCTTGGCCTTCGACGAGATCATCCAGGTGTCCGACCAGCCGGTCGCGCCCTCCTTGGGCTTCGTGACCGCGACCTGCTTGCCGCCGGCGGCGTTGATCGTGTTCGCCTGGTACTGCCAGGCCGTGCCGATCGCCATGTCGCCGTTCGTGAACCCGTCGATCTCCTCCTGGGCGGTGCCCCAGTACTTGCCGATCAGGC
>DASSMI010000002.1:0-12457 GCA_035688935.1 Candidatus Limnocylindrales bacterium | reverse complement strand
GCCGTCACCGGTCGTGATGATCACGAGGATGGACCGACTGTCGGGCCTCGACGAGCTCCACGAGCTGTGGGTCGCGTGGGAACGCTGGTTCGCCGTGCTCGAGGAGACGCACACGTCCCTCCCGGTGCTCGTCTTCTATCGCTCCCAGCAGGCGAACCACTCGTGGGTGAACGCGGCGGGCGCCATGATGGACGCCGCGGCGATCATCCGGTCGTCCGTCGCGATCGAGCGCGACGTCCAGGCCGACCTGATGATCCGCGCCGGCTACATCGCGCTGCGCCGGATCGCCGACCTGTTCGGGATCGCGTACGACCACAACCCGTCCCCGCTCGACGCGACGTCGATCGATCGGGCGCGCTTCGACCGTGCGTTGGCCGTGCTCGAGACGTCCGACGTGCCGCTCGTCGAGGACCGCGACCAGGCGTGGCGCGACTTCAACGGCTGGCGCGTCAACTACGACAGCGTCCTGCGGGCCCTCGAGGCCCTGACGATGGCACCGACGCCGTGGTGGGACCGCGCGATGAGCTCGGCGTACGAGACCGACGAGCCCCTCGTCGCCGAAGGCGTCGCGACGGTGATCGCCTGATGCTGCGGATTCCGGAGCTCGAGCCCGACGCGATCCGCGCGGCGGTGGCCGCCATCCACCCCGCCTTCATCGGCTCACCCCAGTTCGTCCACGACGGGCTGTCCGAGCGGCTGGGCGTTCCCGTGATCGTCAAGGTCGAGACGGTCAATCCCATCCGGTCCTTCAAGGGTCGTGGCACGAGCGTCGCCATCCGGGCGCTCGCGGCCGACGGCGCGATCGGCCCGGACCGGGCGGTCGTGTGCGCCTCCGCCGGGAACTTCGGGCAGGGCGTCGCGCATGCGGCCGGCGCGCTCGGGGTCCCGGTCGTCGTGTTCGCGTCGCGTCGTGCGAACCGGGCGAAGGTTGCCCGGATGCGTGCCCTCGGAGCCCGGGTCGAGGAGATCGGCGAGGACTTCGACGAGGCCCGAGCCGGCGCGGACGCCCACGTCGCGGAGCACGGCGGCCATCTCCTCGTCGACGGCGACGACCCGCGGATCGCCGCCGGCGCGGCGACGATGGCGGTCGAGGTCACCGATGGCGTCGACAGCGGGGCGCTCCCCTCCCCGGCCGTGTTCAGCGTCCCGGTCGGGAACGGGGCGCTGATCAACGGGATCGGCTCATGGCTCCGGGCAACGCTGCCGACGTGCCGCGTGCTCGGGATCCAGGCGAGCGGCGCGCCGTCGATGACGCTCAGCTGGCGGGCCGGGCGGCCGATCGACACGCCGACGGTCGAGACGTACGCCGACGGGATCGCGGCCCGGGTCGCGATCCCCGCGGCGGTCGCCCTGATGGACGGCCGCGTGGACGACATGCGGCTCGTGGACGACGACGCGATCCACGCGGCGCAGGACGAGCTCAGCGCGGCGCTCGGCATCACCGTCGAGGGCGCGGCGGGTGCCTCGTGGGCAGGCCTCCTCGCGGGGCCGCGGCCGGAAGGACCCGCGGTCGTCATCGTCACCGGCAGCAACGTCTGATCAGCGCGATCGATGGACCGCGAGGACGATCTGGATCCGCGCGAGCGGGAGCGGGCCCGCCGCCGCGACCGCGCGGCATCGGCCGAGGACCGCGATCTCATGCGGCCGGGGATGGGCAAGGTCTTCAAGCAGATCCGGGACGCGCAGCACAAGGCCGCCGAGGAGACGAAGGCGCCCGGCGAGGCCGGGCCGACGCGGCGTCGACGTCGGACCTGACGAACGTCAGCCGGCCGCGATCGCCTCGAGGACGATGCCGAACGTCTCGGCGGTCGCGGGGCCGACGTTGATCTGGAGATGGTCGATCCCCTGGGCGCGCCATGCCGCGATCGCATCCACGATCGCGGCGCGGTCCAGGCGCGTCGCAGCGCCTCCGGGCTCGCGCTGCACGTCCATGCCGACCGTGACCTCGAGAGTGGCCGGGTCGCGCCCGACGGCGGCACACGCCGCGAGCAGCCCGTCGTGGCGCGTGCGGTAGCGGTCATCGGGAAGTCCGAACCAGGCCGTCTGCCACGCATCGGCGTGCTCGGCGGTCAGCCGGAGCATCCGTTCGCCCTTCGCGGCGACGAGGATCGGCACCTTGTGGGTGGGGCGCGGCAGCAGGACGGCGTCGCGGACGCCCTGCCACTCGCCTCCGGCCGTCGCCCGCTCCCCGCGGAGGAGCGGCCCGACGATCCGGAGGGCCTCTTCGAACCGCCCCACGCGATGGTCGAACGGGTACCCGAACGCCTCGTACTCCGGCTCGTGCCAGCCGCACCCCAGCCCCAGGATGAACCGGCCGCCCGAGACATCGTCGAGGGTGGCCGCCATCTTCGCCAGGATCGCCGCGGGCCGGAACGACGTCGCCAGCACGAGCGGCCCGAGCTGGACGCGGCTCGTCGTCGCTGCCAGCGCCGACAGGAGCGTCCACGCCTCGTGGCCGCCGTCCTCCTCCCCGACCGCGGCGTCGGGGGCGCGATAGAAGAAATGATCCGAGACCCACAGGCTGTCGACGCCGCCGTCCTCGGCCTCTCGGGCCAGCCCGAGGATTTCGGGCCATGTGCCACCGGCGCCGTCGGACGCCGCCTGGGGGAGCATCAGGCCGATCTTCATCGGGCGAAGTCTAGGGCGGGACTGGCGCGGTCCGTCGGTGGCGCGCATGATGCGGCCGATGGCCGGTCTCGTTCCGGAGTCCCGCGCTCCCGCCCCACCGCCCGGCTCCAACCGCCGGCCGGCCGGGATCGCGATGGGCCACGGTCACGTCGTCGTCTACGGCAACCCGGCGTTCCGGACGATGTTCGGTGCGACTGCCGTGGGTCTTCCGGCACGGGAGAGCATGCTCGGCCTGCCGCCGTCGGCGTTCGGGCTGCTCGACGCGGTGCTCGAGGAGGGCCGGCCGCTCGCCCGGTGGATCGATCGGGAGGACGGGCGGTGGCGCCTCACGGCGGTGCCGCGCCGGGACCCCGAGACCGGCGAGGTGTACGGGCTCGCATTCCACCTTCGGGCGGGAGCCGACCTGCCCGTCGTCGCGCCGGTCGAGGACTGAGCTAGCCCTTCCGCTTCCGAGCTCGTCGCTCGACGAGGATCGGCCTCCCGTCGGCGTCGACGAGACGCCATCGGACCCCGAGCTCGTCGTCGCGACCCTCGGCGACGGCGGCCGCGACGTCATCGGGACGGGCGTCATCGCCGAGCGCGGCGATGGCCCGCGCGACGGCGACGGCAGCGATCGCGGGGACGCCGCCGGCGAGATCCCGACGAACGATCCCCTCCGGATCCGGGACGCCGACAGCGGTCAGGACCCCGATCAGCCGGCGGGCGCGGCCGCGGTCGGCGGCCGAAAGATCCCTGATCCAGCTCGGCTCGCTCGGCTCCCCGGGCTCCGCGGACGAGCCACGGTCGCGCTCCTTCTTCTCGGCGTTGGGTGGACGGCGGGCGGCAGCCGGCTCGGGCTCCTCGGGCTCCTCGGGTGCCTCAGGTTCGTCCCGCTTCGTTCGCCCCGCGGCGCGCTCCGCCGCCGTCGCATCCGGCGCGCGCTTCTTCGAGGGCGTCGCGGTCAGGCGCCCCGCGAGGGGCGACTCCGCCGGCGCGCTGGATCGCGCCGCTGCGATCGCTTCCTTCGCCGCGGTGAGGCTCGGGAACGGACCGCGGACCAGCGGCAGGCCGAAGTCGTCGGTCTCCTCCGCGTCAACGACGGCCCAGGTCCCCGACTGGGGTTCGATCGTGAACCGCTCGTCGCGCGTCTGCCAGCGCCCGCCGCCCAGGCGCTTGAGCGACTCGTCGTTCGCGGGATCGGCGCGTTTCGGCATCAGGCCCTCCCGGCCGGCGATGCCCGGTGCGGCACCCGCCCGCTCAGCCCGAACGATGCCACGGTCACGATCAGCGCGACGATCGCGAGCGCCCCGAACCCGAGGGTCACGCCCGCTGCGGTCACCGCGCCGCCCAGCACGGCGCCGGCGAGGCTCGCGCCCAGGACGCCGCCGAGATACCGGCCGGTGTAGTACGTGCCGGCGGCCATCCCGACACGGTCCGGTTCCACGGTCTCGAGGGCGGCTGCCTGGCGCGGCGAGGTGAAGCCCATCCCGAGGCCGACCACGGCAAGGAGGATCCCGAGGAGGAGCGGCGACGCCGAACCGGCGATCCACCAGAGCGCCGCGAGACCGATCGCCATGACGAGCGATCCGACGACGACGGGCGTCCGGCGGCCGGCGCGATCGGACCAGCGGCCGCCGAACGGCGCCGCGACGCCGCCGAGCGCGGAGATGCCGAGCAGGACGAGGCCGCTCGCCTCGGGATCGCCGCCGTCGAGCCGCTCCACGAGCAGCGGGACGAGGACGAGCGTCGCGTGGAGGACGACCGTCGAGCCGAGGACGCCGATGACCGCGGCGCTGAACGACCGGGAACGGAACAGATGCGGATCGACGGCTGGACTGTCGCTGCGGACCTCCAGGACGAGGAACGCTCCGAGCAGGATGGCGGCGATGAGGGCGGCCGGCAGCGCCGTCGGGCCACCGCGCAGCGCCGCGAGGAAGGCGATCAGGACGAGCCCGAGCGTGACCAGGCCCCAGACGTCGATCGGACGCGGGACGGGCTGATGGCTGTGCGGGTCACTCGTGACGTCGGCCGATGCCCAGGCCCGCGCCGACGGCGGCCGGAGCCCGACCGACGCCACCGCGACGAGGGCGATCGGCGCCGCCAGCAGGAACATCGCCCGCCAGTCGAACGCGCCAACGATCAGGCCGCCGATCAACGGGCCGATCGCCGCGCTCGACGACACGAGCAGGTCGAACACGCCGAAGGCCGCGCCGCGCCGGTCCGCCGGCGCGAGATCGCGGATCAGCGAGACGGACGAGGTCGAGACCAGCGAGCCGCTGGCGGCCTGGAGGACGCGGCTGACCGCCAGCACGCCGAACGATGGCGCGAACGCGGCGACGAGCGACGCGGCCCCGAATCCGAGCACCCCGGTCACGAACGACCGGCGGTGCCCGAACCGGTCGCCGATGCTGCCGCTCGCCGGGAGCGTCACGGCGACCGCGCCGAGGTACAGCGTCACGAGTGATGCGACGTCGCTCGGTCCCACCCCGAACGCCGTCGCGACGCTCGGCAGCGCGACGGCGAGCATCGTCGAGTTCAGCGGGACGAGGATCGCCCCACTCGCCACGCCGAGCATGGCCGGCGTCAACAGCCGGCCACCGCGCCCGCCGGCGGCGTTCGCCCCGTCGGCGGCGGTCACGCGAAGCGAACCAGCCCGGTCGTTCCGTCGATCTCGATGAGGCGCCCGTCCTCGATCCGGCGCGTCCCCTCGCGCGTCCCGACGACCGCGGGAACCCCGAACTCGCGGGCCACGACGGCCGCATGCGACAGGACGCCGCCGGTGTCGGTCACGAATCCGCCGGCGATCGCGAACAAGGGCAGCCAGCCCGGGTTCGACGCGGTCGCGACCACGATGTCGCCGGGTCGGACGCGGTCGAAGTCGCCCTGTCCGCGGACCACCCGGGCGATCCCGCGGATCACGCCGGCCGAGGCGCCCGTTCCGCGCAGGCTCCCGTCCGCCTCGATCGCGAAATGCGCGCCCTCGAACGGATCGACCTTCGCGTTCGGGTCCGGCGGGCTGATCGTGCCGACCTTCGCGGGCGGTCTGCGCCGCAGGTTCGTCGCGTGCACCGCCGAGCGCTCGGCCACGGTTCGGCGTCGGTCGGCCGGACGTTCGATCAGCTCGGCGATCTCGGCCCGCCGGAGGTACACCACGTCCTCCGGATGGTCGATCACGCCGTCCGCCACGAGCCGGTGCGCGACTCGTCGGGTCAGCCGCCGAAGCCGATCCGAGCACATCCGATCGATCCAGTAGTTGTGGCCCTCGGTCAGCCAGCCGATGTCCTTGGCAAACCCGAGCAGCTCCTCGAACCGGCCGAGCTCGTCCGGCTGGCCGGCGAGTGCCGCTCGCACCGTGGCCTCACGTTGGTCGGCCAGCGCCACCCGGTGGGCGGCTCGACGCGTCGCCTCCTCGGGATCCGCAGCGAGCCGGCGGCCGATGTCGCCGAGGAGCGGCCGAGGATCGGCATTCCACGACGGCTCGGTGAGGTCCTCGCACATCGTCCCGAGATGGCCGCGGCGCGACAGGAAGTCCTCGAGCTGGTGGACGAACCCCGGTCCGCCGGGGAGTGCGCGGATCTCGTCCACGGTCGGCGCCGGGACCGTCCGCAGTCGATCCGCGATCGCCGGTGCCGCGGCCGCAGCCGCCGTCAGCGTCGCGAGCTCGCGCTCGGTCGCCGCCAGCTCCTCGACCGTCCCGGCGACGAGCTCGAGGCCGTCCGCGGGGTTCGCGCCCTCGACGATCGAGGCGTATCGCTCGATGAGGTCCTCGAGGACCTGGTACGGCCCCAAGATCGCGACGAAGTGGATCTCCCACGCTCGCCCGGCGTGCTGCCAGGCACGCTCCCACGCGGCGGCGAGCTCCGCGGCCGGCTCTGTCCCGCGGATCGCCTCGATCTCGGCGTACATCGCCTCCAGCTCACGGCGCGCGGCCGCCCAATACGCCGCCGACCGGGGGATCATCGACCGCCAGCGATCCGGCGCGCTCTCCCGCAGCGCGGCGCGCTCCTCCTCCGGAGCGTGGATGAGGCGGGCGTAGTACACGAACCCGTTCCAGACGCGGGTGAGGATCTCGAATGGGAGCCCCACCTCGCGGTACATCGCCGCGAACCCGCCGCCGAGGACCATCAGGTAGTCCTCGCTCAGCGGCGGGACCGCCCGTGGCGAGTGCATGTCGTCCCATTCCCACTCGAGCTCGGCTTCGCCGGGCTCCCAGGCGATCGGGAAGTCCGGATCGTCGGCCGCGGTCGCCCGGACCGGGATCGGCGGATCCTCGGTCGTCATCGCAAGCCCGCGGTGATCGGTCGCGCCTGGAGGAGGATCCAGCGTCCGCCGGCGAACGCCGCCTCGATGTCGACCGGTCCACCGAACTGACGCTCGACGTCGAGAGCGGTCTCCGCCAGCGCGACTGCGGCGCCGTCGTCGAGGATCGGCGCGGCGTCGAGATCGACCTCGGACCCGACGGCACCGCCCCGGACGAACAGCCGTGGGCCGCGATCGCCGGGGATGCGCTCGAGGATTCGTCCGGCCCGATCGACGACGACCGTCTCCGGCGTCGCCGTCCCGGACACCATCGGCTCGCCGAGGCCGCGGATCGCGTTGATCAGGACGTCGTCGCGGCCGGTCACCGGGTGGCGGGTGAACACGACGACCGAGATCTCCGCCGGGACGACCGCCTGCACGACGACGGCCATCGCGACGCCGTCGAAGGGCAGTCCTCGCCGGGCCCGATAGGCGACCGCCGCCTGGCTCCACAAGGAGAGCCAGCACCGGCGCACGGCCCCGAGCACCTCATCGACGTCGGGCGGCAGGCCGAGCTCCGTCTCGTGGACGCCTGCGAACGAAGCGGCCGCGCCGTCCTCGTCGAGCGCGGAGGAGCGAACCGCCAGGATCGGCTCACGCTGCGTCAGCTCCCTCGTGAGCGCCCGCAGCGCGGTCGCGACCGCGTCGCGGACCGGATCCGGAGTGGCTGCGGCGGACAGCTGCGCGACGATCTCATCGCGCGCCGCCGGGTCCGGCAACCGAGTGACGGCTGCGCCCAGCGCCCCGCGGTCGGCGACGCTCGCGAGCCACGCCCGGTACGACGCCGCGGTGACGCAGAACCCGGGAGGGATCGGGCGGCCGAGGCGCGCGAGCCGATCGAGCGACGCACCTTTCCCGCCGAGGGATCGGTCGTCGGGACGTGCCTCTCCGAGGACGACGGTGAGCCGCTCACCTGCGGCGACGGACGCGGGGGTCGGCATGCTCGGACTCCGGGACGGGTGCTGTCGCACGCGGTCGCGCGCGGCGGAGTCTAGCAAACGGCTTCAGCCGCTTCGTCCGGGTTCCGAGCCCTCCTCGAACGGCAGGAACGTCCCGTCGGTGGCGCGCGGCATCGGTCGCACCGCGAGGATGGCCGAGCGATCGATCGGCCCGAAGACGTGCGGGTAGATGCCGGTCGGGTCGTCCACGCGCCACGGGCTCCCGACGCTCGCCAGGTCCAGCGTCAGGACGACGAAGTCACGCGGGTCGTCGCGGTAGTGGCGGTTCGCCGTCGCGACCATCTCCTCGGCGCCTGTCGTGCAATGGATGAACCCTTCGACCACCAGCGACGGCGCGATGAGCGGCTCGGCGGGATCCGCGCGAGACCACCACTCCACCGGCGTCAGGTGGTATGTCGCCGGTCGGGCCACCCCTAGCCGGCCGACCGGAACGGTGCGTCGGGCGCGACCCAGCCCCGATCGAGCTGGACCTGGATCACGGTCACCCGGTCGTTCGCGAGCGCCTGGCGGACGGCGCCCTCGAATGCGGCGTTCGTCTCGACGCGGATGCCGCGCGCTCCGCAGGCACGGGCGATCGCCGCGAAGTCGACCGGCCCCAGATCCGTCGCGATCGGCGCGGCGTCGCCCTCGCGACGATCCTGGTGCATCCGGATCGTGCCGTAGCGCTCGTTGTCGAAGACGATCGCGACGACCTTCGCATGCTCGCGGACGGCCGTCTCGAGCTCCGCCATCGTCATCGCGAACCCGCCGTCGCCGGCGACCGCCACGACCGCACGCTCCTTGTGGACGAGCGACGCGGCGATCGCAGCCGGAAGGGCGTAGCCCATGGCGCCCGAGGTCGGGCCGAGGAACGTGCCCGGCCGGCGAAATCGGAAGTGACGGGCGAGCCACAGCCCGAAGTTGCCGGCGTCCGTTGCGATGATCGCGTCGTCGGGAAGCAGCCGGCGGAGCGTCCCGATCGCCTGGCCCGGGTGGACGCCGGGTCCGGACCACGTCTCGTCCGATGGCTCGGTCGCCGCCTCCCACGCCTCACGGTCCGCTGCGTTCCGGGCGACGCGCGCGTCGGCGACAGCGGCATCGAGGACGCCCTCCTGGAGTCGGGTCACCGCGGCCCGGAGGAACGCTCGGGCATCCGAGCGGACCGTGCGCTCGGCGGGCGGGAGACCGGAGCGCCGGCTCAGGGGCTCGACGTCGACGTGGACCCAGCGCTGGCCCGTCGCCGGGATCGCATAGCCGAACGACGTGATCTCGGAGAGGCGGCATCCGACCACGAGGATCACGTCGGCGCGCTCGAGCCGTTCGCGAACGACGGCCGGGCTGCCGTAGCCCGCCATCCCGAGATAGAGCGGGTGGTCGTTCGAGACGACGTCGCCGCGGCGCCAGCTCGCGATGACCGGGACGCGGAGCAGCTCGGCGAGCTTGATCAGGTCGGTCGAGGTCCGCGCGCGGAGGACGCCCGCGCCGGCGAGGATCACCGGCCGCTCGGCCGCGGCCAGCAGGTGGAGAACGGCCCGGACGTCGGCCGGGTCCGGCCGGAGCGGAGCCGGACGCGACGTGTCGAGCGCCGTGCCGGCCGGCAGCTCGACGTCGAGCAGATCCTCCGGGATCGCGAGGTACGCGGGACCGGGCCGGCCGGTCAACGCCGCACGGACGGCGTCGCCGAGCTGTTTGGGGACGTCGTCCGGGGCGTCCAGCTCGGCGGCGAACGGCGCGAGCCCGCCGATCGTTCCGGGATGGTCGATCTCCTGGAACGCCTCACGGCCACGGAACGGACGCTCCACGCCGCCCGCGATCGCGAACATCGGCGAAGAATCCTGGCGCGCCGTGTGGATCCCGATCGCGAGATTCGCCGCACCGACGGCGCGCGTCCCGATCGCGACGGCCGGCCGGCCCGTGAGCTGTCCGTGCGCTTCGGCCATGAACGCCGCGGCGCCTTCGTGACGGGTCGCGACGACCCGGATCCCTGCCGCGTGGAGCCCGTCCAGGAGTCCCAGGAAGCTCTCGCCCGGGACGGTGAACGCATACCGGACGCCGGCCGTCCGAAGCGCGTCGGCGACGAAGCGACCGACCGTTCGCGGCCCGGCGGGCTCGAGCTCCGGCGCCGCGAGCTCAGGCGCGTCAGGCTCGGGCTCGGCCGCTTCGAGCTGGGCCGCCTCGGGCTCGGCGGCCGCGGTCGCGTCGATCGCGCCCGGCTCTGCCGTCTCGGACGCCGCCGCCGGCTCGGACTCGGCCGGGTCGGGCTCCGCCGCCGGCTCGGATTCGGCCCCGAGCCCGGTCGCGTCGGATTCGGCGGTCTCGACGGTCTCGGGGGCCGCGCGCGTCTCGAGCTCGTCGCGTGTCTGGTCGACCATCAGGGCCCGACCGGGCTCACTGCGAACGTCGCGACCATGCCGACGATCAGGATCACGGTGATCACGATCATCACGGCCCGCGCGTAGCGAGTGCCCGGCATCATCGATCGCTACCGGTAGTTCTGGAACTGGAGCGGGACCGGCACGTCCTCGAGCTCCCGCAGCCGGGTGATGACCTTCTGCAGGTCGTCCTTGCTCTTGCCGGCCACGCGGACGGCGTCGCCCTGGATCTGCGGCTTGACCTTCGGGAACTCCTCCCGGATGAGCTTGCTGATCTTCTTCGCGAGCTCGTCGTTCAGGCCGCGTCGGAGCGTGATCACCTGACGGACCTTGTTGCCACCGGCAGGCTCGACCTTGCCCCAATCGAAGATCTTCAGCGACAGGTTTCGGCGGATGGCCTTCGACTCGATCAGGTCCTTCAGGGCCGCCGCGCGGTGCTCGTCGTCGGTCACGAGGACGAGCTCGTCCTTCGCCTGGGCGATGTCCACCGTCACGCCCTTGAAGTCGTACCGCTGGCCCGCTTCGCGACGGACCTGGTCGAGGGCATTCCGCAGCTCCTGCTCATCGAAGTCGCTGACGACGTCGAACGAACTCTCTCCGGCCATGGGCCTCCCTGCGCTGGGCGATCGGCGCGGCGGAACGTGCGGCGCGGATCGAACGGTGACGCCGGCAAGGATACCGTCCCGGCGATCAGCGGTCCGCGAGGGCCTCGAGCAGTCGCCGGCCGATGACGGTGCTCTTCCCGCCGCCCATGACGAGCACGGCGTCACCGGAGCGGACCTCGCCGGCGAGCCAGGCGGCCGTCGCCTCCACCGTACCGGGTGCTGCCACGGGGATGTCCGGCCGGCGGCCGGCGACCGCCTCCGCGAGGGCCGCCGCCGAGGTGATCGTCGTATCCGGGTCGCGGCCTGCCCAGATGTCGGCGATCGCGACCGCGTCGGCGGTGGCGAGGACCTCGGCGAACGCGTCGAGCATCGCCGCGGTGCGGTGGTAGGTGAGCGGCTCGTAGACGGCCCAGATGCGCCGGCCGGGCTCGCGCTGACGGACGGCGTCGAGGGTCATCCGGATCGCCGTCGGATGGTGTCCGTAGTCGTCGTAGACGACCACGCCCCTGGCGTCTCCGAGCCGCTCGAGCCGGCGGCCGACGCCCCGGAACGTGCCGAGCGCCCGAACGATGACGTCCGCCGGCACGCCGGCCTCCCGGGCCGCCACAGCCACACCGAGCGCGTTCCTGACGTTGTGC
Organism: Candidatus Limnocylindrales bacterium; assembly: GCA_035688935.1. Classification (GTDB taxonomy): domain Bacteria; phylum Chloroflexota; class Limnocylindria; order Limnocylindrales; family CSP1-4; genus CF-46. The sequence continues at coordinate 998 of DASSMI010000002.1, read as the reverse complement.
AGGCCTGCGGTTGCCAGTCGCGCGATCCGCGGCCCGCCCGCGTCCAGACCGTCGATCTCGACCGTCGACCCATCGGGGTCGAGCGCCAGGACGCGGCCGGTGACGGCGTCCCCGGCGCCCGAGCGTTCGCTGGTCTCGACGAGCGCCGTCGTCACGATCCGGCCCGGCCATCCCCGGAGACGGTCGGCGACGAGCTCGCCGCCGCCCTGGAGGCCGATGATCGCGAGCGGTTGACCCGAGCCACCATCCGCGGTCGCCGCGGCCGCCCGGAGCCACGAGACGAACGCGTCGACGACCGCCGAGCGATCGGCGAAGACGTCGGGATGGTCCCACTCGGCCGAGGTGACGATCGCGATCGACGGCCGATAGGCCTCGAAGTTGCCGGCGTACTCGTCGGCCTCGACGACGAAGGCATCACCGGATCCCCGACGAGCCGTCGCGGCCGGCCCGCCGGTCAGCGCCGGCGGGAGGAGCGCTCCGACGAACGCCGATGGGTCGAGTCCCGCATCGACGAGGACGTGGACCAACCATCCGGCCGTCGTGCTCTTTCCGTGCGTGCCCGCGACGCCGATCAGCCGCCGGCCGGAGGCCGCGTCGGCGATCACCTGCTGCCACGGCTCGATCGGGATCCCGGCGGCGCGCGCCGCGGCGAGCTCGGGATGATCGGGTGCGATCGCGGTCAGGGCCTTCGTCACCGCGAGCCGCTCGGGCGGCGGCGTCCGCGTCACGTGCGACGCGGCGTGCTCCCACACGAGCGGGACGTCGAGCGCCGTGATCGGCGACGTGTATGCGCTCGGCCCGCCGGGATCACAGCCGTCAACGTCTGCTCCCGCCCATGCGGCGTGGAGCACCGCAGCGCTCGCGCCGGCGCCCGCCGCGCCGATGACGTGGATCCGCTCGCCGGCTCGGATCGGCCGGGCCGCGCGCGCGGGCAGCAGCCCGGCTCCGGGTGTCGCGGTGCTCGTCACCGCGCCGGCGCGCCGTCCTCGATCGGCCCG
>DASSMI010000001.1:0-4753 GCA_035688935.1 Candidatus Limnocylindrales bacterium | reverse complement strand
CGGCTTCCGCCAGAGCGCGTTCATGATCCGCCACCCATCGTCGGTGCGGACGAGATGGAGATAGTCGACATAGGGGACGGCGTAGACGCACGCCGAGGCGATGTCGTCGTACACCTCGACCGCTCGGACCTCGTAGCGGCGACGGTCCGGATCCGTCGTCCGGCCCTGGCCGCGGCGCGTGTACTCGACCATCGCGGTGAAGTCGTCGCCGTCGAAGGCCGGGATGCCGGAGGTGTCCCGGAGCCAGCCGCGCTTCGCCAGCCGGGGATGGAGCGCCCGCGCCATCCGGTCGGCATCGCCGTCGTACCAGCCCAGGTAGTAGTCGGCGATCGTCGCCTCGATCGCTTCCTGGACGGCCGGCGCGGGGTCCGATGCGCGGGCAGGGGTCGCAGTCGTCATCGTGGTCCCTCCTCGTAGGCCCGGATGATCGCGCCGACCTTGCGGAGGGCCGATCTGGCAGGAAGATCGGGCTCGCCGAACCCGAGGACGATCATCTCCTCGGCGCCCATGAACGGCATGCCCATCAGGGTCGCGACCTCGGCCGGCGTGAACGGTCCGAGTCCGCCCAGCCGTTCGGCGGCGCGGGCGGCGACGTCCCGGAGCAGGCCGAACCAGCCGCTCATGAAGCCCCGGACGGCCGCGGCGACGTCGGGATCGGACCAGCCGGCGGCGATCATCTCCTGGAGCACCCGGACGTAGCCCGAATCGAGGTCCTCGTCGAGGTAGTCGCAGGCGAGCTCCCACTGCTTCCAGAGCGGCTCGGGGCCGGCGTACATCGTCGTCTGACGCTGCAGGAGCCGCTCGTTCTCGGCGCCGAGGACGGACAAGATGAGCTGCTGCTTGCTCCCGAAGTGGTAGTGGATCTGGCTGAGCGGGACCTCGGCGGACTCGGCCACGGCCCGCGTCGAGAGATTGGCGTATCCCACCGCGAGCAGGGTCGATCGAGCGGCCTCGAGGATCGCGGCACGCGTGTCTGCGGTCGCCTGCTGGCGACGCTCGGCTCGGCTCGCCGGGGGCGCGTCGGTCCCATCCACGTTCGCCCGAGGATACGACGCGGCATGTCTCACCCGGCGATCGCGTAGACCGCTGCCAGGATGAGGATCACACCGAGCGGCCGGGTGAGCCGCCGTCCCCACGGCAGGTTCTTCTCGATCGCGGTGACGCCGCCGAGCACGAGCATCGCGCTGAGGCTGCCGAGCCCGACGCCGAACATCACGAGCATCAGGCTCCAGCAGCAGCCCACGCAGAACGCGCCGTGGGCGACCCCCATGAGGAACGACTCGCGGCGGATCGACTGCGCGCGCCAGCGGTTGACGACGAAGCCGAACGGGCTGCGGCACTCATCGAGGCAGCGATCGCGGAGCGGGCTGAACTGCCAGAGCCCGGCGATCGCCAGCGTCGTCCCGATGATCAGCTGGGGATGCTCGGCGAGCCACGGCCAGGCGTCGACGGTCGCGTGGATCGCGCGATCCAGGAGCCAGGCCGCCGCCCCGAACCCCGACCACACGGCCAGGTATCCCGCGAGCAGCAGCCCGACGAGGACGCCGGGCTGCGGTCGCCGAGCGACGACGCCCGCGAAGACGAGGACGAGCGGGACGCTCGACGGGAGCATCATCGCGACGATCATCAGGACCCAACCCGCGACGAAGAGCCCGATCTCGAGCGGCGCCGGACCGACGCCGCCCTCGTGATGGAGGTAGCGTCCCCACGGGGAGGCCGACCAGACGGCCAGCGACAGCCAGGCGAGGCCGGCGATCGCGGCCAGCGCCGCGCCGAGGATCGCTCGATCGCGACGGGGTTGGCGAAGGTGCTGGCTCGCGAACATCGCCTGACTCCTCTCCGGTCCGGGCCTACGCCGCGAACTTGAAGTGGCCCTGGAGGGCGTTGTGGCCTTCCAGGTCCACGCTCGGGATCCCGTGGCTCGCGCCGTCCCGGCGGTAGCGGCTGGCCTTCGCCGCGTAGACCGGCGAGCCCGGGATCGTGCTGAAGACGGTCCCGGCGAGCGTCGTCGGCTCGCCTGTGGCGCCCACGTACGGCGTCATGTCGGCCTCGACGAGCGAGCCGAGGACGAGTCGCCCCTTGCCACCCTCGACCGAGAACTCGATCTTCGTCCGCTCGACGCCGACCACCTCGCCGATCAGGCCAGCGAGATCGGCGACGGCGCCGCCGAGCTGCCCGGTGAACAGCTTCAGGAGGACGCCCTGCTGCTCGTCGCTCGCCTTGTCGTCGACGAACACGACGGCGGTCCACGACTTCGGCTCGAGGATGTTCCGGGGGATATGGGCCGAGACGGCGAGCGTCAGGCCGCCGACGTCGACGCCTTCGATCGTTCCCTTCTCGATGCCCCACGCGATCGTCGTGTCGCAGGTCTTGTAGTCGGGATCCTCGCCGACCCAGCACGGGCAGAGAACGTTGCACGTGCAGACCTCGAGCAGCCGTCCCTCGATGTCGTAGCCCATCCCGGGCCTCCTCGCAGCTAGGTCCGGCATGTCAGTCGGTCGATCGACCGACATCGGTCGGATGACCGACACCATACGACGGTTGTCAAGAGGTCATCTGCAACTCGGGCGTCCCTGCCCGTGTTCCGAGCGATGATGGATCCGATGACCGACTCGATCGTCGCCTTCGACACCGCGCTCGGGACGTGTGCCGTCCGCTGGACCGACGCCGGGATCGCCAGCGTCCGGCTGCCGAGCGCCCGGACGGCGGAGCTGCGGCGGATCGCCGACACCGGCGACGTCCCCGGCGCCGTCCGCGAGGCGGTCGCAGCGATCGTCGAGGTGCTGGCCGGCGGCGCACGCGATCTTCGCTTCGTCGCACTCGACGAGCGGGGGATCGACGACCTGCGACGGGCCGTGTACGCGGCGACGCGCGACATCCCCGCCGGCGCGACCCGGACGTACGGTGAGATCGCCAGGGCGATCGGGCGGGCGGATCCGGAGGGCGCGCGCGACGTCGGGGCGGCGCTCGCCCGGAACCCGTTCCCGATCGTCGTCCCGTGCCATCGGGTCGTCGGTGCGAACGGGAAGCTGACGGGCTTCTCGGCGCCTGGTGGCCTCGAGACGAAGCGGCGGATGCTGGAGCTCGAGGGCGCGCCGGGCTTCGGCCAGCGGGTGCTGTTCGGCTAGATCCGTGTCTCGGGCTCGGGCGTCGCGTCCGTGAACCCGCGCAGCTCCGTTCCGACCCGGCCGAACAGGCCCGGAACGATGAACCCGATCGGGATCACCACGAAGAGCCCCAGCGCCAGCCCCGGGGCGACGAGCCCGATGGGCGCGGCGAGCAGGTACAGGGCCGTGCCGAGGATGCTCCGCTTGACCTCGATCCGCCGCGCGCCGTCCGAGATCCGCGGGTCGACGAGGCGGGCCTTGAAGAGCACGTAGTAGCCCATGAGCGTGAACGCGGCGCCCGCGAGGCCCAGGTTCAGCGCGTAGACCGCCACCGCGATCGGCTGGCCGACGTGATCGCCGAGGACCGCGGTCGTGAACGGCACGATCGCCAGGAAGAACAGGAGGAGGTTGTTCGCCCAGAGCAGCTTCCAGTCGGTGTGGCTGATCCCGGCGAAGAACGAGTGATGGTTCACCCAGAAGATCGCCACCGTCACGAAGCTGACCGCGAACGAGGCGAGCTTCGGCGTGATCGCGATGAACGCGTCGAGCATCGCGCGGTTCGAGTCGTCGGCGGGCTGCGGGAGCCGGACCTCGAAGATCAGGAGCGTGATGATGATCGCGATCACGCCGTCGCTGAACGCCTCCACCCGGCCGGTGCCGGGGATCCGGCGAGGCGTTCGCGGCGAGGCGCTCACGGTGACGCGGCTCCGAGCCGGCCTACTGGTCGGCGTTCGCCTCGGCCGCGTCGATCGCGGCGGCGAGATCCGCGGCCGCGGCGCCGCGCGGCTCCTTGCCCTTCGGCCAGTAGAGCTCCTTGTGGACCTGCTCGACCGGGTAGCCGCGCCCGAGGAGCGTCTCCTCCGCCGACACGATCATGTCGGGGTTGCCGCAGATGTAGGCGATCGAGTTGCCCGCGTCGAGCCCGAGCTCGTCGAGCACCGGGGCGAGGATCGCCTCGACCCGACCCGTCCGGCCGGTCCACGACGCGTTCAGGGGATCGTTCGGACGGGAGACGGTCGGGACGAACGTGACGGGGTACTCGCCGGACGCTTCCCAGCTCTCCAGGAGCGAGCGATAGCCGAGCTCGTGGACGTACGAGACGCCGTTCAGCATGATCGCCCGCCGCGGCGCGCCGTCGTGGAGGAGCTGCTTCATCATCGCGATGAACGGGGCGTTGCCGGTTCCCGACGAGATGAAGATGTGCGTCCGATCGTCGTCGGGGAGGAGGGTGAACTTGCCCTTGGGGCCGATCATCCGCATCCGATGACCGACCGGCAGGTCGAACAGGACCGGCGTGAACGTGCCGCCCTGGACGCGTCGGATGTAGAACTCGTAGCCCTCCGCGCCGGCGACGGCGGGTGGTGACGCGACCGAGTACGGCCGCTGCAGGATCTTCCCGTCGGCCATGACCCCGATCGTCATGTACTGCCCCGGCTCGAACGGGGTCGGCTCGCCGTCGAAGCGGACCCAGAAGTAGCTCAGGCTCTCGGTCTCGTCCTCGCGGCGGACGAGGCTCGCGTTGTAGACGTCGGCAGCGGGATCGATCGCACGGGGCAGGGTGATCGGCTCGGTCATGCGGGCTCGGCGCTCCTCGGGCGTGTCGTGCCGGATGGTACCGCCCGGATCGCGCGTGCCGGACGCCGCCT